>JBECKV010000079.1:0-33528 GCA_040235495.1 Porticoccaceae bacterium
TGAGCACCGATCCCGAAGGCATGTGGGAGGAAGGCGAAGTCATGCTCGGCTTTGATGCGCAGGAGCGCATGGTGCGGCAGTTGTCCGGGGACTACGCGGAGAAGGTTGTCTGGGGTTCTAATTATCCGCAGCAGGACACCACCAGTGCCTGGGAAGCCATCGACCTGCTCAGCAGTGCGGGTATCAGTGATGACACCATTGCGCGCATGCTCGGTGGTAATGCCGCCGCGCAATTTGGCATTGAGCAAATCCAGACGGTTGGTAACTGATTTTTAATTTTATAATTATTTTAAAACAAAGAGATAAGGCTAGTATCTCGAAAAAATATCAGGTGATAAACAATGCACGATACGCTTATCAAGGGCGGTACCATCGTTGATGGCACCGGCAAGCCCGCCTATACCGGCGATGTTGCCATTAACGGCGGTCGTATCACCGAAGTCGGCAAAATCAGCGGCGGGGCAAAGCAGACGATCGACGCCGACGGGCTGCTGGTCACGCCCGGTTGGGTTGACACCCACACTCATTACGACGGTCAGGCGTCCTGGGATCCGCTGCTCACGCCTTCGGCCTGGCACGGTGTGACCACGGCGATCATGGGTAATTGCGGTGTCGGCTTCGCGCCGGTGGCCGAGGGGCACCGCGACTGGATGATAGAGCTCATGGAGTCAGTGGAGGATATCTCCGCCACTGCCCTTAAAGCCGGCATCGATTGGCAGTGGATCAGTTTCCCTGAGTATCTCGATGCTCTGGATCGTATGCCAAGGGCTGTGGATGTCGGCGCCTACATGGGCCACTGCGCCTTGCGCACTTTTGTCATGGGCGAGCGCGGCGCGCGGGATGAAGACCCCACCGCCGAAGAGATTGAACATATGGCGAGGCTGGTGTCCGAAGCCATGGCCGCTGGTGCTCTGGGTTTTTCCACCTCGCGCACAGCGATACATTTGACGCCCGCGGGCGAGCCCATTCCTGGCACTTTTGCCAAGGAAGCGGAGTTGATGGCTATTGCCAGGGCCATAGGCGATTCCGGGCGCGGATTGCTGGAAGTGATTCCCGCCGGCGTCGAAAGCGGCGATCCCCGGGCACAGGCAGAGGAACTGGCGCTGATGAAGCGTCTTTCCATTGGCGGTGGTTGCCCCATCACCTACCTGACCGGTCAGATTGGCAAGGACCCGGATCTGTGGCGTGAATCCTTCCGCCTGGCCGAGGCTGCCAATGCGGCCGGGGCGAGCCTGATACCCCAGATTTCCTGCCGCCCGGTGGGCATGCTGTTCAGCTTCGAAAGCGAGAACCCCTTTGCCCGCTTTCCCAGTTTTATTGAACTGAAAAAACTGAGTCGGCAGGAGCGTCTGGCGCAGTTGCGCAAACCCGAGGTCAAGGCGCGTATTCTGGCGGACAGGGATCCGGCGCCCACGGCCTGGACCAATATCTTTGCCAACCCCTGGCGCCTGACCTTCGCCCTGGGCGCCAAGCCCAATTACGAACCGGATCCCAACACCAGTGTCACGGCGCTGGCCCGGCAGCAGGGTCGGGAGCCGGCCGAGCTGGCCTATGACATGATGCTGGAAAGCGATGGCCAGGCCTTTCTGTTTTATGCCTCCGCCGGTTATACCCAGGGTAATCTCGATGCCATCCGTGAAATGCTGATCAGCCCGACATCCATGCTTGGGGGTAGCGATGGCGGCGCCCATTGTAATTTCATCGTCGATGCCGGTGTGCCGACCTTCATGTTGACCCACTGGGCGCGTGATCGACGGCAGGGGCTGCCGCTCGAGCTGGCGGTCAGAAAACAAACCAGTGATACGGCGCGGCGTAACGGTATTACTGATCGGGGCGAGCTGATTCCTGGCCAGCGGGCCGATATCAACCTGATTGACTTTCAGTCCCTCAACAGCCACGCACCCCGGGTGGTTCGCGATTTGCCGGCCGGCGGGTCCCGCTTGATTCAGCGGGCGGACGGTTATGTCGCGACATTTGTCGCCGGTGCAAGGATCATGGATAACGGTGAGGACACCGGTGCCCGACCGGGGGGCGTGGTGCGATTGTCCGCCATGCCCTGAGCCGGCACGCTGACGCAGTAAAGACAAAAGGTTATATACAAGATTAATAAATATGTTTAATTAGCTGATTTATATAAGTATTTAGTTTTTTGATGATGCGGGAGTGATTTTCCAATGACTAATTCAGCATCAACCTCGTTTGCTCCAGGCAAACTGGGTTTTGATCCCGATGTGTTGCGGGCGAAGTATGCGGAGGAGCGTGACAAGCGCATTCGCAGGGAAGGTCTCAATCAGTATCAGCGTCCGGTCGGAGATTTTTCCAACTATATCGACGACCCCTATGTAGAGTCGGAAATCGACCGCGAGCCGCTTACCGATGAAGTGGAAGTGGCCATCGTCGGTGCCGGTTTCGGCGGCATGCTGGCCGGCGTGCGCCTGCGTCAGGCGGGCGTCAGCGATATTCGTATCATCGACAAGGCCGGAGACTTTGGTGGTACGTGGTACTGGAATCGCTACCCTGGCGCTCAGTGCGATGTTGAGGCCTATATCTATTTTCCCTTGCTGGAGGAGTTGGGTTATGTGCCCAGGGAGAAGTATTCCTTCCAACCGGAAATCTTCGATTACAGCCTGCGGATCGCTCGCGAATTCGATCTCTACAACAATGCCTGCCTGCAAACCGAAGTCACGGAGATTCGCTGGGATGAGTCCATCAAGCGCTGGCTGATTTCAACCAACCGCGGTGACCGGATCCGCGCCCATTATGTGGTGATGGCCAATGGTCTGCTGACCAGGCCCAAGTTGCCCGGAATTCCCGGCATCGACCATTTCAAGGGCCACACCTTCCATACCAGCCGCTGGGACTACAATTACACCGGTGGCAGCAGCGAAGGGGGGCTGGACAGGCTCGGCGACAAGCGCGTCGGCATTATCGGCACCGGCGCTACCGCCGTGCAATGCATTCCTCATCTGGGTGCGGGAGCGAAACAGCTTTATGTTTTCCAGCGCACGCCTTCATCCATCGACGCCCGCGGCAACGGCCCCACTGACCCCGAGTGGGTGAACAGCCTTGAGCCAGGCTGGCATCAGAAGCGCATGGATAACTTCAATATCATCGCCACCGGTGGTCATCAGGAGGAGGACCTGGTCAGCGATGGCTGGACCGATATCTTCCGCAACCTGCAAACCATACTATCGGCCAATGATGGCACGAAAATGAGTTCCGAGGATCAGGAGCTGGCCATGGAACTCGCTGATTTCCAGAAAATGGAGCAGATTCGGGCCCGCGCGGATTATCTGGTCAAGGACAAGGCCACCGCCGAGGCCTTAAAACCCTGGTACCGCCAGTTCTGTAAACGACCTTGTTTCAACGATGAATATCTCGATACCTTTAATCGCCCCAATGTCACCCTCGTGGATACGCTGGGGCAGGGTGTTGAACGGATCACCGAGACCGGCGTTGTCGCCAATGGCAAGGAATACGAACTGGACTGCCTGATTTTCGCCACCGGTTTTGAGGTGGGTACCAATTACACCAGTCAGTCCGGTTACGACGTGATCGGGCGAAATGACACCTCGCTGAAGGAAAAATGGGCGAACAGCCTCGCTACGTTTCATGGCATGCACAGCCATGGTTTCCCCAACGCCTACTTTGTCGGTTTTACCCAGACGGGTTACACCGCCAACGTCCCCCATACCCTCAATGAGCAGGCCAAACACATTGCCTACGTTATTGGGCACGGTGTGGAGAACAAAGTCGAGACCATTGAAGCCTCTCGGGAGGCCGAGGCGTCCTGGGTGGCCGAGATTCATCGTCTGGCCGGAGCGGGGGAGAAGTTCTACGCTGAGTGCACGCCGGGTTATTACAATAACGAAGGTAAAGGTAATGGTGGCAATGGCTTTCTGGCTGGCCAGTACGGCGGTGGCCCGGTGGCCTTTTTCAAAATTCTGGAGGACTGGCGTGACGAGGGTCAATTGCGGGGCCTTGAAATCACCTAGGATTGTGTCATAAATACCGAGTTCAGTTTTATAACGTTTAAAATTTTCGATTTCCAAATTAAGGGGATAGTCCTATGAGTACAGCAAAACCCTATACCACCGACCCGGCCGAGCTGGGTTTCGATCCGAATGTACTGCGAGCAAAATATAACCACGAGCGTGACAAGCGCATCAAAAAAGAAGGTTTTGGCCAATACCGCGATGCCACGGGGGAGCTCAAGGAGTTCATGGTGGATCACTACGCCGAGCCCATTGAGCGCGAGCCACTGACCGACGAGGTCGAATTCGCCATTATCGGCGGTGGCTATGGTGGACTGCTTGCCGGCGCCCGCTTGCGGGAGATCGGCGTCGAGAGCATCCGCGTGATCGACCGGGCTGGCGATTTTGGCGGGACCTGGTACTGGAATCGTTATCCGGGCGCCCAGTGCGATATTGAAGCCTATGTATACATGCCCTTGCTGGACGAGCTCGATTACGTGCCTACCGAGCGCTACGCCCACGCCCCTGAACTGCTGCAACACAGCATCAATATCGCCAAGCACTACGATCTTTACCGGGACACCTGCTTCCAGACCGAGGTGACCGAGATCGAGTGGGATGACAGCATCAGCCGCTGGATCATTCACACCAATCGCGGCGATGCCATGAAAGCGCAGTTTATCGCCATGGCCAATGGTCCGCTAACCCGGCCCAAGCTGCCCGGTATTCCCGGCATCGAAAAATTCAAGGGCCATACCTTCCACACCAGCCGTTGGGACTACGAGTACACCGGCGGGAGTCCGGATGGCGGCATGACCAAGCTCAATGACAAGCGCGTCGGCATCATTGGTACCGGCGC
The DNA here is from genome assembly GCA_040235495.1 of Porticoccaceae bacterium. Classification (GTDB taxonomy): domain Bacteria; phylum Pseudomonadota; class Gammaproteobacteria; order Pseudomonadales; family Porticoccaceae; genus HB2-32-21. The sequence goes on from JBECKV010000079.1 coordinate 4,834, forward strand.
GACGGCCATTCAGTGTATTCCCCACCTCGGCGAGGATGCAAAACAGCTGTTTGTGTTCCAGCGTACGCCGTCCTCGGTGGATGCCCGTCACAACGCGCCCACCGACCCGGCTTGGAAGGCCAAGTTGACGCCCGGCTGGCATAAGCGCCGGGTTGAAAACTTCAACCGTACGCTCGGTGGTAGCTATACCGATGACGATATGGTCGGTGACGGTTGGACCGATATCTTTCGCAATGTCGGCGGCATCGTTGTTGGCGACATCAATGCCCTGACACCGGAGCAGAAGGACGAGGTGTTCGAGATTGCCGACTTCCAAAAAATGCAGGAGATTCGTGATCGGGCCGCGGCCATCGTCGAGGATCAGGAAACGGCCGAAAAGCTCAAGGCCTATTACCGTCAATTCTGCAAGCGCCCCTGCTTTCACGATGAATATCTGCAGACCTACAATCGCCCCAGTGTCAAGCTGGTGGACACCAATGGGCAGGGTGTCGACGAGGTTACCGAGAAAGGGGTGATCGTTGACGGCGTTGAATACGAGGTCGATTGCCTGATTTTCTCCACCGGTTTCGAGGTCGGCACCAGCTATACCAGTCAGTCCGGTTATGATCTGATTGGTAAAAACGGCACCAGGTTGAGCGAGAAGTGGGCCAATGGCCTGCGCACCCACCACGGCCTGACTACCCACGACTTTCCCAACTGTTTTGTCCTCGGTTTTACCCAGACTGGGGTCACGCCGAACGCGACCCATATGCTTGACGAGCAGGCCAGTCAGATGGCCTACATCGTCGACCAGGTCAGGAAACGCGGCGCGCAAACAGTCGAAGCCACCCAGGAAGGCGAGGACGAGTGGTGCGCCACCTGTGACAGCTATGGCGATAAAACCGAGCAGTTGCTGGCCCAGTGTACTCCGGGTTACTACAACAACGAGGGCGGTAAGGCCAACAAAAACGGCTTTATTTCCGGTCAGTATGGCGGTGGCGCGGTGAAGTTCTTTGAGATACTCCAGGAATGGCGCGAAGAGGGCAACCTGCGGGGAATGGAGATCAAATAACAGATCCACGCTGGCGCCACTGATCCGATGCCGTGGCGCCGAACTGTTATTTTTCAAACCAACCCCGGCGGTAATACAGACGTCCGGGGTTTTTTGTGTGAACGGGAAAGAAGCCGGACGCCGGTTTCCTCTCGGCAGTCCACTTATGAATATGGCTGCACTTTGAACCTCCGTTAATCAAGGTTGGGTCAATAAGGTCAGCAAGAAAAATCAAGGTTAAAAATTGGCATAGGGAGACAAGACAATGGCTATCAAACCACTGAGAAAATTTTCGGATTTCCCGCCGGATAGCCCGGTAGCGGAAAAACTGGCTTCAGGCAAATTGGGTTTTGATCCCGATATGCTGCGCGACAAATACGCCTACGAGCGGGACAAGCGAATTCGTCCGGAGGGCTTCGCCCAATACCAGGAATTGAGTGGTGAACTGGATGTTTTCGATGTCGACCCTTACGTGGAGCCGGGTTTTAGCCGTGAGCCGATCGAAAAAGAAGTCGATGTGGCCATTATTGGCGGTGGTTTTGGCGGGCTTCTGGTCGGTGCCCATCTGCGGGAAGCCGGCGTCAAAAGCATCTGTTGCATCGAAAAAGGCGGGGATTTTGGCGGTACCTGGTACTGGAACCGTTACCCCGGCGCCCAGTGTGATGTGGAATCCTATCTCTACCTGCCGCTGCTGGAAAAACTCAATTACATTCCCAAGGAAAAATACTCCTTCGGGCCGGAAATTCTCGATCATAGTCTGGCCATCGCCAAACAGTATGACCTTTACGATGGCGCCTTGATGCAGACCACCGTTACGGAAATGCGCTGGCATGAGGACAGCAAGCGCTGGATATTGAGCACCAATTGGGGAGACACGATCAAGGCCCGTTTCGTACCCATGGCAACCGGCATACTGGCGAAACCGAAATTGCCGCGTATTGCCGGCATCACCTCGTTTAAAGGCCATACTTTTCACACCTCCCGTTGGGACTACCATTACACCGGCGGTGACACTAATGGCAATCTGGTAAACCTGAAGGACAAGCGGGTAGGCATTATCGGCACTGGTCCCACGGCGATTCAGTGCATTCCCGCATTGGGCGAATACGCGAAAGAGTTATATGTCTTCCAGCGGACACCCTCGGCCATCGATGTGCGCGGCAATCACCCGACCAATCCCAAATGGGTGGAGTCATTGCAGCCCGGCTGGCAAGCCCGGCGTATGGAAAATTTCAATATCATCACCAACGGCGGTTATCAGGAAGAGGATCTGGTGGCCGATGGCTGGACGGATCTTTTCGGTCGCCAGATTGGCGTCATGCGCGATAACGCCGCCCGAGCGAAAATGTCCCCGGAGGAAAAAGCCGCCCTCAAGGAGCTCACCGACTTGCAGAAAATGGAAGAGATTCGGGCACGCGTCGACGCCATCGTGGTTGACAAGGACACTGCTTCCAAACTCAAAGCGTATTATCGGCCTTTTTGTAAGCGCCCCTGTTTCCATGACGATTACCTGAAAACCTTTAATCGGCCGAACGTGACCCTGGTCGATACCGACGGCAGAGGCGTCGAGCAGATCAACGAGCAGGGCGTGGTGATCGACGACAAGGTCTATGAACTGGATTGTCTGATTATTGCCACGGGCTTCGAGACCGGCACCAGTTTCACCAGCGCCTCCGGTTTTGACCTTGTCGGCAGGAACGGCACCCTGCTTGGGGAAAAGTGGGCGGATGGTCCTGCAACCATGCACGGGCTTTTCAGCCATGATTTTCCCAACTGTTTTTTCATGGGTTTGTTTCAGACTGGTTTGACGGTCAGTCTGCCTCATACCCTGGACGAGCAGGCCATGCATATTGCCTACGTGGTCGATCACTGCCTGAAAAACGGTATTAGCGCCATTGAGGTCACTCAGGACGCTGAAGACCTTTGGTGTCAGGTCATCGAGCAAAAGGCGCACAACAATACCGATTTTTACGCCGCCTGTACCCCCGGTTATTACAACAATGAAGGTAAGGGCGGGGTCAATAAAAATAATTTCCTCACCAACCAGTATGGCGGCGGGCCGATCGAGTTTTTCAAGATACTGGAGGACTGGCGCAAGGAGGGTAGTCTGTCGGGGCTTGCGAAGGATCGCTAGCTTCGCCTGCCGGTATGAACCTTTATTTTCCTGTCACTGGAGCGCTTTATGTAGCGAGCGCTTTAGTGGCCGCCCAACCGGGTTGAAAATTTATTGATGGCGCGAGGTGATTTGATATGGCCCATAAGGCCGGACTGGTAATTCCCCAGGCACTCGATTTTGATTTCGGTTCAATTGACTGGATTCAATACCAGGCGGATCCCCGTTTCGACTATCCGATCGACTATGCGATAGGGTTTCTGGGGGTTGTCCCGGAGACTAAAACTGTCGATTTCGTAGGTCGCTGGGCGCCGAATTCGTACTGCCATTTTCATCGTCATCTGGCCGATACCACATCGTTGATTCTGGCGGGTGAACATCACACCATTGAAACCATCAATGGCGAAGCGGTCCATAAAGTGCGTCGCGCGGGTGATTACGCCAATAAAGCGGGTGGCGAAGCGCACATGGAATATGCCGGCCCCGACGGATCGCTGGTGTTTTTCAGTATGCGCGCGGGAGACGGTATGATCTTCGATGTCCTCGGGGACGGCGAGAAGATATTAAGGAGTGTCAGTTTCGAGGAGTTCATCGAAGACTGGAGGTGCTAATCCACGAAACTCGGTGTTGTGGGCAGGCCTGATGTGAAAAAAATCCCCTATCCTGGACCTTTCCAGCCGGTACTGAATCGCAATTGAGTTTTGTTTCACAGGCTAGGGGATAAGCCGTGGCATCATGGTCAGCGCCTTGTATAATTGGCGTTTGTCCCATGGATTCGGCTTCATTATGATCGGCCTTTTTATGCCGGTTCAGATCTCTCCCATGCCCTATACACCAATAGCCACAATGAGTGACAGTAAATACCGCACCTCCCGATGTATATTGAAGTCCAGGGATGAATTTCTGCTGGTCGTGCACAATAATATTCACGGCGTTAATAGCGGCATCTGGGGTCTGCCCGGTGGTCGAATCGATTGGGGTGAAAAGCCCGCGCAAGCTGCGCGGCGCGAGATCTATGAGGAACTCGATACCGACTTGGACGAGTTGCATGAGGTGGGCGACTGGTCCTACAAAGGCTACCGGCACAAGATTTATGGCACGATCTTTAAAGGCAAGATCGGTCGTATCGACTACAGTGAAATTCTGGAAGTGGACTGGTTCACGATTGAGGATATCCGTGATCTGGCGGCTCGCGATAAATTACACGCCGGTTTCGAACTGGCCTCGATTGAGCAGTTTCTGACGCTACTGGGTCGCAAAAGAGGATGATTGGGGGCTGCGGGTTATTAGCAGCGTCTTTTGACTTTACTCCCGCCGTTGAATTTGAGTCCCGGTAATACCGTAAACGAACCGATTTTGTCTATTTTTTCATGACCCTGGTGTGGTTGGCCTTCCTCTTCCGCGTCCTGCACCTGGTGCTTGAGCAAATTCAGATAAAGAAGGTGCCTGATACGGGCGGGGGGCAACGATTTTCGAACGGCAGCCGATGCCCTGGCTATCCGAAAAATTGTGCGGTCTTACCTGGATATTCGCGTTTAATTGCTTCGCGAAACCCCACTTGCCGGATAGCAATCCAGCTGGTCCGGAGGAATTTTCCGGCGGGTGATTATTTTTATTTCCGGCGCTTGACCTTCTAGTTAGTAGCCCCAAGGTTTACATTGAGGTCACTGTCCCTGGTTTCGCCTCCGGAGGCCACAATCCAGATTGGTTAAATTGCCCAAGCCAGTGGTTTCGGCGCGGACCCCAGTCGTTATTGTAAAAGCGTCGGGCTGCCGCTCCACACCATACGGGGAGTAAATGGTTGCCGTGTATTTAGCAAAGCCGATCTCGCCAGCCTCAAGCTTCTACGCCAGGTACGCCAGGTTGGATTTGCCATCGATCAGTCCTGCCAACTGCTCTCGCTATATGAAAACCCTCGACGCCAGGGTGCTTCGATTCATACCCTCGTCGTGGATCAACTAACGGTAACTGGTGGTAGTGGAACAACAAATGGCTGAGTTGGAGACCAGACATCGGATGTTGAACGAATTGATAACGGCCTGTCCCAACGAAGAACACGTTAGCTGCGCAATCACCGATTTCGTTGCCGGGGAGGGAGCGACTGATCGCTACAGTAACAGTAATTACAAGGCACCTTAAGAAGAGACTACGGGTATGGGCAAACCTTGCCATGATGAAGCAACTGTCGCGGACGAGTCGGCCAGCTGCCATGCGCCCCGGAGCAGGCCCGATTACCTGCTGATTATTTCAGGCTGCATCACGCTGCTGTGTTACTTGCTGGCGCTGGTCGCTGATCAGTGGGCAAGTATGCCCTTGTGGTTGCATGTCATGAGCAGCGGTATTTTCGAACTGATGAATAAAATGTGGTGGGGCCTGGCCGCGGCCGTGATTTTTGTCGGACTGCTGGACAGGGTGCCGCGCGAAGTCGTGACTTCAGCCCTGGGCAGGGGCCGAACGGTCAAGGGAATCGCGCGCGCGACTCTTGCCGGCTTGCTGCTGGATCTTTGCAGTCACGGCATTTTGATGGTTGGCGTCAAACTCTATGAAAGGGGTGCAAGCCTGGGGCAGGTGATCGCCTTTTTGGTCGCAAGTCCCTGGAATTCCCTGTCTCTCACAATCATCATGGTAGCGCTGATCGGCCTGCAATGGACGGTTATATACGTGCTCCTGTCACTGCTGATCGGCCTGTGCAGCGGACTGATTTTTGATGCCCTGGTGGCCCGGGGGAGGCTGCCCGATAACCCGGTTCAAAATCACCATGACCAGGTGGTGCCCCTTATGCCGGCGCTGATGCAACTGGTACGATCGACAAGAATCACACCAAAAGGCGTGGCCGCGGTTCTTTGGGATGGTTTAAAAGACTCGCGCATGGTGTTTCGCTGGTTATTTTTTGGCCTGGTGCTGGCGGCAGCGATTCGCGCCTTCGTGCCCATGGACACCTATTCAACGCTGTTCGGGCCCACCACCCTGGGCTTGCTGATGACTCTTCTGGCAGCGACGATTATCGAGGTGTGCTCGGAGGGATCAACACCCATCGCCGCCGATCTGGTGACGCGGGCGGGTGCCCCCGGCAACGGTTTTGCTTTCCTGATGGCGGGTATTGCTACCGACTACACTGAAATCATGGTGTTACGGGATACGACTAAATCCTGGAAAATAGCACTGTTTCTACCGCTGGTTTGTGTGCCCCAGGTTCTGGTCTTGGGCTGGCTGTTAAATCAGGTCGGGGTTTGACAAATAATTCTGGTACCGAAACGTTAGTAAAAAAACGGTCGCGGCACTCAGGTATCGTCTGGACGGCGAGACGACTTTTCAAATAGAGGATTGGGAATTAGCAGGGGCCTGGGAAAGCAGCCTGTCAGTCGTCTCCCGTATCTTCTCGCGGTTAGTGTGAACCGGCCCTAACCACCTATCACGATGGAGATGGCTATGGCCGCGACCATCACGGCCATCAGTGTCCCGATGGTGATGGCCAGGCGTGTCCAGGTTTGTTTGTCCGACAGGTTTTCGCTCATCCGATGCCTCCTCATTGCTGGTCGGTGCCTAGGTTAGCCGGCTGGCGAGGGTGGGACATTGACCAGTGTCAAGGGAAGAGGGATTGCCGAAATTTCCGGGTGGGCCGATAGATCGGTTTCAGGATTACCAGGCCTCCCGCGCGCAGGGCTAGGCCCTGAGCATTAAACCAATATCAAAGGTCTCGATTTTGGCGGCGCCACGTTCCAGCCACTGGGTGGCCTTCGCGGCATCGGCGATCTCATATATCACCAGCTCCGCATTCAGTGTGTTTAATACGGCCTTGCGGGGAATATTTTTGTAATTACAGAAAATGCTCTCCGGACCAATTGCGTGGATGAGCGGCAGTTCCAGATCGCGCCATTTTTTTATCACCACTCCGCAGCGACCCCAGCCGGCGTTTCTGGCATGCAGGATAAAGTCATAGTCAAAACTGATCAGACAGCACTGCGCTGCGGCCGGATTCAGACACTGGCTGATGGCGGTGTAGGCGGTTTCGATACCGGCAAAACGGATGGCTTCTTCCTTGACTTCGATATAGGCGGTAATTGCCGGATGAAGCGCCAGCTCGGCGACCAGCGCGGACAGGGGGGAGATTTTTTCATCGATAAATTGCCGGCCCAGGCGCCCGGGTTCAAAGGCGGAAAATCGCTCCAGGCTTTGCAGGGAGTGGTCAATGGTTTTGCCCCTCTCAGCGCTGACCCGCTTGAGGTCGAGGTCGTGATACAGAATCGGTTGCATATCGGCACTGAACTGAATATCCGTTTCCAGAAACAGCGCGCCCGCGGCGATAGCCTGACGGTGGGCCAGCAGGGTATTTTCCGGATAACGCGCTTGATAGCCGCGGTGCGCGACCAGCCTGTTTGGGTTCATACCCTGATTCACCGGCCTTTAAGGTGCTTAAATATCTTCGGGTAGCGTATGACCCTTACTGCGCTTGGAGCGGATATAGCGAATATTGTGCTCGGAAAGTCCGGTGACCAGGGGTACTACTTCCGATACGGCTTGTCCGCCCTGTTCCAAATGTTCGCGCTTCTGGGGGTTGTTTGACAACAGACGGATGGGACGACCGGAGAGGAGGTAGCGAAGAACTACTGCCGCATCGGAAAAATCCCGCGAGTCTTCGGGCAGTCCCAGGGAGACATTGGCCTCGAAGGTATCCTGGCCAGCATCCTGAAGCAGGTAGGTGATGGCCTTGGCCCAGAGGCCAATACCGCGCCCTTCGTGACCGGACATGTAAACCACCGCGCCGCCGCCGGCCTTTTTCAGTTGTGAGAATGCGGCGGAGAGTTGCGGGCCGCAGTCGCAGCGCATGGATCCGAAAATATCGCCAGTGAGGCAGCATGAATGGATGCGTACCAGCGGGTTTTGCTGCTCCCGAAAGCCAGGCAGGGCAAATACCGAGTTCACCGACATATTGGCCTGTAGTAGCTCGCGGAAGGCGGCACTTTGGCCGTCGGTAACTTCCCGGGCGGCTTCCAGTACATGGGACAATTCCAGCCGTCGCACAAAGGGATACCATTCGAGGGGAATTTCCTCGCCGTCAAGCATGCGTGGAATGGTGACCGGCCCCAGCATCGAGATAACCGGTGCTTCGCCAGCGGTGATTTCCTTGCCTTCCGCGCTCAGATCAATCAGTTGGTGATTGCGGACCAGTTGTTCGCGAATGGTCTCGTCTACGTAACTAAACACTAAAAAATACCTTCTTTTGGGAGGCGTCAACGCCTGGAATAAGCGGTTTCAGCTGCTTCCAGGGTTTGCATGATCAGGGTATTAATGGTCATGGGGCCAACGCCGCCGGGGACTGGCGTGTAGGCGGCAGCCCTGTCAGCGATGGCCGCCAGCTCGATATCTCCGACGTTACCCGGATGATAACCCGCATCTATCACCACGGCGGCGGATTTAATCCACTCGCCACGGATAAACTCGGGTTTGCCCACGGCGCCAACCACAATATCTGCCTGCCGGATTGTATCGGCCAGCCCGCGGGTGCGGGAATGGCAAATGGTCACGGTCGCATTACGGTTCAGCAGCATCATGGCCATCGGTTTGCCGAGAATCGGGCTGCGCCCAACGACCACGGCGTGTTTGCCCTCCAGGGGTATGTCGTAGGCATCCAGCAGCCGCATGATGCCCTGAGGTGTGGCGGATCCGTAGGCGCGCTCACCCATGGCCATGCGACCAAAGCCGAGACAGGTGACGCCATCCACATCCTTGGGCAGGTCGATGGCGTCAAAACAACTACGCTCGTCGATGTGTTCAGGTACGGGGTGCTGTAACAAAATGCCGTGGCAATCGGGGTGGGCGTTAAGCTTATTGATTTCGCCCAGCAACTCTTCAGTCGTGGTATGGCTGGGTAACTCGACAGCCACGGAATCCATACCCACGCGCTTGCAGGCGCTTTGCTTCATCCGCACATAGGTGGCGGAAGCCGGGTCATCGCCCACCAGTATGGTCGCCAGAATTGGCGGCTTGTTGTGGTTTGCCGCTTTTAGCCGGGCGACGCGCCGCGCAAACGCCGCTTCGCTTTTCTGGGCCAGGGCCTTGCCGTCGAGAATAATGCCAGGCATGTTGCTCCATCGTTATTTAGCTTGTCGTAAAGCGGCTTATTTTCTCATGCTGTCGCTATCCTGAGAAGCGTGGTTCAATTGACCGTCCCGGCGACCAGCGTTATCATGCGCGCCTTCTCGCGGGAAGGCATTTCGGGGAATAGCGCAGTCTGGTAGCGCGCCTGCTTTGGGAGCAGGATGTCGGGGGTTCAAATCCCTCTTCCCCGACCAGGCGAGTAAGGTGAGAGGCGTGTGTGCCGGTGGGGAGTAACGGATGAGCGCCCGTAGCTCAGCTGGATAGAGCAACGGCCTTCTAAGCCGTGGGTCGCAGGTTCGAATCCTGCCGGGCGCGCCACTTTTGCTCGGTCTGCTCAGGCCGGTTTGTTTGATACGCTATTTGCCAGCGTAATAGGTGTCAGGCGAATCGGTGTCAGGCTAATAGGGGGAAAAAGGCCGGTCATCGATAATAAGGCCATCGATAATAAATCGACCGGGAAAAGTAATCGTTTCAATGGTGGCTGTAGCTCAGTTGGTAGAGTCCAGGATTGTGATTCCTGTTGTCGCGGGTTCGATCCCCGTCAGCCACCCCAATAATTTGCCAGGCAGTGTTCGTTAGCTGATTTGCACAACAAAATAAAGGCCGATTACCACGTCGGCCTTTTTTTGATGTTTATTTTTATTTTCGCCGCTCGCTTTGCTTGGTTAATCCTGGCGAGGCTTTAAGTCACTCAGGGTGAACCTCCCCCGGGCACGTCAACGTGGGCAATCTCGATACGTGACGCGGCCTTGCCCTTGCCGATATCCTGGATTGAACCCTGATAGGTCAGGCCAAACAGCGTCCGTCCATCCGGTCCGCCCAGGGTGCAGGCCACCGGGAAGCGGTCGACGACCTTGACCCGGTGGGTGATCTCGCCACCTTCGCGGACGCGAATAAAGTTATCCTGATTGAACACCGCCACCCACACCGCACCTTCGGCATCGAGACAGATGCCATCCGGGGCCGCATCCCCCAGGTCGGCGAAGATACGACGGTTAGTCAGTGTCCCGTCATCGGCAATGTCAAAAGCACTCAAGCGCTTGCCCCAGGATTCGGCAACGATCAGCGTTTTGCCATCCTGAGTCACTACGGGCCCATTGGGTACGGCGAGATCCGTGGCGACTTCCCGGATTTCGCCCCGGGGAGTGACCAGGACAAAGTTGGTGGGCTTGAATTTTTCCTTTTTGAACAGATCGAAGCCGATATTGCCGATGTAGGCGTTGCCTTTTTTATCAACGACCATGTCATTGATTTCATAGGGGCAGAGCACCGACAGGTCGGCATGCAGCACCAACTCGCTGTTCACCAGTTTCATTAACTTGCGGTCATGCATCGAGACGATCAATGGCGTGCCATCCGGCAAAAAGCCGATTCCGGAGGGCTGCCCCGGAACGTCCACCACTTTTTCCCGCTGGCCGTCCATGTTGAGGGTATAAACGGCGTGGCCATGCATGTCCGATGTCCACAGCTTGCCGTCACGCCAGCGCGGGCCTTCGAGAAAGACAAAATCGTCCGCGAACACCTTGGTAGTAAGTTCCTGCATACAGCCTCCTGATTGGTCATTGGTTTAGAGTGATAGTTTTGTACCCGGGCGTATTATCAAAGGGAGGGAATAAGCCCCTCGAATCAGCATAGCACCAGATCGGCGCACTGTTGACACTCGTTAGTCCCCCGCCGGGTCTTCGTAGGCGCTTGTCCATGGTAGTGGTAAACTCCACCGCCGAATTCTGTCGCCCCTGGTGGCAAACAGACCATGGCAACCTAGATAGGAGTATGAGATGAGAACAATGAAGGCAGTGGTAGCGCGCGGACTCAATGATTATAGCGTTGAGGAAGTAACGCTCGATCCCCCCAAAGCCGATGAGGTGCTGGTAAAAATGAAGGCGACGGGTATCTGCCACTCCGATCTTTCGGTGATCAATGGCACCATTCCGGTGCCCTTTCCGATGGTCCTGGGCCATGAAGGCGCGGGCATCGTTGAGGAAGTGGGCGCCAAGGTCACCAATGTAGCTCCCGGCGATCACGTTACCCTGTCTTTCGTGCCCAATTGCGGCGACTGCTTTCACTGCCTGCGTGGCGAGCCCTACCTGTGTCTCAAGAGCACCCCGGATGGAAAAATGATGGATGGCACCTGCCGAGTCCACAAGGACGGCAAGGATCTCAACGTCATGCAGTTTCTAGGTAACATGGCCGAATATGCCGTTGTTCCGTCTATGTGCCTGGTCAAAATCGATGCTGATATCGATATGAAAGCCGCCGCTCTGGTGGGCTGTGGCGTGACCACTGGAGTTGGCGCGGCGCTGAAAACCGCCGAGGTCAAACCCGGCAGCACGGTTGCCGTCTTCGGTGCCGGTGGTGTCGGCCTCTCCATCATTCAGGGTGCCAGGATCGCGGGCGCGGCGCGTATTATCGCCGTCGATCTGTCCGACGAAAAACTGGCTATCGCCCGGGAAGTGGGTGCCACCGATAGCGTCAACGCCAGCGGTGACCCGGTCAAAGCGATCATGGATCTGACCGGTGGCATCGGAGTTGACTACGGCTTTGAGGCTATCGGCATCCCCGCCGTCGTGGATCAGGCCCAGAAAGCTACACGACGCGGGGGCACCATGACTGTCGTCGGTGTTGGCAAGGTCAATCAAAAGCTGGAACTCAATGCGCTCATGTTTCCCCTCACTGCCAAAACTTTCAAGGGCTCCATGTATGGAGGCGCGGAGTTCAAGGTGGATTTCCCAAAATACCTCGAGTTGTACAAGCGCGGCAAACTGGACCTCGATCGCATGGTCACCAACACCTACACCATTGACGAAGCGGTGAAGGCCTTCGAAGACCTCGAGGCCGGTAAAAATGCCCGTGGTGTTATCGTTTACGATTAAGCGCGGTAGCCGGTTGTATAAAAAAACCCCGGTCAGAGCCGGGGTTTTTTTATGGCCGCCAGCAAATGGGGTGCGAATGCGTGGGCGCCTGTGTTTGTGCCAGGGCATTGCTCGTTAATCGATGAGTCCTGGCTCCGGTAAAAAGGAGAGCCGACCTTGGTCATTGCCAGAGTCAGCTTGCCGCACCGGTCCGGCTGATGACGATCCTGGTATCGCGGTAAAGCGCGCTGGAAGCGTAACCTGCAATTGTTAACCCCAAAAAAATATTCAGGGGATACAGCGAGGTGTCGGATGTGGTGCCCAGGGGCGGAATCGAACCACCGACACGAGGATTTTCAGTCCTCTGCTCTACCGACTGAGCTACCTGGGCCGCGAGAGGCGCGTATTAAACCGTTTGCCAGGTATGGCGTCAAGCCGCCGTATCCGGATTATGTCGCGCAGCCGCCGCGGCATTCAAACTCAGTCTGATTTGGGAATGTAACCTTCGGCTTCGTCGACACTTTCACCGGACAGGAAGCGCTGGCGTTGTTCGGCAAGGTAGGTTCGCGCGGTCATATCCATCATGTTCAGCTGTTTCTCGTTAATCAGCCGGGTCTGATGTTCCAGCCATTCCTGCCAGGCCTTTTTGGATACGAAATTGAAAATGTCCTCACCCAGGGGGCCCGGAAAGGGAGGAGCCTCCAAGCCTGGGAGATCCTGCTGGTATTTGCGACAAAAGACGGTGCGGCTCACGATATTACCTCGTTACTGAATCCTGTACAGCGCGGCAGAATATGAATTTGCTCCTCGGGACACAAGGTCCCAGGCTGATTCTACCGGGATTTTAATCGCTTACCGATGCCACGGCCGTGCACCTTCCGGTGCCGATGGTATTCAGCAGGTGCTGCACGGGTCTCGGCAAACCCAGCGCTCCCGGCGCTTCCGGGAATACCCAGGCCAGGTTGTTCTCGGCAATGGCGCCACTGTGGTGCTGTCCTCTGGCGCCAGTTGCGATAAACACGGGGATATAGTCGAGTTGGTAGTGGCTGAAGGTGTGTCGCTGTCGGGGTGCAAAATGATAGTTTGCTTCCAGGTCCCGTTCGGCCCCTTGATCAGCACTACCGACGACGCCCAGACTTTGACAGGTTTTGCTGATCATCGCTCTGTCAGGGCACTGTGGAAAGCACCAGAGGCCGCCCCAGAGGCCCGCGGGCGGGCGCTGTTGCAGCAGTACCCGGCCGTCGGTGTCGATCAGGATCAGGAAGTAACAGCTGCGCAGGGGTAGCGTTTTGACCGGCCTTGGGGCGGGATAGCGATCCACCTGGTCGCGTAATCGGGCCTGACAGTCGTCCTTGAGGGGGCAGGCCGGGCAGTCCGGTTTGCGGCGCGTGCATAGCGTCGCGCCCAGATCCATGATGGCCTGGGTGTAGTCGGCACTGCGGCTGTTGGGGGTGTGGGTTTCCGCCAGTTGCCACAGTTCATTTTGCACGGCGCTGGCCCCAGACCAGCCTTCGACGGCGTGATAGCGTGATAGTACCCGTTTGACATTGCCGTCAAGAATGGCGGCCTTTTTGCCAAAGGCTATCGCCAATATGGCTCCCGCGGTGGAGCGGCCGATCCCGGGCAGACCTCGCAAGATTTCCAGGTCGTCGGGGAACTGCCCGCCGTGATGTTTGGCCACGATCCTGGCGCTGCGGTGCAGATTGCGGGCCCGAGCGTAGTAGCCCAGGCCGGTCCAGCGGTGCAGGACTTCATCCTGGGATGCCGCGGCGAGGGCCTCGACAGTGGGGAAGTCCTCGATAAAGCGTTCAAAGTAAGGGATGACGGTCGTTACCTGCGTCTGTTGCAGCATGATCTCCGAGAGCCAGACCCGGTAGGCATTAACGTCGTGCTGCCAGGGCAGGTCGTGGCGGCCGTGGCGGTCATACCAGCTTAGCAGCTCGCGGGTGAAGCTCATGGAGTGGTCTCGCCGGCCCACTTCAATGGCAGTGGCCGTTGGCTGACGGCGCTAGCGGTCAAACAGCCCCTTGAGCAGACCTTCGACAGTTTTGCCCGTCTCTTCATTGAGTCTGCTCTTATCACCGATCTTCTCCAGAATTTTGTCAGTGGCCAGTTTCTTGACGATATCGCCGTCGGGGCGGCAGCTGCCGGCTCCAGCCTTGGCGAAAGAGTCCTTGCAGCGCAGCGGGATGTCGCGGTTGCGCAATTTCGTGCTCTCTACCACACAGCCGTTTTCGCTGGTGCGATCGCCATTGAGACGTGTAGTGGCGAGTACGTTGAAAGTCCCGGCGCCGAAATCGATCTCGCCGTTGGCGGCGAGCGTCAGGTTGCCGACGCCGGTATCCAGATTGTCGAGTAGCAGAGAACGGCCGCGCATACTGAACCGGCCCTCGGTTTTGTTGAGCCGGGTGCCCGGGGGCCATGTTTCCCGGCGCGGGATTTTTTCCACCAGGGCCGCGAGGTCGCAGTAACTCTTCTCGATATTAATCTTTTTGAGCGCGGGTTCGACTAGGGTCATGGTTCCCTGGACGCTCAAACGGTCAAACAATTGATCGGTGGTTGCGCCACTGGATTGGCCGTTTACCTCCGCGCTGAGTAGTCCTTCAATATCGGCGTTATCCGCGAAGGTGCGGCTGGCTTCCTCCAGGGATATATCGGTGAGCTGTGCGTTGAAACTGGCACTGGGGTTTTTGCCGGTGAGTTGACCGAGCTTGATTTTCGCCACTATCGCACCGCCGAGAGTTTTGGCGGAAAAATCCTTGATATTGATCGTGCTGCCGGCGCTCGCGCCAACGAGATGGATGTCCGTTACGTTCAGGCCAGCCGTTTTCAGGCTATCCCAGGTGACATCGAGCGTACTGGAGCCGCCATCGAGAAAGGTCAAGGGTGCGGCCAGGGGGGCGAAGACGGGGGCAGCCGCCTGGACTTGACGTGCCGATTTTGCCGTACCGGCTTCGGTAGCGTCTTCCGTTGTCAGGTAGCGATTCAGGTCAATGTGGTTGCCCTTGACCACGATTGCCAGAGCTTTGGGCGGCTGAAGCTTCAGGCCAAGCTGGCCGCTGATAGTGGTTTGATCGAGCACGAACACAAGATCCCTGAGCTTTATCTGTTCCGCCGACGCGGAAAAGTCCGTTTCGAAACGAAGCCGATTGAGGGCTTCTTTATCGGGTAGTGGGGGCAAGTCGATATTCAGGTCGCCTAACAGCTGCCGCGGGTTGGTTGCCGCCAGTTTTACCGAGCCATTGGCCACGGGCTTGCTTCGGATCTGGGTAACCATGGTATCGGTGGTGAGACTCAGGTCCGCGATATTTATTTCGACCGACTTCAAAACCAGCTCTTCACGGTCGATATTCAGGCCAAATTCTCCGTTCACCTTTATAGCGACTGGTTTTTTTACCTTCGAGTCTTGATATTCGACAGCGAGACTGACCGGAAAAGTTTCACCGTGCAAATTGATATCCTTGCTCTCAAAATTCAATATGCTGAGTTCGATGTTTTGCTCGGCTAGCTTGATGCGGCTGTTTTTGACCGTGAAGGAATCAATCGCTATCGCAAAGCCATTAGCCGTATTCTTCTCGGCGGGTTTGGCGGCCGCCACCGGCGCCCCGGCCGTGGTTTTGCCCTGTTGCTGATCGGTGATGGTAAGGTCGGCACCGTCGATGGTCACGGCGTGAACCTGGATTTTACCCTTGAGCAGTGGCCGCCAGGCCAGACTCAGTTGGGCATCGTCGAAACGCGTCTCGGGAATGGCCGGGTCGTCACTACTTATTCGCGTCTCGCCGACGCGCAAGGCGAGATTAGGGAAAAGCCGCCAGCCGAGATCGCCACTAATCTCCAGCTTGACGCCTTGTTTGCCAGCCAGTTCCTGAATATGAGACTTGTAATCGTTGGGGTCCAACACCAGGACGACATAGGCGAGAACGCCGCCCGCCAGCAGAATGACGACCAGCACCGTGCCGAGCAGGATTTTCATAATGTTGCGCATGAACGGTCCATCCCCTGATCTTTTCGCTATTCCATTGGCGGCGGGCGCCCCACTTGGTTGGCGGGGCACCCGGTGCGACCGTATAATAACGCACTTTTCCGCGCTGGCCAGCGAGCCTCAACTATCGAGTGACGCCATGACAACACGCAGTGCGACGGTCAGTCGCGATACCCTCGAAACCCGAATCACCGTGACCGTCGATCTCGATGGCAGCGGTCGCTGTGAATGCGAGACGGGCGTGCCTTTTCTGGAGCACATGCTCGATCAGATCGCCCGTCACGGCCTGGTGGATCTGGCCATAAAGGCGACGGGAGATGTTGCCATTGATGACCACCATACCGTTGAGGATATCGGCATTACCCTGGGGCAGGCGGTGGCCAGGGCCCTGGGCGAAAAAAAGGGCATTTATCGCTACGGCCATGCCTATGTGCCGCTGGATGAAGCCCTGTCGCGGGTGGTGATTGATTTCTCGGGGCGCCCCGGGCTGGTCACCGACGTTGAGTTTACCCGCGCCCGAGTGGGTACCTTTGACGTCGATCTGGTGTTTGAGTTTTTTCAGGGCTTCGTTAACCACGCCGGCGCGACCCTGCACATCGACAATCTGCGCGGCTTAAATACCCATCATCAGATTGAAACCATTTTCAAGGCCTTTGGCCGGGCCTTGCGCATGGCGGTTGCCCGCGATGAACGTCTGGGTGATGTCAGTCCGTCGACCAAGGGTAGCCTGTAGTTTGTTCCTGACGGGTCCGTCGTTCCTCCAGATGCCAGCGTCGCGGGCGGGACAAAGCCAGGCCGGTGCCCGGCAACAACAATCCGAAAGGTTATGACTCCATGAGTGAATTTCGTAATCGCATAGCCGTGCTCGACTACGGTATGGGTAACCTGCATTCCGCGGCCAAGGCGCTGGAGCATGTGGCGCCCAGCGATCACGTGGTGGTGACCTCCGACCCGCTGGAAGTGGATCGCGCCGATCGCGTGGTTTTTCCCGGTGTCGGCGCGATTCGCGATTGTATGCATGAAATTTGTCGCCTTGGATTCGACCAGGCGCTGGCCAAAGCTGTGCGGGAAAAGCCCGTGCTCGCTGTCTGCGTTGGCATGCAGGCGCTGATGACCCGCAGTGAAGAAAACGGCGGGGTGGATTGTCTGGGCCTCGTCCCGGGTGAGGTTCGCTACTTCGGTTCGGATTTGCGTGAAGCCTCGGGCGAGCGGCTCAAGGTGCCGCATATGGGCTGGAACCGCGTTCACCAGCGCATCGATCATCCACTGTGGCAGGGTATCGAGCAGGATAGTCGATTTTATTTTGTCCACAGTTATTTCGTCGAGGTGAATGATCCGTCCGTGATCGCGGGGACCTGCTGCTATGGCGCCGAGTTCACTGCCGCGCTTTATGCGCCGAACCTGTTTGCGGTGCAGTTTCATCCGGAGAAGAGTCACACGGCCGGTCTGCGCTTATTGCGCAATTTCGTTGCCTGGAATGGCAGCTAAAAACCTGTTGATGGCAGTTAGATAGAGAGTTGATTTAATGCTGATAATACCCGCGATCGACCTGAAAGACGGCCAGTGTGTGCGCTTGCGCCAGGGCCGTATGGAGGAGACTACGGTATTTTCCGACGACCCATTGGCAATGGCAGACCGTTGGGTGGCGGCAGGCGCCCGACGTCTTCATTTGGTCGATCTCAATGGCGCTTTTGCCGGGGAGCCGGTCAATGGCGCCGTAGTCAAAGCCATCGCCGAACGTCATCCCGAGCTGCCCATTCAAATAGGTGGTGGTATTCGCAGCGCCGAAACCATTGCCGCCTATCTGGCCGCTGGCGTCAGTTATGTCATCGTCGGGACCAAGGCGGTTCAGGAACCGGACTTCGTCACGGAAATGTGCCGACGCTATCCAGGTCATATTATCGTCGGCATCGATGCCAGGGGCGGTTGGGTGGCTACCGATGGTTGGGCCGAGGTTAGCAGTGTCAAAGCCACTGATCTGGTTCGTCGTTTTGCCCGTGACGGGGTCAGCGCCATCGTTTATACCGATATCGACCGCGATGGCATGATGCAGGGTGTCAACGTGGAAGCCACCGTGGCCATGGCCAGGGCCGCGGCCATCCCGGTGATAGCCTCTGGCGGTATTACCAATATGGCCGATATTCGCCGGCTTCTGGAAGTGGCCGATGAGGGTATTCTCGGGGCAATTACCGGACGGGCGATATATGAAGGCACCCTGGATGTAGCCGAAGCCCAGCGATTGTGCGATGAAAACCTGTCGGATTAGCGCTCGCTTGCGTGGTTTCAGTCAATGCCTTTTCAGTCAATGCCTTTGACGACTCCCTGGGCATGTAGCTTGGCGATTTGATCGGCAGTGTAATGCCACTGCGCGAGTATTTCATCGGTGTGCTCACCCCGTTGGGCCGGAGGGCGGGAAATCGCTCCCGGTGTGGCGCTGAAGCGCGGCGCCGGTGCTGGCTGAATGATGTCGTCAATTTTGACGAAAGCGTCTCGCGCTAGGCTCTGCGGGTGCTCCGGGGCCTCGGCAAAACGCAGCACGGGGGCGAAGCAGATGTCGCTTTGCTGCAATAACTCACACCATTGATCCCTGGTTTTGCTCAAAAATATCGCTTTCAGCTCGGCTTTTTGTTGCGGCCAGCGCTTGGGATTCATCTGTTCGCCAAAGTTCTCTTCGCTCAAGCCCAGTAATTGTTTCAATTCAGCGTAAAACTGAGGCTCCGCCGAGGCGATGGAGATGTATTCGCCGTCGGCGCATTCATAGGCATCGTAATAGTGGCTGGCGCCATTCAAGGGGTGCTCGCCCCGGCCTTCCCGCAAATTCCCGGAAGCCAGCTGGCCGAAAAAAGCCGTGCTGAGAATGGCCGCGCCATCGACCATGGCGGCGTCCACGACCTGACCCGTGCCACTGAGTTTGGCTTTAAGGATGGCGCTGACCATGCCAAAGGCCAGCAACAGACCACCGCCGCCAAAATCGCCGATCAGGTTCAGGGGCGGCGCCGGCGGGCCACCCTTGACGCCGATATTGAACAGGGCTCCGGACAAAGCGATGTAGTTTATGTCGTGGCCGGCGACATGAGCGATGGGGCCTTCCTGCCCCCAGCCGGTCATGCGCCCAACGACGATGGCTGGATTTTTCTCCAGCAGTACATCCGGGCCGATGCCCAAACGTTCCATAACCCCGGGCCGGAAGCCTTCAATGATACCGTCGGATCGTTCGACCATTTCCAGTAGTATTTTTTTGCCTTCCGAGTGTTTCAGATCAAGCCGAATCGAGCGTCGGCCACGGGCCAGCAAATCGTATTTTTCCTTTCGGGGTAAACCACCGGCGGCCCCGGTGCGGTCGACGCGAATGACTTCCGTGCCCATGTCGGCGAGCATCATGGCGCAGAACGGTCCGGGCCCGATGCCCTGTAATTCGATAATGCGTAAGCCTTCGAGTGGTCCCATTATTTTTATCCTTTTTGCTTTAACGCCTATTTGTCGAGCGTCGTTGGTGTAGTGACAGGTGTAGTGGCAGGTGTAGTGGGGTAGGTCGTTGGTCTAATGGGATTTAATGTTTTTCAAGCGATAATGAGTGCGTTCGAAGTCGCCAAACAGTTCCCTCACCTGGGGGTGGCCAACCGGCCTGCCGCTGGTATCCGGCAACAGGTTTTGTTCCGAGACATAGGCAATGTAGTAGCTTTGCGCGTTTTCCGCCAACAGATGATAAAAAGGCTGATCTTTTTTCGGACGCACATGTTCGGGAATCGACTGCCACCATTCCTCTGTATTACTGAATGTCGGGTCGACATCGAAGATCACGCCACGAAAGGGATACAAGCGGTGCTTGACCACGTGGCCGATTTCAAACTTGGCGGTGCGTATGATTTCGCCGTTCATGGATTTCGGATCTCCGGCTAACACCCCTGGCCTAGCGCATGGCGCCGTCGATTTGAATGGTTTCGCCGTTGAGCATGCGATTCAGGCAGATGTGCTTGACCAGTTCACCCAGTTCGCGGGGATCGCCCCAGCGCTTGGGGAAGGGAACCATGGCGATAAGTTTGTCGGTATGCCTGGTATCGACGGTTTCCGCCAGTGGGGTTTTGAAAAACCCGGGCGCGATGGTCATGACCCGAATACCGTAGGGCGCCAGATCCCGTGCCAGAGGTAGCGTGGCGCCAGCGACAGCGCGTTTGGAAGCGGCATAGGCGGATTGTCCGGGCGGCCCGTTGAAGGCGGCGCCGGAAGCAATGTTGATCAGGACGCCGCGTTCGCCGTCCTCCATGGGTTCCAGGTCGAGCATGCGCTCGGCAAACAGCGCGCAGCCATCCAGGGTGCCAATGACATTGACGTCGATCTGGCGCTTCAGGGATTCAAAGGGGTGAGGCCCCTGCGAACGACTGCTGATTTTTCGCGCCACGTCGATGCCGGCAAAGTTGACGGCTATCCGGGGCGGACCAATGACTTCGCAGGCCTGGGCGACGGCCTCGGCGAGGGATTCATGCTCGGCGACATCGCATTGCACGGCAATACCACCCAGTTCCGCAGCCAGGGGTTTGGCCAGCACCATGTCCCGGTCGAGCAGGGCGACGGTGGCACCGCTTTCGGCCAGCACCCGAGCGCTGGCGGCGCCAAGTCCGGAGGCGCCGCCGGTTAGAAATGCACTTACACCTTCAAGTTTCATAATGGTTTCCTGGTGGCCTTTTCGATAGTGGATGGCCAGATTCCGTATGCGTCGCGGCAGGCCCTGGTCAGAAAAAACCAGCGTCTATGCGTATGGTGGATGCGTTGAGCATCTGGTTTTCGCAGATGTGTTGCACCAGCGCGCCGATCTCTTCGGGCTTGCCCTTGCGCCTGGGGAACAGTGCGCGACGCAGTAATTGGCTGGTCAGGGCCTCGTCCATGGTCCCGGCGAGAGGCGTGTCGAACAGTCCTGGCGCGATGGTCATGACGCGAATGCCGTAGCGCGCAAGATCGCGCGCCATGGGCAGGGCGGCGCCGACGACGCCGGCTTTCGAGGCAGCATACACCGACTGCCCGTTGGGCGCGTTAAAAGCCGCCACCGAAGCGATATTGATCAGTACACCCCGTTCGCCCTCCGCATCCAGGGGCTCGAGATCCAGCATGGCGGTGGCGGCCTGGGCGCAGCAGTACAGGGTACCCACCAGATTGACGTCCACCACCCGCCGCATCGGGCCGATAGCGTGAGCACCGGTTTTGTGGCTGGCTATTTTGCGGGCAGTGTCGATACCCGCGCAGTTGACCAGAATTCGCGCCGCGCCCAGTGCCAGGCGGGCTTCGGCGAAGGCGGTTTGCACGGAGGCTTCATTGGCCACGTCGCAGACAAAAGCCATCCCGCCTGTTTCAGTGGCGGTGGCTTGAGCCAGTTCCATATTGCGATCGAGAATGGCGATTTTGGCTCCGGCATTGCTCAACACCCGGCAGACGCCGGCGCCGATTCCAGAGGCGCCGCCGGTGACGACAGCGGTCAAACCCTCTATTTTCATAGTGTTTTCCAATTCAAAATGAAGACGGTAAGTATTGCACAGCTGCTTTGGCCCTGACCAATACAAAGCAAGGAAACTGGCGCGGGGACCAAGCTGGTCGCGGTTAATCGATACCGAGCTTTTTCAGCTTGTAACGCAGTTGGCGAAAACTGATGCCCAGTTTTTCAGCTGCCGCGGTTTTATTCCAGCGACAGGCCATCAGAGCCTCTTCCAGGAGATATTTTTCAACACCGGCGAGGTAATCGTCCAGGTTGCCGCCCGTGTAGGCGGGTGGGCCTTCCCGCGCGCTGGCCGCTATTTGGGCTGGGAGTTCAACACTCGCCATGGCGCTGGCCTGGAGTTGCAGGTCTTCAGCGACGATAGTGTTGCCCTCGCACAGGGTCGCGGCCCGTTCCAGGGTATTTTCCAATTCCCGGACATTGCCGGGGAAACTGTGCTTCATCAGTGCGGCAAGCGCTGGGGGGGCCAGTCGCGGTACGCCCGATTTCCGGCCCCCGCAGGTCCTTGAGAGAATCAGTTCCACCAGCTCCGGAATATCTTCCAGGCGCTCCCTTAAACTGGGAACCCTTAACTCGATAACGTTGATACGGTAGTAGAGATCCTGACGAAAATGGTTCAGCTCAACTTCCCTCGCCAGATTTTTGTGGGAGGCGCTGATTATTCGGATATCGACCGGGATTTCGGTGTCGGTTCCGACTGGACGCACGGCGCGTTCCTGAATTCCGCGTAGCAGTTTCACTTGCATGGACAGGGGCAGATCAGCGACTTCGTCGAGAAACAGGGTCCCGCCATCGGCGGCCTGGAACAAACCCTGCTTGTCCTGATAGGCACCGGTAAAACTGCCTTTTTTATGGCCAAAAAATTCGCTTTCCATCAGCTCGGAAGGAATGGCGCCACAGTTGACCGGGATGAACGGTCCATCCGCCCTCGGGCCCTGATAGTGAATCCTGCGCGCGACCACCTCCTTGCCGCTACCCGATTCTCCGGAAATGAAGATGGGCGCCTGGCTGCGCGCGACCCGGGCGATCCGACCCCGTAATTCCTGCATCACAGCGGAACCGCCGACAAAGGCTCCAGGCGCTTTGGGTTCGCTGCGAGGCTCGGCGCTGAGCTTGAGGGCCGCCGTGACCATGGCTCTGAGTTTGGGTAAGCGCAGGGGTTTGCTGACAAAATCGAAGGCGCCCAATTTCAGGGCCTCGACGGCAATCTCGGTGTTGCCATAAGCGGTGATCATGGCCACCGGGAGGTCGGGATACTTGTCCTGGATGTGCTGGATCAGCTCCAGACCGTTGCCATCCGGCAGTCGCATATCCGTGAGGCAGAGGTCGAAGTTGTCTTTTTCAAGTTTGAGATAGGCGGCGGTAAGATCCGGTGCTTCCGAGACTTCGATCCCCAGCTGACTGAGGGTCATCCCCAGTAGCTGACGGATATCCGGCTCGTCATCGATGACCAGGGCCCGGGGTGTGCTCATGAGGAAGAGCTCGCCGGCAGGAGTTGGTCGGGGTGCGCAAACATGATTCGAAAAAAGCCTTTACAGGTAGAGGAAACGGTGCCGCCATCCCGTGGCTCGCCAGCGCTGACGACTTTTGGGGACAAGCGGTCGGATCTTGTCGTATCAAGGCAATAGCTTAAAGTTGAATAGTTGAATTCACAACGTTCCTTGGCGAGGTAAAGGCCCAGTCCCGTGCCTTCGTTCGAGGTGGTAAAAAAAGGCTCAAAAATCTGGTTGAGGTGGGCTTTGTCGATGCCCGGTCCGGAATCGTGTATATCCAGGCAGGGCAAGGCGCTCGGATTATCCTGGTGGGCACGGAGTTTTACCCAGGCCCCGCCTGAAGCCTGTCTGCCATGGCGTAACCCGTTGTCCACCAGGTTAGTGAGTACCTGGGTCAGGTGAGTGGGATCAAAGAGCACCTGCAGGCCGGGTCGCTGTTCCTCGCACTCGATGGCACAGTCCCCGCCATGAGTAGCCTGGTATTCGCGAATGAAGTCTTTCAGCCAGATATCCAGTTGCAGTTTCTGAAATTTTGGCGCTTCCTGACGTGACAACTGAAGAATACTGTCGACGATATTGTTAACGCGATCCGAGTGCCGTTCGATAATTGTCGTCAACGAGGTAATGTCGTTATTTTCCGCGCTGTGTTCTCCAAGCATTTGCGAAGCGTGGCTGATCGCACCCAGGGGGTTTCTGATTTCGTGAGCGATACTGCCCGCCAGTCTGCCCAGCGAGGCGAGTTTCAGTTGTTGCGCATTTTGGGCAGCGGAGCGGGTGTCCTCAATGAAAATGATCGTGTGTTTTTCTTCCGCTTCGTCGAGACGGGCGAAGTTGCACTGGATTTCGCTATTGATTGCCGGTATTGCGATGGGCGGGCAGCGCAGCCAGGGAAATTTCTGCCAGTTCTGATACTGCTTAAACAGCTCGGGTACCGCCCGCAGGGACTGGCCGATCGCTACCCGATTAAGGGATATTGATCCTCCCAACAGTTCAGTGGCGGCGTTATTGATCAATTTAACCTGACTGTGGGTGTCGACAAGAATAATGCCCGTCCTCATGCGGTTGACGATGAGTTCGTTCAGCCGCTGTAGATGCGCGGCCTGGTCGGCCTCGCGTATTGCCAGGGACTGCGATGCCTGCAGGCGTCGATTGAGCAGACGAAACAGCAAGGCCGTAAAGAACAGCACGGCCCCGAGCAGACCCGCCTGGAAGAAGTCCGCGTCCTTGGCGCCAAGAATCAGATCCGCCAGCGCCGTTTCACCCATGATCAGAATGCTGGCAATCGCCGCGAGGAAAATCGGCAATTGGCCGGTATAGACCAGGGAGCCGGTGGCAATCGTGACCAATTGCAGCAGACCCAGGCCACTGCTGATGCCACCACTGGCAAATGCCAACAGGGTTAGCGCCACTATATCCAGGAGTAGATAGAGGAACGGCAGATAAGGGCTGTAATTGAATCGCCTGCTGATCAGCCAGATCAAACTGATGGTGGTAATAGCGAGGTAGCCGCCGGCAGTAAACAAAAACAGTTCGCCGGAAAAGGTGCCCAGGATACTGGCAGCGAAGCCGGCCAGGTACATGCCCATGAAAACCATGGCGAGCAGAAAACGGTAATAGGCGTATACCCTGACGATGCCTCGGGCGCGCCTGGGGTCGTTGGCCGTGGATGTATCCACGACTGTGCTTGCTCGTCCATTTGGCATGGCTTGGATTTTAGCTGAAAATACGCGCCCTATTCACGGTTTCCCCTCCCCGGATTTTATGGACAAGCTCTCCTTGGTATTGGCGCAGATTAACCCCCATGTTGGCGACATTCCCGGGAATTGTCAGAGGGTCATTAGCGCGCTCAGACAAGCCAGGGATCAATTTCGCGCGCACCTGGTCGTTTTCCCTGAACTGGTGCTGACCGGTTATCCGCCGGAGGATCTGTTGTTACGCCCGAGCATCCAGATCCGGGTCGAGCGGGCCCTGTCGGAACTGGCCAAGGAATGCACCGATATCGCCGTTGTGCTTGGGTATCCTTGGCGCGAGAACGGCAGGTTATACAATATGGCCGGCCTTATCAGCCAGGGGAAACTGGTTACCCACTATGCAAAAAACTGTCTTCCCAACTACCAGGTATTTGACGAGAAGCGCTATTTTGAAGCGGGTCAGAGTGTCTGCATAGTCGACATTCGTGGCGTCAAAGCCGCGCTTACCGTATGTGAGGACATCTGGGAAAAGGGGCCCATGGCGAAAGCTCACGCGGCTGGCGCCCGGCTCATGATCAATATCAACGCCTCGCCTTTTCACAAAAACAAGCAGGATTTACGCTATCGGACAGTTGCTGCCCGAGCGCGGGAAGGCGCCATGCCCATTGTTTATCTCAACCAGGTAGGTGGTCAGGACGAACTCGTGTTCGACGGTGGTTCCATGGTGGTCGATGCGCATGGAGCACTGCGGATGCAGGCGCCGCAATTCAGAGAGGGCCTGTACCCGGTAGAGCTCGATCTCGACGGTGATGCGGTTGCTATAGCTCCCCAGGAAAAAGCGACTCTGCCCGAGTTATTGCCGTCGATTTACGAGGCGCTGGTCATGGGTGTGCGAGATTATGTCAATAAAAACGGCTTTAAGGGCGTCGTGCTGGGTTTGTCGGGAGGCATCGATTCGGCGTTGACCCTGGCGATCGCGGTTGATGCGCTCGGCGCGGCGCGTGTCGAAGCCGTGATGATGCCGTTTCGATATACCTCCCGGATGAGCCTCAACGACGCCGAAGATGAAGCGAACCGCCTGGGCGTGAGTTACAAAGTTATCGGTATTGAGCCCATTTATGAAGCTTTTTGCGCCGCGCTTGCCGAAGAGTTCAAAGGTACCGCACCCGATAAAAGTGAGGAAAACATCCAGGCGCGCACCCGTGGTGTATTGTTGATGGCGATCTCGAATAAGAAGGGCTACCTGGTGCTGACCACGGGCAATAAGAGTGAAATGGCGGTGGGTTACGCGACCCTCTACGGTGACATGGCTGGCGGCCTCGATGTTCTCAAGGACGTGCCCAAGACCCTGGTGTTTGACTTATCCCGTTATCGTAATACTTTATCCGAAGTGATACCCGAGTCGGTGATTACCCGGCCACCCTCGGCGGAGCTGGCCCCGGATCAGATTGATGAAGACAGCCTGCCACCCTATGAACGGCTTGACCGGATTTTGAGTTTGTACATCGAGGAGGACATGGCGGCGGACGATATTATCAATCAGGGATTTGCATCCGAGGAGGTCAACAGGGTCGTACGCATGGTGGATTTGAATGAATACAAACGACGTCAATCCGCGGTCGGTATCAGAATATCGCAGCGCGGCTTTGGCAGGGACCGGCGTTACCCTATTACCAATGGCTGGCGTCCTGGCGACTGACTGGCGAGCGCAATTTTGGGGGCAATCCTTGCCTGGTTGACAGGGGCGCTCGGTTAAATGTCCGCACCTTATATCTTTGCGTTTGTCTGCTATCCCATCGACTAGCTTACTTTGCTATCCGCGCATCTCAATCCAGCAAGCCAAAAGTCAGTCTGCTCAGCCAGGAACGTTTTTCCGCCGCTGGCGGGGAATCTGATTCAGGGGCACCGCGCGCACCGGACCAGGCTTCAACCGGCGCCCCGTTTCTCAACTCGGCCACATGCCGGTGAATCGGGTTGTACAGCTCGCGTGAATCGAATTGGGGCGGCTTTTCAGGCTTGTAATAACCCAGGGTGACCCTGCTTATCCAATGCTCGTCGTCTTTTAGATCGGCAGGGGTGTACTTGAAATGACCCTGCTCGTCGAGCGCCGGGTGGTTTGAGTAGTTTGCCGCCAGGACCTGCACGGTATTGTCCGCGAGATCGTTCAATCCCAGTAGATGATAGCCCTGGGCCATGACCGCCAGCGCGTCGGGGACGGCCGGGGTCTGCTGAAAATTTTCCACCACATAGCGCCCGCGATTCACCGCTGCCAGATAGGCGCCGCGCTTGAAATAATAATTGGCAACCTGAATTTCGTGGCGGGCCAGGAGGCTGCGCAAATGCAACATTCGCTTGCGGGCGTCGGCGGCATAGGCGCTGTTAGGGAAGCGGTTGAGAAGCTCCGTAAAGATGGCAAACGCCTGCCGGGCCTCGCCGGGGTCACGTCGGGATTCATCGATGGGAATGAAGTTGGAAAACAAACCCCTGGTTTTCGAGATCGCGGCAAGCCCCTTGATATAGTAGGCGTAATCGACATTGGGGTGACGTGGATGCAGTCTTATAAAGCGGTCAGCCGCGGCAGCCGCTGCCTCGTGGTCGAGTGACTCGAAATATACGTAGATCAGTTCCAGCTGCGCCTGCTCGGCGTAATTGCCAAACGGAAACTGGGCTTCGAAACTTTGCAGATTGGTGATTGCTTCAGTCCAGTTTTTTGAGTCCAGATTTCGCTGGATACGATCATAAAATTGCTTTTCGGTGAGCGTTTTCAGTTCTTCCTCATGCTCTGCTGCCTTTGCTTTTTTTTCCTCATCGGAGTCGACAAAGGGCATCCAGGAACAGCCAGCCAGCCAGCAGGAAAAAACAACGGAGAAAATAACGACGCGCATAGGCTTGACTAACCTGAACTCGAATGGGTTTTTGTCTGTCGGGGATGCCCCTGTAGAATGGGCATTTAACCACAGCCTACCTTTAAGCTGAATAGCCAATGCCGAGGGATACCGAAGCCGATCGCGTCGTTCTTAGTCAGCAGGTCCCCGCGGCATTGGGGGGCTGGCGGCTGGATCAAACGGCCGCGCGCCTGTTTTCCGATTATTCCCGTGCCCGTCTGCAAACCTGGATTCGTGAGGGCCTGTTGACGGTCGACGGGCGGCCGGGCAAGGTCACCGATAAAACCGCGGGTGGCGAGTGGTTGACGCTCACCCTTGAAGATGCTTCCCGCCGGGGGCAGTGGCGGGCCCAGGACCTGGCCTTCGAGATTGTCCACGAGGATGCCGCGGTTCTGGTGATCAACAAACCGCCCGGATTGGTGGTGCATCCCGGGGCCGGCAACCCGGATCAAACCCTGTTAAATGGTTTGCTGCATCATTGCCCGGCTCTGGAAAATATTCCTCGCGCCGGTATTGTGCATCGTCTCGATAAAGATACCAGCGGTCTGCTGGTGGTGGCCAAAACCCTGGCTGCCCATAACAAGCTGGTGCGGCAATTGAAAGACCGTTCCGTCAGCCGGCACTACCTGTGTCTGGTTCATGGAGCGGTCGAGCGCGACGGCAGAGTCGACGCGCCGATAGGCCGTCATCCGCGGATTCGCGTGCGCATGGCGGTAAACGCTGGCGGCAAGCCTGCGTCGACCCATTATCGGGTGCTGGAGCGGTTTGCCGGGGTTAGTTATCTGAGTGTCAGGCTGGAAACGGGTCGTACCCACCAGATTCGCGTTCACATGATGCATATTGAACATCCACTGGTGGGCGACCCCGTTTACCGCCTGGGGCGTGGGCTGCCTTCCGGTTTAAGTGATCAGCTGGCGGAAAAGCTGACAGGCTTTCCCCGCCAGGCCCTGCATGCCCATGAACTGGCTCTCACCCATCCGGAAACCGGCCAGCGACTTCAGTGGCAGGCGCCACTGCCGACGGATATGACTGAGCTTTTGCTGCTGCTGCGTGGCCATGCCGATA
>JBECKV010000087.1:0-11567 GCA_040235495.1 Porticoccaceae bacterium
GTGATGTTTCACTTCGACCCGAACAGGCGCGCTCCACGCCGGGCTGTGTTGCTCGCGCACGCGAAAAAAATAGACCTGATCAGCAAGACCGCTGACGACGCTTGCGCGGTCCGGCCCTTCATAAATCGTGACAGGCTCCATGAATCGCGGATCGTTGGCCCGCTGCAATTGATACTCCCGCGTCGGTGCATCAGGGTTGGCGGGCGACCAGGTGAGGCGAAAATAACCCGCGGTCGCAAGATGGTCGCTGGTACCGAGCATGGGCGCGGCGACGGCCCCGCCAGCGTCAGTGCCCGGGCAGGTGGTTACGATCAATGCGATGAAAACAGCGGAAAGACGGGTTTCTATACTGTGGTAACGGAACTTTCGTTCCCTCTGGAGCTGGATATTACTCTCCTTCGTTCAGCGGGCATCGCGGTGTTTTTGTCCCAATGTGTTGCTGATACTCGCGCGTCATCGCGCATCGGCACCGCTGAATGAGATTCAGCTTAACAAATATGAGTGGGATGTGCAGTCCCGCCTTCAAGCGACTGCCATCCTGTCTTCAGGCATGTCCATAACTCGATGGCCTGTGAACAGGCCCTAAAAAGCCAGTATCTTTCCGCACGTGGATGGGATTTAATTTCACCCGTTTCCGATTCCATCAGCCGGCGCGCCGGAACCCGGATTTGCGTCGCGGAGCCGAGAGCCAAGACACGCTATGTCCATCAACGCCATCACTCGCCTGACCCGGATCATCAACGAAGCGGCTGCAGCGCCTAATTTTGCGCAGCAGGCACAGCGAATCGTCGACGGCATCAGTCAATCCCTCGCGGTCGATGTCTGTAGCCTTTATCGACAAGATCAGGCGGGCGATCTGGTGCTGGTGGCCAGTCATGGCCTGGCGTCCGCTCACCCCATCAGAATACCCCGGGGCAGGGGCTTGGTGGGTCGCGTGATCAGCAGCGCTCAGGTGATCAATATCATCAATCCGGAGCGGCACCCGGAGTATTTCTATATCCCCGATTCCGACGAATTCCTGTTTCACAGTTTTTGTGGCGTGCCGCTGATCCAGCATACCCGAGTGATCGGTGTGTTGGTGGTGCAGCGCAAGCAGGCACAATTGATGAGTACCGATGACGAGGCCGTGCTGCTAAGCCTCGCCAGCCATTTGGCACTGGTGTTCAGCAACCTGCCGGTGCCCGGGGCTACGGCGCAACAGGACACGTTTAAAGGCGTGAGCGGCGCCAAGGGCCTGGCGATTGGCCGGGCGTTTCTGCGGCAAAGCGAAAGCCTGGCGACGGTGCATCCCCAGACCAGCCATGACCAGCCAGCCGACCGGGTAGCCTGGGCGGCCTTGCAGGCCGACACGCTCAAGGAGCTGGCGCGGGAACGCGAGGTGATTCAGAAAAACCTCGGCGACAGTATGGCGGCGGTGCTGGATGCCTATCAGCAGTTTTTGCTCGATCCTTCATTCGTGGGCGAGGTCGAGGCGCACCTCGCAGCGGGCAGCACCCTGCCCTGGGCCATCAAGCAGGCAGTTAAACATTTTTCCGATCTGTTTCTCGCCATCGATGATCCCTATCTCCAGGCCCGTCACGAGGATATCGAGCACCTGGGCGACAAGCTCTATCAGGTATGGCGCCGCGCCCAGCCGCGTCAGGAACCCAAAGCCGGGACCGGGCAACAGGATGCGCGCACACCGTTTGTATTGTGTGGCGATAGCATCGCGGTATCGGATATCGCCAACCTGCCGGCGCGGCAGTTGATGGGCATTGTCTGCTGGGGCGGCGCGGCCTTGTCCCACGTTGCGGTATTCGCCAATGCCCTGGGAATTCCGGCGGTGATGGGGGTGGGTGATCTGCCGGTCGATGACGGTGATCTGATTATTGTCGATGGCGATCATGGGGAGGTGCACGTCAAGCCGCCCGGCTCAGTGGTTCGGGAATACCGTGCGCTGATCGATGAGCGGCAGGCCGCCGACCGGCGGGCGGACGATCTCTGCCATCTGCCGGTCCACACAGTCGACGGCCAAGCGGTCACGGTAATGGCCAATACCGGTTTGCAGGCCGACATTCAGCCCGGCCTCGATAACGGTGCCGATGGCATCGGCCTGTATCGCACTGAACTGCCGTTCATGGTCAACCCCCACCTACCCTCCGAGGATGAGCAGGTGCGGATTTATCGGCATGTCATAGAGGCCTATGGTGACAAACCGGTGTGTTTTCGCTTGCTTGATATTGGTGGCGACAAACCGCTCAGTTATCTGCCACCGGTAACTGAACCGAACCCGGCCCTGGGCTTGCGTGGCATTCGCTTTCTGCTCGACAATGAACTGATCCTGAAAACCCAGCTGCGTGCGATTTTGCGGGCCTCTCTGGGCGTGGGCAATGTCCAGCTGCTGGTGCCGATGGTGACGACTACCGCGGAGGTGCTGACGGTATCCCGATTGCTCGACAAGGAGGTCGAGAGATTGGTGGCTGAAGGGCAGCCCGTGCGCCGGCCGGCTTTCGGTGTCATGGTGGAAGTCCCCGGTGTCGTCGCGCTGTTGCCATTGTGGCGCCAGCGCATCGATTTTATCTCCATCGGCAGCAACGACCTGTCCCAGTATCTGCTGGCGGTCGATCGCAACAACCCCATGGTTGCCCGGACTTACGATGCGTTGCACCCCGGGGTGCTGCATGAAATTCATCGCATCGTCACGACCGCCGCCCAATGCCATCTGCCAGTGAGCCTTTGCGGCGAGCTGGCTTCCGATCCGGTGGCGGTACTGCTTTTGCTGGGCATGGGGGTACGCCGTTTCAGCATGAGCGCGGCGCGCATCCCCACCATCAAATGGTTGGTGCAGCAGGTCGCCACCGATGAACTGGAACAGTTCCTGTGCCAGGCGCTGGCGCTGGATGAGGCCGCTGCGATTCGCAAGGTCGGAGAGCAGTTTCTGGCCATGGTCTCGAAGCGTAGCGACTCAGGCGCGTCAACTGAAGATGACTGAAGACATAACGTTATGTTAAGTGCCCATCAATTACTGGATATTTCCCCCTTTACCTGGCGGGCCATCGGCACCGCTGTTTTTTGCGGGGCGGTGATCGGTTTGGAGCGGCAACTGCGCGGCAAACCGGTCGGTATTCGCACCTCGTCGCTGATCGTGCTCGGAACTTATCTGTTTCTTGCCACGGCGTTTTTGCTGAAGGGTAATGTGGTGGACCCTTCCCGGGTGGTGGGCCAGGTGATTACCGGCATCGGCTTTCTTGGTGCCGGGGTAATGCTGGCAAAGGACGGCGTGGTGGTCGGCGTCACGTCCGCGGCGACCATCTGGGTGCTGGCTGCCCTGGGTGTGCTGATCGCCGTCGACTATTTGACGCAGGCGATAAAATTGTCGCTCCTGGTGGTGGTGATTCTTTACGGCGTCGACTTTCTTGAGAACCACGTCAGAGGCCTTTCCCGCGGTGTTCATGCGCAGGTGACCAGCCGGCGCAAACAGCCCCGGGATCCATAGTGAAGGGCCTGTCCCGGCCCTGGTCCTGACCAACACGGCCATCACTTTTTGCTATCCGGAATCTACCACGGGCGGTATGATCGCCGCCCGGGTTTGCGGGCAAATCCGGACAGGATCAACCAAACGCCCAGGTTGGATCACTCGAGCCCGGGGGCCGGTCGCAACCAAGTAATCTCCCGATCCATGAAAATCCTGCCAGCTGATATCGCCGTCAACGCCCCCGGCGCACGCCACCAGGGACGCGCCCGATTGCCAGAAACCGGTCAGCGAGAGGGTGTCCGCGGTATCGATGATGACGCCGCGCTATTTGAAGCGATCGCGCGAAATCTGGAAACCACTGGCTTTAGCGTCAACGCCGGCGCCTTGCCAATAGCGCTGTGCCAGGCACTTTGGCGACACCGGCGGGGTATGGACGACGATGAATTTGAGTTGGCCGGTGTCGGGCGCGCCCGGAATCATCAGGTACTTGAGGCTATTCGTCGCGATCAGATCTGCTGGATTAGCGGCGCGTCGCCGGCGGGCCGTCAGTGGCTGGAATGGACCGAGGCACTCAAGCGGTATCTGAATCGGCGTTTGTTTCTCGGCCTGTTTTCTTTTGAAAGTCACTTTGCCCATTATCGCCCGGGGGCCTTCTACCGCCGCCACTACGATGCCTTTCACGGCGAGGCCAACCGTGTCCTGTCGCTGGTGGTTTATCTGAATGAGGGCTGGCGGGCCGATGACGGCGGTGAACTACTGATCTATGGTGATGAGACTGATCGCACCGGGCAGTGCGTAGTGCCGGACTGGGGCACTATCGTCGCGTTTCTAAGCGAGGACTTCCCCCACGAAGTGCGGCCAACCCGCAGGGACCGCTATTCCATCGCCGGCTGGTATCGGCTCAATTCATCAACAGCCGAACGTGTCGATCCGCCTCGCTAGAGTCGATAAATTGACGCTCCAATATTCGTCAGGTCATTGATATTTAACCAATTAAAATTTTGGTCTTCGCCTCTTGAAAGTGGCTTTTTCAGCACCATCTTGGCGCCGTTGGAGACACTAATCTCTAGCCAAGCAAGCAAACACTGGGTGAGGAAAAAAAGTGAAGATCAAACCTCTCAACGATCGTGTGGTCGTGCGTCCCCTGGCTGCGGAAACCAAGACCAAAGCGGGCATCATTCTTCCGGGGGCGGCGACGGAAAAATCCAATCGCGGCGTAGTCGTGGCCGTGGGAACCGGTGTATTGACCGAGGAGGGTGTGCTCAAACCCCTGGGGATCAAGCCGGGCGATCAGGTTTTGTATGGTAAGTATGCCGGCTCCGAAATAGGCAAGCGGAATGAGGAGCTTCTGATAATGAGGGTAGGCGATATTTTAGCCATCGTTGACAGTGACGGTGAAAAGGAGTGTGCGGCATGAGCGCAAAAATCATTAAATTTTCCAGTGATGCCCGCGAGCGGATGATGGAGGGCGTCAACATTCTGGCCGACGCCGTCAAAGTCACCCTCGGTCCCAAGGGCCGCAATGTAATTCTCGATAAGAGCTTTGGCGCCCCCAGGGTGACCAAGGATGGCGTCTCCGTGGCCAAGGAGATCGAACTGAAGGATAAGTTCCAGAATATGGGCGCGCAAATGGTCAAACAGGTGGCATCAAAGACCGCCGATGTTGCCGGTGACGGCACCACTACCGCGACGGTGCTGGCCCAGGCGATGGTTCGGGAAGGCAACAAGGCCATCGCCTCGGGGATGAATCCCATGGATATCAAGCGCGGTATCGACGTGGCGGTCAAGGCGGCGGTGGACGCACTGGAAAAGCTGTCCAAACCCTGCAAGGACAGCGCCGCCATCGGCCAGGTGGCCACCGTATCGGCCAACTGGAACACCGATGTCGGGGACATCCTGTCCCGGGCCATGGACAGTGTCGGGCGTGAAGGCGTGATTACTGTGGAAGAGGGCAAGTCCCTGGAAAACGAGCTGGATCTGGTTGAGGGGATGCAGTTTGATCGCGGCTATCTATCGGCCTACTTCATAAACAACAAGGAAAAAATGCAGGTCGAACTGGATGGGCCCCGCGTCCTGCTATTCGACAAGAAGATCACTCATATCCGCGATCTGCTGAAGTTGCTGGAGAGCATCGCCAGGGATGGCCGTCCACTGCTCATCATTGCCGAGGATGTGGAGGGCGAGGCCCTGGCGACGCTGGTGGTCAACAGCCTGCGCGGCATCCTCAAGGTGGCCGCGGTTAAAGCTCCCGGCTTTGGCGATCGCCGCAAGGCGATGTTACAGGATCTCGCGGTGCTCACCGGCGGTACCCTGATTTCCGAAGAGGTCGGTCTGGGACTCGACAGCGCTCAGCTCAGCGATCTCGGTTCGGCGAAAAAGGTATTGATCAGCAAGGACAAGACCACGGTCGTTGGCGGCGCCGGGAGCAAAGCCGAAATCAATGCCCGCGTCGCCCAGATTCGCACTGAAATTGAACGCACCACATCTGATTACGACCGGGAAAAGCTCCAGGAGCGCGCCGCGAAGCTGGCAGGGGGCGTGGCCCTGATAAAAGTGGGTGCCGCTACCGAAGTGGAAATGAAGGAGAAAAAAGATCTGGTCGACGACGCCCTGGCCGCTACGCGCGCCGCTGTCGAGGAAGGTGTGGTGCCCGGCGGTGGCGTTAGCCTGGTACGGCTGGCGGACACAATCAGGGATAAGGCCCTCGCCAGCGTCGGCGGCGATCAACAGGTTGGCGTCAGGATCGCCCTGCGCGCCATGGAAGAACCGCTGCGACAAATTGTCGCCAATGCCGGCGCTGAACCCAGCGTAGTGCTCGGAGAAGTGCGGGGGCGCAAGGGCGCCTTCGGCTACAATGCCCAAACCGGTGAGTATGGAGACCTGTTGAAAATGGGGATTCTCGATCCGGCCAAGGTCTGTCGCGCGGCTTTGCAAAACGCCGGTTCCGTCGCCGGTCTGATTCTTACCACCGAGGCCATGGTGGCGGATAAACCCGCTAAGCGGAAAGACCATTAATATACTGGTAAGGTATGTCCTGTCGTGGGCCTTGCCGTTCTCTCGGTGCATTAAGGGGAGCCTTTCGAGGCTCCTTTTTTTATCGTTGACTTTTGTCTCAGACGGGCAAGACCCACTGCACCGCGGGAGCGTGCTGGATACGCATCGTGCGGGATATGGATCGTCCTGGATGTGGACATAGTCTGCTCGGTCCCGGCCGCACCATAAACCTGGTCGCCCTGGCGGCCATGGGAACAAGTGGAGATTTACGCCGATGAAGATCGTGCTAATCGCGTCATTGCTCGCCGTGTTTCTTGTTTTTAACGCCTTCGTCGCCCGGGCCATAGAGCGTCTCGGGCAAGCTAAATCAGTGGCGATTTACCGGGTTAAATATATCAGCAAAACGGTGCGGCTGGTCGTGACCATTTTGTTTTTTATATTGCTGTTTCTGATATTGGGTATCGAATATTCGCAGGTATCACTGTTTCTCTCTTCGGTCTTTGCCGTCATCGGTATCGCCCTGTTCGCGCAATGGTCCATCCTCAGTAACATTACCGCCAGTCTGATAATATTTTTCGTGTTCCCTTACCGAGTCGGCGACCGGGTGAAGGTGGTGGAAGTGGAAAATGATATATCGGGTACGATCGAGGAAATTTCCCTGTTTCACGTCATCATCAAAAGCGGCGAGGACTTGATTACCTACCCCAACAGCCTGATCCTGCAAAGGGCCGTGGTTAAAATTGGCAAGCAGCACCCGGAGGAAGAACACGCGGAAGTCAAGATCGATTAATAATCACAACACCAAAACCAGCGATAAAAAAGAACAAAAACAAGTACGACGACAAAAACAAAAAATCGGCATGGTGGCCGGAGCCTCGAACAGCCCTTAAGCCTCGGCCTCGGTCAAACCCTGTCGACCAAGGGCCGCAACCCCTTAAATGATAGGGCTTTCTGGATTCGGCAAGGTCACGGGCTCCGGAGCGTGCTGTTCATGGAACACGTCCATCCTGGCCTCGGCATCGCCGAGGTCGTTGAAGCGGGCGATGTGGAACAGGGCGTCGCCTTCGTTGGCCAGAGGCAGGTTGCTCCTGCCGATAACGATGCCGCTGAAGGGGGAGACGACGTTGATCTCTGTCGCGCCAAAGGGGTCGGCAATAACGCCGAGTAGCGTACCTTTTTCGACCCGACCACCCAGCGGCACCATGGCCCGAAGAATACCGCTTTCGCCAGCTCGAACCCAGGAACTGGCATGAGCCACCACGGGCTTGATGGCGGTTTTTCCGGCACCGCGGCTGTTCGGCAGCATATTCAGTGCCCGCATCACATTGATGATGCCCTTGACCCCCGCGCGGATGGACAACTCGTCGAAACGCAAGGCCTCGCCACTTTCGTACAGTAAGGTCGGGACGCCCGCTTCGGCGGCCGCCTCGCGCAGGGAGCCATCACGCAGCATCGAGGAAATAATCACCGGCACGCTAAACGCGCGCGCCAGACGTTCGGTTTCCGGGTCCTCGAGATTGGCGCGTATCTGTGGCAGGTTGCCGCGATGAATGGCGCCGGTATGTATGTCGATGCCGTGGGTGCTCTTGCGAATGATCTCTTCCATGAACAGGTGCGCGATACGCGCCGCCAGCGAGCCCTGCTCACTACCGGGAAAGGAACGGTTTAGATCCCGTCGGTCCGGCAGGTAGCGTGAGTGGTTGATGAAACCATGCACATTGACGATTGGTATGGCCAGCAGTGTTCCGCGCAGATGACGCAGGGTGGATAGCTTGAGCAGGCGCCGGATGATTTCGACACCGTTGATCTCGTCCCCGTGAATGGCAGCGCAGACAAACAGTCTGGGGCCGTCGCGCTTGCCCCTGACGACGTGGACGGGTA
The DNA here is from genome assembly GCA_040235495.1 of Porticoccaceae bacterium. Classification (GTDB taxonomy): domain Bacteria; phylum Pseudomonadota; class Gammaproteobacteria; order Pseudomonadales; family Porticoccaceae; genus HB2-32-21. The sequence goes on from JBECKV010000087.1 coordinate 8,330, forward strand.
TCGCCATGGGTGCGTGGGTATAGAGTTTGCCGGCGGGGAGGTCCATGGTGGCGCGTGTGCCGGGCGCGATGCTGGCGCCATTGATGCGAAATTCCTGCTCGGCCATCAGCCCCTTCCCCGAGTGCGGGTTTTATTTGGTCGGGCTTGTTCCTCGATAAATGCTACGATGAGGCTGGCAACATCCTTGCCCGTCGCGGTTTCAATGCCTTCCAGTCCCGGAGATGAGTTGACCTCCATCACCAGTGGTCCTCGATCGGAGCGCAGCAAATCGACACCGGCGACATTGAGCCCCAGGATACGCGCCGCCTGCACCGCGGTAGCGCGCTCGGTAGGTGTGATCTTGACCAGGCTGGCGGAACCGCCCCGGTGCAGATTGGATCGAAATTCGCCGGGCAGGGCCTGGCGCTTCATGGCGGCGACCACCTTGCCACCCACCACCAGGCAGCGGATATCGGCGCCTCCGGCTTCCTTGATATATTCCTGCACCATGATATTGGCGTTTAGGCCCATGAAGGCTTCGATGACACTGCCCGCGGCTTTGGCGGTCTCGGCCAGCACGACGCCAATACCCTGTGTGCCTTCGAGGAGTTTGATCACCAGGGGCGCGCCGCCCACCATATTGATCAGGTCCTTGATGTCGTCGGGGTGGTTGGCAAAGCCGGTATTGGGCAGGCCGACGCCTTTGCGGGCCAACAATTGCAGCGAGCGCAATTTGTCACGCGAGCGGGTGATGGCGACGGATTCGTTGAGGGGGAACGAGCCCATCACTTCAAACTGGCGCAGGACGGCGGTGCCGTAAAAGGTGACTGAAGCGCCGATACGCGGAATCACGGCATCAAAAGGTGGCAGTTGCTTGCCCTTGAGGTGAATGTCCCGTTTGCTGGGCGCTATGTCCATGTAGCAGCGCAGGACATCCAGTACCATCGGTTCATGACCCCTTTGTTCGCAGGCTTCGAACAGTCGCCGGGTTGAATAAAGGTTCTTGTTGCGGGACAAAATGGCTATTTTCATCAAAATCCGCCTCTGTTTAGGGTCGTGTTTCAGGTCCAGGCAGGAGCCGGGCTTGACCGGGTATTAGCTCCTTTCGGCTTCCGATTCGTGGTCACCGCTGATCGAGGCGATAGGAAGCGGCGGGATCAACCACGATTCTGTCACGCATTGCGGTACGACCGAGCAACATGCGAAAGCGCATGTTGTCGCGGCTTGTGAGAGTGACTTCAATGGGCCATTGCTGGTCGGCGAATTTAAGCACGGTGTTGATGACATAGCGCAGCTCGCGGTGCCCCCCGGAGTCGGTTACCTGTCGCTGGTCGATGACCCTTGCCTCGCAGTACATTTCGAATTCCACGTCGTCCTGATTGGGATGCATGCCAAAACGAACCCAGTGTTCGCCGTCTTTGTCAAAAGGCTCGATGGAAAAAGCGTGCAGACAGGAGGTTCTGGCGCCGGTGTCCATTTTTGCCTTGATGCGCGCCAGGCCCAGCTCGGGTAGGGAAAGCCATTCCCGCCAGCCGACGACGACAGGTGTCCTGATTGCATTAGCCAAAATAAATTTAACTCCTCTTTGGGTTATCTGACCTTGTCGCTTGATGGAGATCAAAATCCAGAACGTCCATAAAGCCGTCATGCAACTGCCGTGTTAGGGTGAATTTACCTGTCACACTTGCTTACTTCGAAGGATAGCAGCGATCGCGGGCTTGAAATCCTTCGAAGTAAGGGCGGATTATACCGTCGAGGTGATGCTTACGTGCCGCGTATAACGGGGGGCAAATGAATACCCAGCTGGATGGTTCGACCGGGTTGCCGGAGCCGCGATCACTGAAGTCTCTCACCACCTATTTGCAAACGCTGATTCGCACGCGCCTCTGGTTGCAGGTGTTGGTGGGCATGGCCCTCGGTATTGGCATTGGCATTTTGCTGGGTCCCAGTGTCGGCTGGCTGGCGCCACAAACCGCCGCCACGGTCAGCGACTGGCTGGCTTTTCCCGGCAAGCTGTTTCTGGCGCTGATTCAGATGATCGTTATTCCGCTGGTCTTCGCCTCGATTATTCGGGGGCTGGCCGCCACCGAGGACCTGCAACAACTGCGCAAGATGGGTGGCCGGGTGGCGCTGTTTTTTATCGTCACCACCGCGCTGGCCATCGTCATCGGTCTGACGGTAGCCGCGGTAATCAAGCCCGGCACTTTCGTCGACGGCCAGGTGCTGCAAAGCGCGTTGACGTCAGCGCCGGTAGCGCTTGATCAAGCGCCCGCCGAGGCCGTGAATCTGAAGGAGCTGCCTCAGAAAATCATCACGCTGCTGCCGGCAAATCCCCTCAACTCCATGGTGGAAAGCAATATGCTGCAGGTGGTGATCTTCGCCATGGTGATCGGCGTCGCCCTGGTGATGATGGCGCCGGTGCAGGCCAAACCGTTGCTGGACCTGATGGGTTCGCTTCAGGAAGTGTGCATGATGGTGGTGCGCTGGGCGATGTTGCTGGCGCCCCTGGCGGTGTTTGGCCTGCTGGCGCAGCTGACCGCCAAGTTGGGCCTGGGCGCGCTGCTGGGGATGGCGGTTTATGTCGCCACGGTGTTACTCGGGCTATTGATCATGTTTGCCGTTTATCTGGTGATTATTTACCTCGTGGCCGGGCAAAAACCGCTGGCGTTTATCGCCTCGGTGCGGGAAGTACTGTTGCTGGCGTTCTCCACTTCCAGTTCGGCGGCGGTCATGCCGCTGTCCATTAAAACCGCGGAATCGGCGTTGAATGTACGGCCTTCGGTTTCCCAGTTCGTCATTCCCCTTGGCGCCACCATCAATATGAATGGCACCGCTTTGTATCAGGGCGTGGCGGCGATTTTTCTGGCGCAAATTTATGGTGTCGATATCGGTCTCGGCGGCATGGCACTCATTGTCGTGACGGCGGTGGGCGCCTCCATCGGCGCACCCGCGACACCGGGTGTGGGGATCGTGATTTTGTCCATGCTGCTGGCAACTGTGGGTATTCCACCGGCGGGAATAGCCCTGATCATGGGGGTCGACCGAATTCTCGATATGAGCCGCACGGCAATCAATGTCAGCGGCGACCTGGTGACCGCCAAACTCATGGATGTCTGGGTTGGCGGTGAACCGAGGCAACGGCATGAAGGCGGGGAACTCAGCGGCGTTTGACTGGCCGCTAGGGTTTTTCGACGCTATAGAGCAGATCGATGGTCTGGTTTTCGCCAGCGCCGGCCTCAAGGCGCAGGTGCTCTCCCAG
>JBECKV010000165.1:0-7953 GCA_040235495.1 Porticoccaceae bacterium
TCCATGATGCCCTGGAACAGGGAGCCGAAAATGGCGGGGCTGATGGCGCCCCAGTCCAGCTCGCAGCATTCCAGCAGGGTGTCGCGCATGGCCCGATCGAAGCTGGCCTGGGGCAGGAATTCCTCGAACAAGCGGCCGTTGACGTAGGGAAAGGCGGCGATCTGCTCGTCCAGGTTTTTTAGCCGTTTTTCGGGCCTGGTGTTGAGCGTCTGGAATATCTGGTTGAGGCGCGGGGCGAGGTCGGAGCCGTCCTCGGCGGTGCGCACCCTAATAAAATCTTCAAAGGCGCTGCGAGGCATGAAGATGCCGGTGTCGTCGGCGAACAGGCAGAACAGGATGCGAACCAGGTAGACCTCCAACTCGTGGCCCTCGTAGCCGACGTCCTTGAGAGTGTCGTGCAGCTCGGCCAGTTTTTCCGCCGCCCTGATGTTGACCGGATCCTGTTCCTTGTATTCCCGCGTCTCATAGCCGGCGATGAAACCGAACAGCGAGAGCCTGGCGGGCAGGTCAGCCAGCGGAAACTCGATGGTTTCGCGGGTGTCGAGATTGCGCACCCGAAAGCGGGCAAAGTCGGAGACGATGATGTAACGGGGCAATTCCGAGTCGCTGAGACCGGGAAAATAATCGGTTGCCTGGTCGTAGGCGGAGTCGAGGTTCTTGCCCAGTGATTTGTGCTCGGCAAGCAGCATGCCCGGCCAGAACAGGTCGATGAAGCCGTCCTTGCCGTCGGCTTTTTTGACATGTTTTTCAAATGCGGCGATGCGGCGACGGCTGACGCCAAAGACCTGGAAAAAGTCGTCCCAAAAGCTTTTGGCTTCGGCGTGTTCCGATGATTCGCCTTGCCACTCGCGCACGAAGGCGACCGAGCGATCCCTGATTTCGTTCCACGATAAAGGCATGTGTGTACTCCATTTCCCTGGGGTAAACAGACCCCCACTGCGCATGCGTTGGGAATTGTCGTGGGCCCGGGCCCTGGGGTCAATTGCGGCGTGCCGGAGGTGCGAGATCGGATGGGAATTGTTTGCCGGGCAGCGGAAATAAAAAAATCCCGCTGTTCTCGACAGCGGGATTCAGAGGGTGGGTTGTCACTAGTCGCCGGTTTACGTCAACCAGGGACGCGAGATGCGTTTAGCCGAACTGGTGCATGGTGTTGTCCTTGCCGGCGGCCTTGAGTGCCGCTTCGCCGGCGAAGTACTCCTTGTGATCGTCGCCCATGTCCGAGCCGGCCATGTTCTGGTGCTTGACACAGGCAATGCCCTGACGGATTTCCTTGCGCTGTACGCCGGCGACGTAGCCGAGCATGCCGGCGTCACCGAAGTACTCCCGGGCCAGGTTGTCGGTGGACAGGGCGGCCGTGTGGTAGGTGGGCAGGGTGATCAGATGGTGGAAGACACCGGCCTCGCGCGAGGCGTCCGCCTGGAAGGAGCGGATCTTTTCGTCGGCCGCCGCGGACAGCTCGGAGGCGTCATAGTCGGCGCTCATCAGCTGGTCGCGGTCGTAGGCGGAAACATCCCTTCCCTCTTCCAGCCAGGTGTCGAAAACCTGCTGGCGGAAGTTCAGGGTCCAGTTGAAGGACGGGCTGTTGTTGTACACCAGCTTGGCATTGGGGATGACGTCGCGGATGCGGCTCACCATGCTCCAGATCTGGCCCACATGGGGTTTCTCTGTTTCGATCCACAGCAGGTCGGCGCCGTTTTGCAGGGAAGTGATGCAGTCCAGCACGCAGCGGTCCTCGCCAGTGCCCTTGCGGAACTGAAACAGGTTGGAGGGCAGGCGTTTGGGTCGCAGCAGCTTGCCGGCGCGCTTGATCACCACATCGCCGTTGGCGAGATCGCCGGGGGCGATTTCCTCGCAGTCGAGAAAGCTGTTGTACTGATCGCCCAGATCGCCCGGCTGCTGGGTGACGGCGATTTGCTTGGTCAGGCCGGCGCCCAGGGAGTCGGTTCGGGCGACGATGACGCCGTCGTCAACGCCCAGTTCGAGGAAGGCGTAGCGCACGGCGCGAATCTTGGCCAGGAAGTCCTCGTGGGGCACGGTGACCTTGCCATCCTGGTGGCCGCACTGCTTCTCGTCGGATACCTGGTTTTCGATCTGGATGGCGCAGGCGCCGGCCTCGATCATTTTTTTGGCCAGCAGGTAGGTGGCTTCGGCGTTACCGAAACCGGCGTCGATGTCGGCGATAATCGGCACCACGTGGGTCTGGAAGTTGTCAATCTTGCGCTGGATCCCGGCGACCCTGGTGGCGTCGCCGGCGGCGCGGGCCGCATCCAGTTCACGGAACAGGCCGCCCAGTTCGCGGGCGTCGGCCTGACGCAGGAAGGCGTACAGCTCTTCAATCAAATCCGGCACGGAGGTTTTTTCGTGCATGGACTGATCGGGCAGGGGGCCGAACTTGCTGCGCAGGGCGGCGATCATCCAGCCGGACAGGTAGAGGTAGCGCTTGCTGGTGCTGCCGAAGTGTTTTTTGATGGCGATCAGTTTTTGCTGACCGATGAAGCCATGCCAGCAACCCAGGGACTGGGTATATTGGCTGCTGTCGGCGTCATATTCAGCCATATCCTTGCGCATGATGGCGGCGGTGTATTTGGCGATATCCAGGCCGGTCTTGAAGCGGTTCTGGATGCGCATGCGGGCCGCGTACTCGGGGCTGATGGAATCCCAGCTGCTGCCTTGGGCGCTGATCAGGCTGGCAAGCGCGCTGATCTCGGATGAATATGACATGGCGGTTACTCCTGTGTTGGTCGGGCTGTTAGGGGCCTGGCCCCGGCGGTCATGCCGGTGGTGACTGGTCGCGCATGATAGCGAAGGCATAAAGATAAATTAAATCAATAATATCTATTCTCAATATTTTTTATTTGAATAATGGTGGTCATGCAAGCCGCCGAGTGGAAAGGATACGAACGTCAGGAGCGGTGCCAGGGGCGGGTTCGATGGTTTATGCTGTGGCCCGCGCGAACCGCGAAGCTCAACCCAAGGACGCTGCCTTGAAACAACGTGTACTGCGTAAGGCCCATCGCTGGCTGGGCATCGTTGCCGCCCTGCAGTTGCTGATCTGGACTGGCAGCGGGCTGTTTTTTGCCGTCATGCCCATCGACGGTATTCGCGGCGCGGGGATCGTCGAGCAGAGTGCCGCCTTTCGCCTCAAACATGTCCGCCTGATTCCGCCCAACCAACTGGTGCGCGGCAAGCCGGAGCTGGATAACGTCAGTATCGACGACGTGCAAATCAGGCAGCGGCTGAACACGCCGATTTATCTGATCACGGTGGACAAACGATGGCTGGCCTTTAACGCCAGAACCGGCGAGCGGCTGCCCCCTCTGAATGAAAACGAAGCGCGTATGATCGCCCGCAACAATAGCCGGTCCGAAGTGCGCTCGGCGGTGCTGGTGACCGAACTGTCACCAGGCAGCGAGTATCGGGAGGGGGGGGAGTTGCCGGCCTGGCGGGTGGAACTCGAGGGGACGGAAGGCGCGGCGCTGTGGATTGGCGCCAATAGTGGTCAGATCAACGCCGTGCGCACCCGCCAGTGGCGGCTTTACGATTTGCTCTGGAGCCTGCACATCATGGATTACCGCGGCCGGGACAATTTCAATACCTGGCTGTTACGCGGTTTTGCCCTGCTGGGCGTGATTACCATGCTGTCCGGGGTTTGGTTGTTCTTCAAGTCCCTGCGTCGCCGCGTGCGCTAGTCGGGGTGGAAGCTTCGCTTTGACGGCAGCAAGCGGGGAGAAGGAAGGAAAAAAGCGGAGAAAGGAAGAAAAGAAACGGAGATGGCAGGCGGCAAGCGCGCAGGCAAGGAACCGGTGGAAAAACAGCCGAACCGGGCCGGGATCATGCGCCGGTGCACTTGGCCGCTGTCTTACCCTCCGGGCTGCCCAGATAACGCCGGTAATCACCACTGTAAATTCTTTGCCGTTCATCGACCTCGCGGTTGTAGAGATAAACCCAGGCTTTGAGTGTCTGTCCGCTCAACAGGCGCACATTCATTTCCTGTCGCAGGTAGTCACAGGTTTCGGCAATGGCGCTTTCGGCGTAGCCCTCGTAGTCATCCAGGCGCGCCAACACTAATGCGGGGGCATGCAACTCATACAGGTCTCCGCTCACCTGATCGCCGTGATCCGGCGACGGGCTAATGCCGGGGTAGCCATTGATCTCATACATCCTCCCCCGCAGGCGGGCCGGACCTCGATGCGTGGCATGCTCAGCCAGAAATTCAGCATGCTCGTTCCGGAAGCCTTTCCTCAGCGTGCCGTAGACAAAAAGAAAGTGGTTCATAAACGCAGTTCATAAAAACGGGCAAATCAAGTTGCCCAGCTTCGGGCAAGCGCCTGAGCCGGGCGCTGTGCCAAGCGCGGACCCCAATGCCGGTGAACCGGGCGTTCAATCAAACCGGTGCTTTCAATCAGCCTTGGGCTTTGTCACGCAGGCGCTGTCGATGATAGCGTCTGGCGGAGTTTCGAGTCAGGGAGTTTTCATCCCGAGGAAGACTTCCTGTCCCGGACCGTGTCGGTTCGGTGCACATATGCATTCCGCAAGGCCGCGTGTGAGGCGGCCTTGCGGGGGATTTGCTGACGGCCACTAGGCAAAGGCATCGTCCAGCGGCGTGTTGGCCAGATGGTTGGTGTAATTGCTCATGATCTTCTGAGCGATTCCTAAAATGATTTCAAGCAGTTGCCGGTTACCGTAACCCGCGTTCAGAAAGCGGGTGGCTTGTTCGTCACTCAGCTCTCCGCGTTGCGTCAGCAGCGCGATTGTTGTCGCGCGCAGCGCCTCGAGTTTTTCAGTCGGCAGCGGCGAGCCCGCTAGCAGTGCGTCAATCACGGCTTTATCGACGTTCATCATATTGGCGATGGTGGTGTGAGCGGGGACGCAGTAGTGGCAGCGGTTTTCCAGGTTGATACTTTGCCACACCACGGTCAGCTCGGTGTCATCGAAGCTGGTTGCCTGAAACAGCTCATGCAGTTTTTTGTAGGCGCTCAGTACCTGGGGCGCCTCGGCCATCACCGCGTGCAGATTTGGTATCCAGCCGAAGCTCTTTACGGAATCAGCCAGCTGGTCACGGGCCTCTGCCGGCGCACTCTCCAGATTATGGAATACGAAATGCATGGTTGTGTTCCTTGTTGTTAATGACACGTTTACTTTAGGCCGACTGTTTTGTACGATCAATGACAATTAGTTCGCATTAATTGCTCTGACGTACCGAAATGATCGCGTTCAATGATCTGATCGCCCTGCTTCGAGGGCGGGTGTCCATTTATCACAATGCGCGTGTTTGCGGCGATTGGCTGATCAGGGAGCACACTCCGGGAATCACCTGTTTCCATCTGGCAACCCAGGGGACCTGTAAACTCGATGTGCCTGAGCAGGGTCACTGGTTGCTGGCGGCGGGTGATGTGGTTATTTTCCCCCGGGAGCTGCCTCACACCATGACCCCAGTGCAGCCCTTGCGCGGGCGACAACGACATTTACCTCTCGCGGAGTCGCAACACCTCGAAGGCACCAGCATGCTTTGCGGGGCGGTTAATTTCGAGCACCGCTGCGGAGAGCTGTTACTCGATCTGTTGCCACCGGTGTTGGTCATTGAACGCGCTGCGGAGACTGCCTGGCTGGCGCCCCTGGTGAGTTTGATACTCGACGAGAGCCTGCGGGACTGCCGAACCGATAACCCCGTGCTCGCCAGGTTATGCGACCTGCTTTTCGCTTATAGCCTGCGTCATTACGTGGAATCCCAGAGTCCTCGGCAAGGACATGGAGAAGGCCCCGGGGAAGATCGAGGCGAAGGTCTGCTGGCGCTCTTCGTTCATCCTCGTATTAATCAGGCCTTACTGTCGTTGCATGCGGCTCCGGAAAAGAACTGGCAGTTACAAAGCCTGGCCGAATGCGCCGCGATGTCGCGCACTCGCTTTGCCGAGGTTTTCAAAGCGATAAGTGGCTTCACCCCCATGCAATATTTGACCTGGTGGCGCATGCAGCTGGCGTGGTCCTACCTGGAGACGGGCAGTAGCGTCGCGGCCGTCGCCAGTCGTGTCGGTTATCGGTCCGAAGCGGCGTTTTCCAGGACATTTCGCAAGCATTTTGGCAAGAGTGCCGGCGCCGTGCGGCGCCAGCGGCCGAGGATTTGTCCCTGATGATGATTATCCCCCCGGTTGGATGACGATCGACATAAGTCGATGGCGTACAATAAGGGCTTGCCTGTCCGTCGGTCTCTTCGAATGGCCTCGATCCCGTCACTTTTTTCCTATCCCAAATACTGGGCCGAGTGTTTCGGCACGGCGCCCTTTTTGCCGACCAGCCGCGCGGAGATGGATGCCCTGGGCTGGGACAGTTGCGATGTGATCATCGTCACCGGCGACGCCTATGTGGATCATCCCAGCTTTGGCATGGCAATCATCGGTCGGCTGCTGGAGGCCCAGGGCTTTCGGGTCGGCATCATCGATCAGCCGGACTGGCGCTCCCGGGATGCCTTTATGGCCATGGGGCGGCCCAACCTGTTTTTTGGTGTCGCCGCCGGCAATATGGATTCGATGATCAACCGCTACACGGCGGATAAGCGCATGCGTAGTGAAGATGCCTATTCGCCTGGCGACGAGGGCGGCCGGCGACCGGATCGGGCGGTGATCGTCTACAGCCAGCGTTGCCGCGAGGCCTGGAAGGACGTGCCTATCGTGCTCGGCGGTATCGAGGCCAGCCTGCGCCGCATCGCCCATTACGATTACTGGTCCGACGAGGTGCGCCGCTCGGTGCTGGTGGATTCCCAGGCCGACATCCTGCTTTACGGCAACGCCGAGCGGGGGGTGGTGGAAGTGGCCCATCGCCTGGCGCGGGGTCAGTCCCTGGCCGGCGTTACTGACATTCGCGGCACGGCGGTTTTGCGCGATGATCTGCCGGTGGGCTGGACGATCATCGATTCCACCCGTATAGATCGCCCCGGCCGCGTTGATCCTGTCGCCAATCCCTACGACAGCGAAGAGGAGCGGGCCGCGGCCAGCGGCGGCAAATGCCGGGTGGAGGTGGATGAGCCCAGCGGTGAACAGGTATTGCACTTTGTGCCCCACCGGGAAAAGGTGGATCGTGCCCGCAGCGCGATTCGTCTGCCGCCCTATCACAAGGTCAGGACCGACCCGGTGCTTTACGCCCACGCCTCGCGGGTCTTGCATCTGGAGACCAACCCCGGCAACGCCCGCGCCCTGGTCCAGCGCCACGGTGAGGTGGAAGTCTGGCTCAACCCGCCGCCGATCCCCCTGAGCACCGAGGAGCTGGACGCGGTATTCGCGCTGCCCTATGCCCGGGTGCCTCACCCAAAGTACGAGGGGCGGCGGATTCCGGCCTACGAGATGATCCGCTTCTCGGTGAATATCATGCGCGGCTGTTTTGGCGGCTGTACCTTTTGTTCGATCACCGAGCACGAGGGACGGATCATTCAAAACCGCTCCGAGGATTCGATCATTGCCGAAATCGAAAGCATCCGCGACCGCACACCGGGTTTTACCGGCACCATTTCTGATCTCGGCGGCCCCACCGCCAATATGTACCGCCTGGCCTGTAAATCGACGGAAATCGAGGCCGCCTGCCGGCGCCTGTCCTGTGTCTATCCCGGTATTTGTACAAATCTCAACACCGACCATAACCCCCTGATCCAGCTCTACCGTCGGGCGCGGGCCCTACCGGGCGTTAAACGGGTGCTGATCGCCTCGGGACTACGCTATGACCTGGCGGTGGAGTCGCCCGAGTATGTGGAGGAGCTGGTGACCCACCACGTCGGTGGCTATCTGAAAATCGCGCCGGAGCACACCGAGGAGGGGCCGCTGACGAAGATGATGAAGCCCGGTATCGGCAGCTACGAGCGCTTTGCGGCGATGTTTGAGAAATTCAGCAAAAAGGCCGGTAAAAAGCAGTATCTGATTCCCTACTTTATCGCCGCCCACCCCGGCACCAGCGAGAATGACATGGTCG
>JBECKV010000020.1:0-4581 GCA_040235495.1 Porticoccaceae bacterium
TCATCAGCGCACACCGGCTCATGACCGATGATCAGGCTGCCCATGCTGTAGCCGCTGACCACGGTAGCGACTACCAGAGCGGCTGGGCCGCCGCCGACGATCAGCAGCGGCGTATCGATTGCTACGGTCACACCGGCGCCTCAAAAAACAGCGAGCGGATTGACCGGGCTGCCGGTAACCCCCTGAAAACGCACTGGCGCCAGCACAAACTGAAACTCCCACCGACCCAGACTGGCGCAGGTCGCCGCCAGATCCTCAAGCTGGCAATTATCGATCAGCCACAGCCCCATGGCGACGATACCGACCATATGAATGGGCATGCTCACGGTTTTATAGCCCGCCGGAGTGACATCCTGGGCGACATCGGAACCGATCATGGCAATGCCGCGCTCATGCAACCAGGGCAGGCAGGCCGCCTGATAACCGGATCGGGGTTTGTTGGCGTTATAGGCTTTCTTTTGCTGGCGGCGCTCAAAACCCGCACCGGTGCGTAGCATTAGCACATCGCCTGCCTCCAGCTTGACCCCCGCCGCTTGCTCGGCGGCTTCCAGATCCTCGGGGTAGACGTGATCATCCCCTGCCAGAAAATCCGTACCACGCAACCTGGGGATGTCCAGCAACACGCCACGAGTGACCACGCCATCCTTGACCGCCAGCACATCGTGGACCAGCGCACCCTGGCGATCCGATACTTCGGAGGACGGAACGCCGTTATACATTTTTCCGTCCCAGAACAGGTGAGCCAGGGAGTCCAGGTGGGTGACGTCGAGGCCATGAAAGACCATGCCGATATACTCCTGGGCGGCGCCGGCGCGACCCGCGCCAAAGAGGCCCTTGCGACCTTCCCGGTCCAGGCCAAGTCCCGTCGACAGCATGTAGCGCTGGGATTCAACCGTGGCGCCCGGCTGTTGCCCGGTACGAATATCCCAGGCGCAGGAAACCGTCCGCCCCTCCTTGACAAGGCTCGCGGAGGCAGCGCTTTTTTGTGGGGTCAGGTGATTCAGAGTGCCGAGGCGATCGTCGTCACCCCAGCGCCCCCAGTTGGATAGTTCGTCAAACCAGCTGAGTACGGTCTCCTCGCTCGGTGGTGTAGGCATGGTGCTGTTCTCCCTGTATTTCTGTTTTTAAAGTGTATTTGTGACTAACAAAATGGATTGATGGTTTTTAGTTACCGCCGATCTTACTGAGCCAGCGCCCCGCCATCAATGACCAGCTCGGTGCCGGTAATAAACGACGAATCATCGGAGGCCAGAAACAGCACGCCGTTGGCTATGTCCCTGGGCTTGCCCAGCCGGCCGATAGGGGTCGCCTTGATCATGTCCTGACGGGCAGCTTCCTTGGCGTCATCACCGCTGCCCCTGGCGATGGCTCGCAGCGCGCTCTGCAATCCTTCGGTTTCCATATAGCCCGGATGAATCGAATTGACCCGAATATTAAATCCCAGCTGCCCGCATTCCAGCGCCGCCGCCTTGGTAGCCAGGCGCACACCACCCTTGGATGCGCAGTAGGCCGTTGAACCGGGCGCGCCAATAAAACCCATGATCGAGGAAATGTTGATAATCGAACCACCGCCTTCCCACAGCGAGGCCCGCTCGCGCAGCGGCGGAATGCAGTGCTTCATCCCCAGGAACACCCCTTCCATATTGATCGCCATCATGTGCTGCCAGGCTTTTAACTCCATTTTGTCAATGCGTCCACCGGTGCCGATACCGGCGTTATTGAGCAACACATCGACACCGCCAAAGTGCGCCTTGGTCCGGGCTACCACGTCTATCCACTGCTCCTCGCTGGCGGCGTCGTGGCGTATAAACAGGGCATCGCCACCGGCCTGCCGAATCGCTTCGGCGGTTGCCTCGCCCAGTTCCTCCCGCATGTCCGTGAGCACTACTTTGGCGCCACCTTCCGCCAGGCGCCTGGCTGATGCCGCGCCCAGGCCCCGGGCGCCACCGGTAACGATTGCGACTTTGCCATCCACTCGATTCATGATTTCTCCCCAATATTCCGATCAGTAAAGTCCGGTCAATGTAGTGGATCGAGAGGCGCGCAGCCAGCCCTGCCACGATTATCCATTCGGGGTTAGAATACCAAGACTTTCCCCCCGTCCATCAAGTCTAAGGTCAGGTCGCATGAACGCCCCGGTAAATCCCGCTTTTGAATTTATCCGCAGCAAACGCATAGAGTCCCTGAAGCTCGACGTCAGCGAATACCGCCACGGCAAGACCGGCGCCCAGCATATCCATATCGGCAGTGATAATGACGAGAACGTCTTTCTGGTGGCCCTGCGAACAGTCCCCCGGGATAACACCGGTGTCGCCCATATCCTCGAACACACGGCCCTGTGCGGCAGCAGGAAATACCCGGTGCGCGACCCTTTTTTTATGATGATTCGCCGCTCCCTCAATACCTTTATGAACGCCTTTACCAGCTCGGACTGGACCGCCTACCCTTTCGCCAGCCAGAACAAAAAGGACTTTAACAATTTGCTCGATGTCTATCTCGATGCGGTATTTTTTTCCCGTCTGGACAACCTGGATTTTTGCCAGGAGGGCCATCGCCTGGAGTTTGCGGAGGCCGACAACCCGGAATCCGGGTTGGTCTACAAGGGCGTGGTATTCAACGAAATGAAAGGCGCCATGAGTTCCGTGCCCTCGACACTGTGGCAGACCATGACCAAATATCTGTACCCGACCACCACCTACCACTTCAACAGTGGCGGTGATCCGGAGTGCATCCCGGACCTCAGCTATGAACAGCTGGTGGACTTTTATAACACCCACTACCACCCCAGCAATGCTATTTTCATGACCTTTGGCGACATCCCCGCCATCGAGCATCAGAATAAATTTGAATCCCAGGTACTGAGTGCCTTTGAACCCCTGCCTGAAACCATTGCCGTGCAGGACGAAAGGCGCTACCTCGCGCCCCTGGCGGTCGAAGAGGCCTACGCCTTTGACGAGCCCGGGCCGAGCAAGGGCAAAGCCCACATCGTGCTCGGTTGGCTGCTGGGCAAAACCACCGACCTGAAGTCCTCCATGGAAGCCCATCTGCTGAACAGCGTGCTGCTGGACAACAGTGCCTCGCCTCTGCTCAAAGCCCTGGAAACCACCGAACTCGGCGCCGCCCCCTCGCCCCTGTGCGGACTCGAGGATTCCCAGAAAGAACTCTGTTTTATGTGCGGCATCGAAGGCAGTGAAACCGAGCGCGCCGTGGCGCTTGAACAACTGGTTCTGGACGTGCTGAAGGATGTCGCCGAAAACGGCGTGCCCCAGGAACAGGTCGAGGCCTCCCTGCACCAGCTGGAGTTACAGCAGCGGGAAATCGGCGGCGACACCTATCCCTATGGCCTGCAACTGATTCTTACCGCGCTGACCAGCGCCACCCATCGCGGCGACCCCATCGCCCTGCTGGATCTGGAGCCGGTGCTCGCCCAGTTACGCGAAGACATCAAAAATCCTGCGTTTATCAAACAGTTGACCCAAAGACTACTGCTCGACAACCCTCACCGCGTGCGCCTGACCCTGCGCCCGGACCAGGGACTGTCGCAACGCCGGGAACAGGCCGAGCACGCCCGCCTGGAGCTGATTCGCTCCCAGCTTAGCCAGGAACAAAAACAGCAGCTGATCTCTCGCGCCCAGGCGCTGCTTGAGCGGCAGGCGCGAAAGGACGACGAAAGCCTGCTACCAAAGGTCACCCTGGAAGACGTCGCCCCGGAAATGACCTATATCGAAGCAGCCAGCCGCCAGCACACACCCTTGCCCCTGACCAGTTATGCGGTGGGCAGCAATGGCCTGGTCTATCAACAGATTATCCTGCCCCTGCCCCGGCTGGAGGACACAGAACTCGCCTTACTGCCGTTTTACACCAGTTGCCTGACTGAACTGGGTGTGGGCCAGCGCGACTATCTGGCAACCCAACTCTGGCAATCCCGCGTCTGTGGCTCCATCCACGCCTACGCGTCGACTCGCGGCGAGCCGGACAACATACAGGCACTAAGCGGTCATCTGATACTCTCGGCCAAGGGCCTGGCAGCCAATCAGCCGGCCCTGTGCGAATTAATGGAGGAAACCCTCGACAACGTTCGCTTCGACGAGCTGCCCCGGCTGCGTGAACTGGTGGCTCAATCCCGGGCACGACGCGAAAACAGCGTCACCGCGGCCGGTCATAGCCTCGCCATGAGCGCCGCCGCCGCACACTTCAGCCCCGGTGCCTTGCTGGCCCACCAATGGGGCGGTCTGGAAGGCATCCGGCAAATCAAAAAACTCGATAGCGCCGTGGCGCAAGCGCAGGCCCTGGAGATGCTGGCCGGACAACTGGCGGCCATCCACCGGAAAGTCACCCGAGCGCCGCGACAATTTCTGCTGGTGGGAGAGCAGGAGCATCTGGACAGCTACGCCGACGCCATGGCGAACAGCCTGAAAACCCCTGAACCAGGGAACTTCACCGCTTTTAGCAGACCACCGGTTTGCGAGCCGGTCCAACAATTGTGGCAGACCAGCACCCAGGTCAACTTCTGCGCCCAGGCCTACCCCACAGTGCCCATGGATCACGTCGATGCCGCCGCCCTCAGCGTATTGGGGGGAT
>JBECKV010000026.1:0-40037 GCA_040235495.1 Porticoccaceae bacterium
GAGTGGCTGTACGGCATCCACACCGTTCAGACACTCCTGAAAACAGATGCTGGCCGGATCAGCGAGTTGCGCTTTCTGAGGGGGCGCAGGGATCAGCGTCTGCGGACCCTGCAGGCACTGGCCGACAAACAGTCCATTCCCTGGTGCTGGGTCAAACGCGAAGACCTGGATCAACTGGCCGATGGCAATCACCAGGGTGTGGTGGCGCTGTGCAGCGCCGGAGCGGTTGCCGACGAGATCTACCTCGAGCAATTACTGACCCAGCTGCGCGATGAACCCCTGCTGCTGGTGCTGGATGGCGTCACCGATCCCCATAATCTCGGCGCTTGCCTGCGTGCCGCTGATGCCGCCGGCGTTCACGGGGTGATCGCCGCACGGGATCGTTCCGCTGGCATGACGCCGGTGGTGCGCAAGGTGGCATCCGGCGCGGCGGAGTCCGTGCCTTTTATTATGGTGACCAATCTGGCGAGAACGCTCGACCGGCTCAAGGCAGCCGGCATCTGGGTGGTCGGTGCCGATGGCGATGGGGATGACTTGCTTTACGATACCGACATGACCGGGCCCATGGCCCTGGTGATGGGCGCGGAAGGCAAGGGCCTGCGGCGTTTGACCAGGGAAGCCTGCGATCGCCTGGTAAAACTGCCCATGCTGGGTGTGGTAAGCAGCCTTAACGTCTCGGTCGCGACGGGGGTGTGTCTGTATGAAATTCGCCGCCAGCGGATGAGTGCCGCGAGCCAGTGATGCGGGCCGATCGCTGGCGTTAAATTGCGCTAAAATTCCTCTTGAGTCCGAGCCGAGGCCGGATCTCCGGCCCGGCGGATTAGTACAAGCCCGCGATGAACCATATTCCGATAACCATCCCCAATCTGCTGAGCAGTTTCCGCATCCTCCTGGTGCCGGTGCTGGTAGGGCTCGCTCATCAGCAGCAGGAAACCTGGTTTCTGATGCTGCTCACCGTGGCGCTGGCGACCGATGCCCTCGACGGCTATCTGGCCCGTAAGCTCAAGCAAACCAGCGACCTGGGCGCCAAGCTCGACAGCTGGGGTGATTCCTTGACCTATGGGGCCATGGTGCTGGCCTTGATCTGGCTTTGGCCGGATATTATGGACCGGGAGCGGAGCTATGTTTTTATCGGCATGAGCTGTTATCTGGTGCCGACGCTGTTGGGACTGCTGAAATTCCGGGAGTTGCCCAGTTTCCATACCTGGTCGGCCAAGGCTTCCGCCGTGGCCATGGTGCCGGCCTATTATCTGCTGGTCATCGCCGACCACTCCCTGCTGTTTCGCGCGGTAGTGATTTTCGATATCTGGGTGGCCGCCGAGGCGGTGCTCATTACCGCGATGCTCAGACGAAATCGCAATAATGTCGCCAGTGTATTCCACGCTCGGGAAATTGTTCAGCGGCAGGCGGCCCGCTTGCGAGAAAAAATCAGCAGAATGCCTTAGTGACGACGACCCCAATGACAGTGACGACGACCCCAGTGACGACCATCCCCGGAGTGTCGCGCCAGTGGCGGCGGTCGCCTCGGCTGCCGACAGGGGTAGCCGCCATTGCTGCCTGTCACCAAATCTTCACGCCGCCGTCATGTTTGCGACACAGTGCTTTTTTATTGTGCTCGACATGGAAAAGCAGGCTTCTCACACTTTACGGATACTCGATAAAATTCACGCCGGTGACGTGCTGGCTTTCACCTGGTGCCTGCAATTACATCAGTTGGACCAGCAGCGGACGCTGACCCGCGCAAGCAGAATCATATCCGCCAGCGCCGACGGCTTTTACTATCCCTTGATCCCTCTGCTGCTTTACGCTGCTGGCGATGCCGGGGCGCTCGACCTGCTGCTGATATTGAGCCTGGGATTTCTTATCGAACGCCCGGTCTACTACGTGGCAAAAAACGCCTTTAAGCGCAACCGGCCAGCCCAGGCGCTGCCCGGATTCAGCAGTGCGATCACACCCTCCGATCACTTTAGCTTTCCCTCCGGACATACCTCCGGCGCCTTCCTGATGGCAACCGCGGTGGTTATGGTTTATCCGGTGCTGTTCTGGCCGATGTACCTGTGGGCCTGCCTGGTGGGGACCTCCCGGATTCTACTGGGAGTGCACTTTCCCACCGATACCCTGGCCGGCGCGGTCATGGGTGTGGGCTGGGCGTGCCTGGCCGGGACATTGGCGGCCTGAATGCGCATCCTCTATGGTGTGCAGGGTACCGGTAATGGCCACATTACTCGCGCCCGGGCCTTGGCTCCGGCCTTGGCGGCACAGGGCGCACGGGTGGATTACCTGTTTTCGGGCAGGGCGCCGGGGCAGTTTTTTGACATGCAACCCTTTGGTGACTATCAGTGGCGCCGCGGCTTGACCATGGTGGTGGAAGCCGGGCGTACCAAAGCCCTGAAAACCTTGCGTCAGACCAGGGCCCTGAATTTTCTCCGCGAAGTCAGAAATCTCGATCTCGGCAGTTACGATCTGGTGTTGACTGATTTTGAACCGGTCACGGCCTGGGCGGCAAAGTGTTCAGCAACGCCGGTGCTGGGTCTGGGTCACCAGTATGCTTTCCGTTATCCCATACCGCAGCACCATGGGGGCTTCCACCACCGGCTGATCATGAAGTATTTTGCGCCGGCCGACCGGGCTCTGGGGTTCCACTGGTACCATTTTGACGCACCAATCCTGCCGCCCATGGCTCCCGTTGGCCCGCGCGCGAAACAGCTCCAAGACCGACTGATCGTGGTTTACCTGCCGTTCGAGGACGTGGTTCATATCGATGCCCTGTTGGGCCGGTATCCCGGCTATGACTTCCAGGTGTTTCATCCCCGGGCCTACCAAAGCCAGTACCCCCATGTTCGATGGCACCTGCCGAGTCGGGAGGATTTTCAGGAGTATCTGCGCCGCTGCGAGGGGGTGTTTTGCAATGCCGGTTTTGGTCTGGCCAGCGAGGTGCTGCAACTGGGCTGCAAGTTGCTGGTCAAGCCCGTGCACGGCCAGTCGGAGCAGCTGTCCAACGTCATTGCCCTGCGTCAAATCGGCCTGGCCCATACCCTGACTGGTCTGGATGAGCAAGCCTTTGGCCACTGGCTGCGCGAGGCGGAGGCGAAAACCGTCCGCTATCCGGACGTCGCCACGGCGGTGGCCAAATGGATCGCCGCCGGCTGCTCCGGCAATATCGAGCATCTGGCCAGGTCCCTGTGGCGTAAAACCCGTTTTCCCGAAACGCCACTGTCCTCGTCGGGCGGCACATTATCGGCGCAATGGTTTGAGCACGCTTTTCCCAGGCTCTGATATCAGGGCCGCGATGTCTCTGTCGGACAGCGCCGAGGTCTGGGGGAGTTCCGCGCTAAACACCATATGGCTATCCGATATTCATCTGGGCTACAGGGGCTGTAAGGCCTCATTCTTGCTGGATTTTCTCGATTCCACCGACTGCAAGGTTCTGTATCTGGTCGGAGATATCATCGATTTCTGGGCCATGAAACGCAGTTTTAATTGGCCCGCCAGCCACCAGCGGGTGCTTTCGGTCATACTGGAAAAAGCGCGCACTGGCACACGGGTGGTATATATCCCCGGAAATCACGACGCTCTGGCCCGCGAAATCGCCGGGCATCGCCTGCTCGATATCGAGATTCGATCAGAGTCGATCCATACCACGGCCATGGGCAAGCGTATGCTGGTGGTTCATGGCGATCAATTTGACCATGTGGTGCGTTGCAATCGCCTGGAGCATTGGGTCGGTGACTGGAGCTACGAACTATTGTTGTGGCTGAACCGCTGCGGCAATGGTCTGCGGCGTTGTCTCAAATTGCCCTACTGGTCCCTGGCCTATTACATCAAAAACAGGGTCAAAAACGCTCGCCAGGCTATCGATGCCTTCGAACGGGCGGCGGCCTCGGAATGTCACTCAAGGGGCCTAGACGGCATTGTCTGTGGCCATATTCACCAGCCGGAAATGCGTTATATCAGCAGTAAGCTGTACTGCAACGATGGTGACTGGGTGGAGAGCTGCACGGCCCTGGTGGAACATGTCGATGGGCAGCTGGAACTGGTGCACTGGGGAGATCTGCGCCAGCCCCTGCGCCGTGAATCCGCGGCCGATAATGATGGCGACAGGGCGGATCAACGCTTCGAGCTGATTAATCTGCCGCGCCTGCGCTGAGCAGGCTGATCAGGACATCCGCTTCTTCATATTCACCGCGTCATAATTCCCGGCGTCTTGCTCGCGGCGTCTTGCTCGCGGCTTAGGAATGGCGCGGCAAAACAGCGAGAGAACCTTTGGCCGGCTTCAGGCCGCGTTGGGCGCGGACGCGCTATTGCCAGACTCCCTGGTATTGCTTACCAGGCTGAGCCCGGCGGTGCACTCGCCTGCGTACTCATTTAGTAAGGAGCGGGATTCTCCTCGTTCCCGCCGCCAGTTGCCGCGGCCGATGGCAATATAGTCAATGCCATGGCGCTGGAGCAGTCCGGGGTCATAGAGATTGCGACCATCAAAAATAACCGGCTGTTTCAGGTTGGCCGCCAGATGCTCGAAGTCCGGTGCCCGGAACCCCTTCCACTCCGTGCATATAATGACAGCGTCGGCACCTTTAAGCGCGGCTTCCTTGGTGCCGGTCAGGGTCAGGTCAGGTCGATCCCCGTAGAGTTTTTGGCACTGATCCATGGCAAAGGGGTCGTAGGCTTGAATGCGAGCCCCGGCCTGCCACAGTGCTTCCAGCAATTCCCGGCTTGGCGCTTCCCGCATGTCATCGGTGCCGGGTTTGAAAGCCAGGCCCCACAGGGCGAAGGTGCGACCCTGCAGATCATTGCCGAAATACTGCCGCACCCTGGTGGCAAGAACCTGCTTCTGGCGTTCATTCACCTCCCTGACCGCGCGCAGTAACTGGGGGCGATACCCCCCCTTGAGAGCGGTCGCTTCCAGCGCGCGAATGTCTTTTGGAAAGCAGGAACCGCCATAGCCACAGCCCGGGTATATAAAGTGGTAGCCAATACGCAGATCAGCGCCGATGCCTCGGCGCACCTGCTCGATATCGGCATCGACCAATTCCGCAATGTGGGCAATTTCGTTAATGAAACTGATTTTAGTCGCCAGCATGGCGTTGGCCGCGTATTTGCTCAGTTCAGCCGAACGCACGTCCATCACCAGGATGCGGTCGTGATTGCGGTTGAAAGGCGCGTAGAGCTGACGCAAGCAGCGTTCGGCTTCCCGGCTGTCAGTGCCAATGATGATGCGGTCCGGCTTGAGAAAGTCATTGATGGCCGAACCTTCCTTGAGAAACTCCGGATTGGAGGCGACGTCGACGGCAAACTGCGTTTTGCGTTGAGCGAGTTGCTTGTTTATTACTGCCTTGACGCGATCGACCGTGCCGACCGGGACCGTGGATTTGACCACCACCAGCGTATCACTTGAGAGTTTCTGGCCAATGCTCTCGGCCGCCGCCAACACCAGGCGGGTGTCCGCCGAACCGGATGCGTCCGACGGCGTGCCAACGGCAATGAAAATGACCTGAGCCCCGCCGAAGCCCGGCGCGGCTTCCGCGAGTCGACCAAAGTCCAGCAGGCCGTCCCGCAAACCCTGGACAATGTAGTCTTCCAGACCGGGCTCGAAGATGGGGCAAATACCCTGCTTCAAGCGCTCGATTTTGTCCGAGTCAACATCAAAACAGGTGACGTGGTGGCCCGCCTGGGAGAGACAGCCAGCGGTCACCAGACCCACGTAGCCGCTGCCAAGAATCGCTACTTTCATATACATCCTCCTCGATTGGAGGTATTTTCGTTGTGGAATATGACGAATTGATTTACGTTCGCGGGCTTCGGGCAGCCCTGGCTGTCGCAGTGGGGCTTGCGGCAGCGCCGGCTTTGACCAGGCATTGCTGATTGGATCTGACGACCTGGGCTTTGCGTGATATCAAAAAACCGCCTCTTTTCAGGTGCTTAACCGTTGACGCATCAACGCTTGCTATCCCATACTTGCCGACTATGCTAAACAATGGTCCGACAGCGCGTTGCGCCGGGGCCTGACGATTAACCACAGTTGAGATCAGTGAGAGGAAAAGATATGTCCGAGTCCAAGCAAATCGGCAAGGCGGATGGCGTTGCTCAATTAAGTTCCTTCGACCCCTTGAAAGCCGGGCAAAAACATTCCCAGGAATATTACGACGCCATCAAGCAAAAATTTGCCGAAGAACGAGATCTGCGTCTGAGCTACCGCCCGGAGGGCACGGCGCAGTTTAATTCCAATTTTGACGGCGACCTTGCCCACTATGGCGAAGATACCTACAACCGGGACGTCAAACCCCGGGAGATTATGAAGGATACGGTCGAGGTGCTGTTCATTGGCGGCGGGTTTTCGGCCCTGCTGACCGCGCCTCAGTTGCGCAAGGTCGGCGTCAAGAGCATCCGAATCGTTGAGCGTGGCGCCGATGTCGGCGGCACCTGGTACTGGAACCGCTACCCCGGGGCGGCCTGTGACGTGGTTTCGTATGACTACCTGCCCCTGCTCGATGAGATGGATTATGTGCCCAGGGATCGTTATGCCAAGGCGCCGGAAATCTACGATCATTGCAAGGCGATTGCTGAAAGATTTGATCTTTATGACCTGGCGCTGTTCCAGACCACGGTCACCCGTACCACCTGGCTCGAGGACGAAAAACTCTGGCGAATTCAAACCGACCGCGGTGATGATATGAAGGCCAGGTTCGTGATCTGCGCCAACGGGCCCATGTCCAAGCCGAAGCTGGCGCGTATCGATGGTATTGAACGTTTCAAGGGTCACTCGTTCCACACCTCGCGGTGGGATTACGATTATTGCGGCAATAATCTCGAAAAGCTCGAGGATAAGCGAGTCGCCATCATCGGCACTGGCGCGACCGCCGTGCAGGCGATTCCTGAACTGGGTAAAAATGCCAAGGAATTGTACGTTTTCCAGCGCACGCCGTCGTCGATTGATATTCGTAATGACTGGCCGACCGACCCCAACTGGGCGCGCAAGCTCAAGCCGGGTTGGCAGGAGAAGCGCCGCCAGCGCAATATCGAAGGCCCGCGCTTGACTCCGGAACAGGATGCTGAACGCGCGAAAATGTCGAGGGAAGAAAAAATCCGCCGCCAGGAAAACGCCAACATCGATTACATGATGTGGATTCACGAGCGCATCGACGAAATCGTCAAGGACAAGCAAACCGCCGACTCACTGAAACCGTGGTATATGTTCATGTGCAAGCGTCCCTGCTTCCATGACGAGTATCTGCCAACCTTCAATCTGCCCAATGTGCATCTGATCGATACTCACGGCAAGGGGGTCACCGAGATCACCGAGAAAGGCCCGGTATTCGATGGCAAGCAGTACGAGGTTGATCTGATCATTTACGCCACCGGCTTCGAGGTTCAGAAAACCGGTATCTACAACCAGATCGTCGGCGCTAATGGTCAGGAAATCAACGACAAATACAAGGATGGTATTCGCACTCTGTTCGGTGTGCAGTCACAGGGTTATCCGAATCTGTTCATCATGGCGGGTTACCAGGCCTCCTTTCAGTTCAATATCACCGATGTCTTGACCGTGCAGGGCGATTACATCGCCAGTTGTATCGACTACGCTCTGAAAAACAATTGCGAAGCCATCGATATCACCCCGGAAATCGAGGAGTGGTGGGTACAGGAAGTGATCGATCACCGCGGCAAAACCGATCGCAACAAGGAATGCACGCCCGGGTACTATAATTTCGAGGGTGAGGAAAACCGCCGTCAGGACGGCACCTATAACGGTGGCTTCAAGCGCTATATCGAGCTGATAGAAGACACCAAGAAGAAAATGGGAGAGATATTCGTCACCGGCTGAGACCTGGGGCGAGGGTCCTCGATCAGCTTCAAGCAGGGCGGGCCTTTGGGCCTGCCCTTTTTTTTGCCTCGCGTCAGCGTATCGGCGATGATTGATCTGCATCAGCGCTAACGGGCCGCGACCGATTTATGGTTTGTAGCGGTCGCCGGGCCGCCTGTCCAAATAAACACGCCTTGGCTACAATGCCCGCCTTCCTGGCTTAGCGGATATCCTCAGGTCGATGAGCACCTACAAGATTGCAATTCTCGAAGGGGACGGTATCGGCCCCGAGATCATGCGCGAGGCCCTCAAGGTACTCGACTGGATTCAGGTGAGCCAGGGGCTCGGCTTTGAATTACTACACGCGCCTTTCGGGGCCGCCGCCTACTTTGAACATGGTGATCCATTTCCTCAAATCGCAATCGAGGCCTGCGACGCCGCGGATGCGATCCTCAAGGGGCCGGTGGGCCTGGCCCACGAAGAGGCCCGAAAGATCCCCGTGGACATGCAGCCCGAGCGGGGCGCGGTATTACCGCTGCGCGCCCGCTATAACACCTATGCGAACCTGAGACCGGTCTGTCTGCCCAGGGCGCTTGCGCATTTTTCGCCTCTCAGGGCCGAGGTGATCGGCGACGGCCTGGATATTCTGATGGTTCGCGAGTTGGTGGGCGGGCTCTATTTCGGTGAAAAAACCGTTGGTGTCGATGCCGACAACAAACGCTATGTGATCGAAAGCCTCTACTATGACGAAGACCAGATTCGTCAGGTCTGCCGCGTCGCTTTTGCGCTCGCGCGCGGGCGCAAAAAGGTGCTGCACAATATTCACAAAAGCAACATTCTCAAATCCAGCGTGCTCTGGAATGAGGTGTTGGAGGAAGTCGCGGCCGACTACCCCGATGTGCGTGTGGTGAATATGCTGGTGGATGCGGCGGCCACCCACCTGTGCCTGAATCCCGGCCAGTTTGACGTGCTGGTGACGGAAAACATGTTTGGCGATATTCTCAGCGACCAGGGCGGTGGTATTGTCGGCTCTCTTGGCCTGATGCCCTCGGCCTGCGTCGGCGACGGCAAGGCCTACTACGAGCCTTCCCACGGTTCCGCGCCTGATATCGCCGGTCGCAATATCGCCAACCCTTATTCAATGATTGGTTCAGTGGCGATGATGATGGAATACAGTTTCGCCATGCCGGAGTTGGCAGCCCGCATCTGGTCCGCCATGCAGGCGGTGTTTGCCGATGGTTATTCCACGCCGGATCTGGCTGTGGATGGAATCACCGAACTCAGTACCGGTGACTTTGGTGATCGGGTGCTGGATAAATTGAAGGCCGGTTAGGTGCCTTGCGCTGGAAGTGCTTATGCGAGAAGCCCTGGAGAGGTAAAAGATGCCCACACCCTATCGAGTTGAAGACCTGGCGCCGATGATCGGTTCCGAGATTGCCGGGCTGGATCTTTCTCAAGCGCTGGATGCGGATACCCTTGCTTCTCTCAGGGCCCTGTGGCTGGAACGCAAGGTGCTGTTTTTCCGCGACCAGACCCTGACCCCCGAGCAGCAACTGGCCTTTACCCGCCAGTTTGGCGAAGTGGAGAAATACCCCTTCCTTAAAGGCATCGAGGGCCATCCGTTGGTGGCGCCGGTGCTTAAATTGCCACAGGAAACCATCAATTTTGGCGGCGTCTGGCATTCGGATACTACTTATCTCCCCGAGCCCGCGGCGGGAGCCACGCTCTATGCGCTGGAACTGCCCCCCGTGGGGGGCGACACCATTTTCTGCAATATGGGAGCGGCCTACGAAAATCTGCCTGCCGAGATGCGGGAAATGATCAGCGGTTTGAAGGCGGTTAATACCTCGGCCAAGGCAGCGGTGTCGGCGACGCGTAAAAATCGTATCGATGATGGCGGTGATGACAGCGCGCCGAAGGAGTTCACTGAGGTTCACCCGGTTGTCCGCACCCACCCGGAAACCGGGGAAAAAACCCTGTATGTGAACGAGGCGCATACCCTGCGTTTTGATGGCTGGAGTCAGGAGGACAGCGAGCCGGTGCTACATATTCTCTATGAACATGCCCGCAAGCCGGAATTTCAGTGCCGGTTTCGCTGGACTGTGGGTTCGGTGGTGCTCTGGGACAACCGTTCTACCCATCATTATCCGATCAACGACTACCACGGCTATCGCCGCCTGCTACACCGCATATCACTCAAGGGAACGCGCCCGGCCTGACGCGCTTTGGCTCGGCATCCACAACAGCTCAGGCCGACAGGGAGCGTTCGAGCAGATCCCTGGTATAAACGGGGTCGCTCTCGCCAAACAGATAGATATGGTTGAGATAGTAGTAGAGCTGGTAAAGTGGCCTGCGACGCGCGTAGCCTGAATCCAGTGGCCAGGCGTCCCGGTAGGCCCGATAAAAATCCTCCGAAAAACCCCCGAATAATTCGGTCATGGCCAAATCCACCTCCCTGTCGCCCCAGTAGGGAGCCGGATCGAACAGCACCGGACGGCCGTGTTCATCGGCCGCCCAGTTGCCCGCCCATAGATCACCATGCACCAGGGAAGGCAGGGGTTGATAATCCCTGAAGAATTCCGGCAGTTTTTCCGCCAGTGGCGAAAAATACCTTTTCAGCTCCGGGTATTTCGAGCCGGCCAGTTGAAAGATTGGCCGCAGTCTCTGCTCAAGATAAAACGTCGGCCAGTCTTCCTGCCAGCTGTTTTTTTGCGGCGTGCTGCCAATCGTGTTATCGAAATCCAGACCAAAGCCGGTGGCCGTCTGGCGATGCATGGTCGCCAGAACCTTGCCAAACAGTTTTTCGGTGTTATTTCCGGGTCTGCTTAGTGTCAGGTACTCCAGGACGATAAAACCGCGATCACCAATAGCCCCATGACTAATCACCTTCGGCACGCGCACGGTCCGAGTGCGGGCTATTATTTCCAGCCCCGCGGCTTCGGCGGCAAACATATGCGCGCAGACAGCCTTGTTCAGCTTGACGAAATAACGTTGCGCGCCATCGGATAGCACCCGCGCCTCGTTAATCCAGCCCCCTCGCACGGCTTCGGTATGGCTGGGGGTGAATGGTCGCCCGGTGACCGCGCTAATAGCCTGGCTGATGCCTGCCAGGGTGTCTTTTTGCATATTCAGAATAAGTTTTTTCGAGATGGCGTGGCTCGTAGTGCGAACTTGTCCCGCATCTTTCGCGCCTAGGAATAAAATGGCAAGGCGATCCCGGCGGCGATCATTAAACCACCGACCAGTTTGCCGGCCCAGTCGCCATAGGGTAGCAGTTTTTCAGCCAGCACAAAGATGCTGATCAGCGCGATCCAGAGCAGGTTCATAACACCACCGACAAACAGCAGGGTCATCAATACCCAACAGCAGCCAAGGCAGTAAAGGCCGTGCTCCCAACCCATCAGCAACGCGCCCCGACGGCCCTTGCGCCAGTGGCTGGAGATAAATTCCACCGGCGAGCGACAGTGGCGCAGGCAGGTGTTTTTCACGGGTGTCCACTGGTAGAGCCCCGCGGCGATCAGTAAACCCGACCCGAGCACGGCGCTGCTGCTGACCATCATGGGTGACAGGAGGTCTGTATTATTCAGTTGCCATTGCGCGAAAGTTGCGCTGGCGCTAAACAACATCCAGACCAACAGGTAGCCGCTGGTAAACAGCCAGGTCGGGGCCACTGTCTGGCCGTCGCGGGCGGCTTTTCTGGCGATGCCCTGATAAATCAGAATGGCGGGGCTGGCCGAGGGCAGCATCATGCCGACCATCATGATCGCCCACATCAGCAATACTGTCAGGCCGTAGGCAGCGTCCCATGTTGGCGTCGGCATGTCGGGCATGGTTGCCATCATCGCGTCCATATCGGCAGCCGTATCGAATAGATAGAGCCAGGCGAGACCCGTCAGGGCCGCCAGGCTGGCCACAGTGCCGGCGGTATTGAGCCGGTTTAGCGTGCCAGCCGTAAACATCCTGGGTTAGTTAAAAGGCGTGGGTAGGTTTAAAAGGGTGGGGCGGGTCAGGAAAACAGGACATTTTTGTGGATAACCCCGTCCTGATTCCAGTGGAGATAACAGAACTGGCCGTAGCTGTCGCTGAGCTCCAGGGCAATGTCGCCAGTGCTTGAGGAACTGCCCCTCCCCATCTCCGCGTAGCTATACTCCAGACCCTGGGGCAAGTGGATGCCCGCGCGGCTCTCGGCGCCGGTAAAGGGGTTGATAAGGGGTGATCCGGCGGAGGTCACCAGGCCAGGGCATTGAGCCCGCGCCTTGCGCGCTTCCACGTCGATACTGATTTCGAGCGGTAGATAAAGGGTTTCCAACACTTCTGACATGGTGCTGTTGAACACGTAAAAAATATTGGAACCCGGTGCGGCGGCTTCACCGTGGGCGATTTTCTTCAGGGCCTCGCGCTGGGCAGGGTTTGCTCGCTCATCGATAATGACCTGCTGGCGACCGTTGCCCTCGGCGATTTCCCCCGGCCATTGCACCAGCATGAGAAAACCCAGGCCGTCCAGCGAGGTGCCGTTAAAATGCCCGCTATCGATAACGATGCTGGCGACTGCTTCGCAGTAGCCGTGGGTGGTGGGTGCGTTGAACTGACAAGGGCAACCGAATGCGCAATTGCAGTTACTAAACAAGCTGCCCTGGAATTCCCATTGATCGGCCATCGCTGGCACCTCCTTTCGAAAGTCGTTATTGCTTTTATAGTCGATGGCGAATGTATAGATCAGTGTGCGCCATAGTCAAGCAGATGGCCCTGAGCGCTCGTTGAATCACCGGTGCGCGTGGCAAGTGAATGTTGCCGCATTTCCGCAAAGGAAAGATTGGTGAGACCCTGCTCCTGTAGAAAATGAATAAAACGCAGGGTTTTCAGGGCATCAAACCAGTTGTGCATGTGCCGCGCGTAGGTATCGCGATGTTTGCTGGTTTGCCGGGCACGGGCGATGGCTTCCTGGGTGCCCAGTTTTTGCAGGGCGGCGATCGATGGTTGACCCAGGGGAAGTTTTATGAGGTCGGTGACCTGGCTCGAAGGCAGGGCATCGAGCCATGACTTTAATTCCGAAAATACCTGGGGATGATAAAAAATCCTGGCCTGTCGGGGCTCCGCTTCTTTCAGGAGTTGGCTGACCGCGGGTCCGGTACCAAACGGCACCCGGTCGGAGTCGCGGGCCTGTATCTCGATCAGGGGTGCTTCAAGGGAAGTGATATCGCCCACCTTGGCGAGCTTGTTAAGCAGGTGAAAATCTTCGCCGCCGTTGCGTTTGGGAAAACCCCGAACCTTGGCATAGGCCTCGGCCCTAATGACGATAGTGCTGCCCAGGGTGTGGTAGGCGTAGGGGGAATCAGCCGAGGACAGGCCCTCCACGTACTGCGTCAGACGGTATTCGTAAAGCTCGGTGGCCCGACTCAGCTTGCTGTTGGCGCGAATATGCTGGTAAGGGTAGATGGCCGCCGCGCATGCGTCGTGGTCCTGGAGAGCCCTAAAATACTTTTCTGGAAGCAGTGCGTCGGCGTCGCTGGTGTAGAGCCAGGGGCTTTTGACGATGGCGCGATGATGGAGGGCAAGCGCAAGATCGGCGCCGATCTTGCGAGCCAGGCCCACCCCCTGCCGGCGGGGTATTGGCTGGGTTGAAAAGCGATCAACGCTCAGAACCGCGCTGTCGGTTCCAGGTAGTTTGCCCAACCGCAGGTTATCCTGACGCCAGACAGGCTCGGTGGCGCTTTGAAGCTGCTCCGATAGCCGCTGGTTATCGGGATGAGGTGCCGCCAGCATATCCGGCTGGTTGATGATCACGATAAGTAGTATCGACTCCCGGTTCATGTGGCGTCGGGCAAGCCTTGCGAAAAAATCAGCGGCTTCCTTATAGGCTGGAATAATGAGCGCGTGGCTGAACTGGCACTGGCCAGGCCAAGGGTTGTCGCAAGCCGCCAGAGCGCTGGCTTCGATCTCGGCGTAGCGGCTCAGGTATTGTTCGATCAGGGGCTTGGCGGGTGCTGACATCAATGCAGGGCGGGGCGAAGGGGCAGGCCGCGCACCAGTTCCGCTTCGAAGTTGAGCAACTCGTCAACGCGTTGGGTGATTTCGTCCGTGGCAAAATAATCAGCAGCCAGATCGATAAACAGATCACGATGGCGCTCTTCCGAGCGTGTGATGTCCAGATAAAAGTTTTTCAGGGAGCCGGGCGGCAGGGCTTTGGCGAGCAGGCCGAAGCGCTCGGCGCCGCGGGCTTCAATGATGCCGCCGACCAGCAGGCGGTCGAGAAAATACTGATCCCGGCCATCGCGAAGCTGCCGGCGCAATTGATTGACGTAGGTGTCCTTGGTGTCTTTCCGCAGACAGAGTCCGCGGGCGGTCATGAGCTTGACCACCTCCCGAA
The DNA here is from genome assembly GCA_040235495.1 of Porticoccaceae bacterium. GTDB lineage: Bacteria > Pseudomonadota > Gammaproteobacteria > Pseudomonadales > Porticoccaceae > HB2-32-21. Next base: position 14,169 of record JBECKV010000026.1, read on the forward strand.
AGTGATCGAGTTCCTCGATGGACAGGTCGATCATGGCGGCGACAACGGCCGGTTTGTCGGCATAGTGCAGAGCCATGGACATGGCCATGCCCGAGGCTTTTTTCTCGGCGCCAGCATGGTCGAGCAGAAAGGTGTTCATATCGGTGATGACGGTTTCGGCCCAGGAGTCCGGGGTGGGGTGTCGCAGTTTGATCATCGTGGAGTAAGTCGATTCATCAGGTTATTATGGCCGACGATTATCGCAAAGCCATGCTGGCAGCGATACAACGGCGTTAAAACAGGTGCCTCGGTTTAAGCGCGGGTTGATTTTTTTACGACGAGGAAAGGTAGATCAATGGTTATAAAACCCAAGGTTCGGGGATTTATCTGCACCAACGCTCACCCCGTGGGTTGCGCGGCTCATGTGCGTCAGCAAATCGATTTTGTCAAAAGCCGGGGGCCTGTCGCAGGCGGCCCGAAAAAGGTGCTGGTCATAGGTTCATCCACGGGCTACGGGCTGGCTTCACGAATTACCGCAGCCTTCGGCTGTGGCGCTGATACCCTGGGGGTGTTTTTCGAGAAGCCGCCGACGGACAAGCGCACGGCCTCGGCCGGTTATTACAACACCGCGGCCTTGCAGGCGGCGGCTCGCAAAGCGGGTTTGTATGCCGAAGGCATCAACGGTGATGCTTTTTCCGATGAGATCAAGGCACACGCCATCGACACCCTGAAGGCCAATATGGGGCCGGTCGATCTGGTGGTGTATTCGCTGGCGTCCCCCCGGCGCACCGACCCGCGCACCGGCATCACCTATGTATCGGCGCTAAAACCCATTGGCAGTTCCTACACCATGAAAGGAGTCAATACCGATACCCTGGAAGTCGACGAGGTAACCGTGGAGCCGGCGACCGAGGAAGAAATCGCCAATACCATTAAAGTGATGGGCGGCGAGGACTGGGAGTGGTGGATCGACGCGCTGGCGGCAGCCGGATTGCTGGCGGACGGTTGCAAAACCACGGCCTATACTTATATTGGCAAGGAGATGACCTGGCCGCTCTATGGTCACGCCAGCATCGGCATGGCGAAGAAGGACCTGGACCGCGCCAGCCTCGCCATCGACAGGAAGTTGCGAGCCATTGGCGGCGAGTGCAAGGTTTCCGTGCTCAAGGCCCTGGTTACCCAGGCCAGTTCGGCGATTCCCATCATGCCTCTCTACATTTCCATTTTGTACAAGATTATGAAGGAGCAGGGCATCCACGAGGGTTGTATCGAACAAATCCAGGGGCTGTTTGCTCGTCAGCTCTACAGTCAGGGTGAGCGCGATATGGACGAAGTGGGACGGCTGCGCATGGACGGCCTGGAGCTTCAGGATAGCGTGCAGGACAAGGTGAAGGAACTCTGGAGCAGTATCACCACCGAGAACCTGGGTGAACTCAGTGATTTTGCCGGGTATCGGGAGGAATTTCTGAAACTCTTCGGCTTTGGTGTTCCCGGTGTCGATTACGATGCCGACGTTAGCCCCATGGTGGAGCTGTAAATTAAGTGTGGGTGGTAATAAAGTGGGCGGTAATAAAAGGCTCTTGGGACCTGTTGTAGTGTTGCCGAATAAGCGCAAGAAAAAAGAGAGGTAGAAGGGGGAACAGGCAGATGGCACAAGTAGATCAGTTTTCACCGCTGGTGCGGCGGATCACCGCGCCCAATGGCAGCAACATGACTGGGCCGGGCACCAACACGTATCTATTGGGTCGGGAGGAGATCGCCGTGCTTGATCCGGGCCCGATATACGACAGCCACATCGACGCGATCCTGGAAGCAGGCGGTAATAAAATCCGCTGGATCATCGTTACCCACACTCACAAGGACCATTCGCCGGTGGCGGCTATTCTGGCGGAGAAAACCGGCGCCGAGCTGGTCGGTTGCATGATGGACCCGCCCGACAGTTTTCAGGATAGCAGTTTCCAGGTGTCGGAAAATATCGCCGATGGCGAGCTGTTCAAAACCAGCGAATTTACCCTTGAAGCCATTTACACGCCGGGACACGTCGGCAACCATGTCTGCTACTTGCTTCACGACGAAGGCATGCTGTTCGCGGGTGACCATATTATGGATGGTTCCACCGTGGTTATTCTGCCGCCCAGTGGCGATATGAAGGATTACCTCGACTCCCTGGAAAAACTTAAACAGCGGCCTCTGAAATCCATCGCCCCGGGCCATGGCAACCTGATGCCGGAGCCAATGAGTGTCATCGAGGGCTTGATTCGCCATCGTGGCATGCGCGAGCAAAAGGTCATCGCTGGCATGAAAAAGCTGGGCGAGGCGAGCCTGCTGGGTATGCTGTCGACGGTTTATGATGATGTTGATAACAATCTTTTGTTCTACGCCCGGTTTTCGCTCTGGGCCCACCTGCTCAAACTGGAGCGGGACGGTGTCGCTCGTCGCACGTCCTGCAATCAGGAGTTTGATCAGGAGTGTTGGCAGTTGAATCAGGTTTAGTAATCGAGAATCGTGCTTGCTCGCCGATTCCCTGACTTGGTGTCAGGGGTAAGTATTTGCCTTCCCGGGTAGCCCGGATCCAATACAGAGGTCGCCATGGATACATCAGCGCATGACTTGAAAGCCTTGTTCGAGCAGCTGGGTTTGCCTTCATCCGAGGAATACATCACGCGCTTTATGCACGAGCACAGTCCCCTTGATCCAGAGGTAAAACTGGTCGATTGGCCTTTCTGGAATCCCGGGCAGCGTTCCTTTCTGATTGAAGCGCTGGCCGATGATTCCGATTGGACCGAGCAGGTCGAGCATCTCGATGCGGTGCTGAGACGTTAGTCGAAACCGCCACATCGCGGTTGGCTTGGCTGTCGGTATCGAAAGCCGATCGAGCGTGCCGCTGCGTGCTTGTGAACTATGAACCGCCCCAGTACCATGGCGCTTTTTTTCGCGGAGTGAGGCGATGATCACAGGCAGTATAGTCGCCCTGGTAACACCCATGACGCCCGGCACTCTGGCTGTGGATAACGAAGCCCTCAAGCGGCTGGTTGACTGGCATATCGCCAGCGGCACGGACGCCATCGTTGCGGTAGGCACCACGGGTGAGTCCGCGACCCTCGAAGTGGAGGAACACCTGGCTGTTATCAAAACCTGCGTTGAGCAGGCCGCCGGTCGTATTCCCATCATCGCGGGCACGGGCGCCAATTGCACCCGTGAAGCCATACAGTTGACGCGGGGCGCGCAGCAGGCGGGTGCCGATGCCTGTCTGCTGGTCACCCCCTATTACAATAAACCCACTCAGCAGGGCCTGATTTTGCATTTTCAGGCAATTGCCGAGGCGGTGGCGATTCCACAGATTCTTTACAACGTGCCGGGGCGCACTGCCTGCGATATGTTGGCCGAAACCGTCTGTGAACTCGCTCGTGTGGACAATATTGTCGGCATCAAGGAAGCCACGGGCGATATCCGTCGGGCCGAAGCCATTATGGCGGGCTGTGGCGATGACTTCGCGGTCTACTCGGGCGACGATATCACCGCCGTGGAGCTGATGCTCCGGGGCGGCAAGGGCAATATATCGGTTACCGCGAATGTCGCACCCACGCAAATGCGCGCGCTCTGTGCCGCTGCCATCGCCGGCAAAGAGGAGATGGCACGCAGGCTCAATGACGCGTTGGCAGCCCTTCATGAAAAGCTTTTCGTCGAGGCTAACCCCATTCCGGTAAAGTGGGCGTTGGCCGAAATGGGTCTGATCGCCCATGATGCTATCCGGCTGCCACTGACGCCATTGTCCGCCAGCAGGCACGGGGAGTTAAGGGCCGTGCTGGTTGAGTGCGGTGTGCTTTAACGTCCGAGCGGGCGAGGCCAACTAAAAATTCCTTTTTCCGATAATCGGGATGGACCGGGTTTAATGATGAAAAACAATGCTTTTCTTATGGGATTCCTGGCGCTTTGCAGCTTGCTTGCCACTGGTTGTGGCATGTTTGATGACGACGGTATTTTCCGGAACAAGTCGCGGGACTACCTGTTGGAAGAGGAAAAGCCCTACATCCAGGTGCCAGAGGGCCTGGATAGCAGTGCGCTGGGCGAGCTCTATCGTGTACCGGAGATTCCCGAAACCGCTGTTCTGGAGGATTTCAATCAGACACCGCGTCCCCAGGTACTGTCCACAAACGTGCTTGAAGAGGTGGTCAAAATTCAGAGCCTGCCCAGTGGTCGTTGGATTTTGATCAATCGGCTGCCGGGGGAAGTCTGGCCACGGGTGCGCAGTATTCTGAGTCGCAACGGGGTGCCTACCGCGCTTGCCGATGCCGGTCAGGGCTTGCTTGAAACTGTGTGGCTGGAGTTTGACGACGATCCGGGAAAGTATCACCGCTATCGGGTCAAAATCACCCAGGGGGTGCAACCCAAGAGTACGGAGATTTCCGTATTGCATGTCGCCATGGTCAAGGAAGGTGAAGTGCCGCCCTGGCCGGAGGTGTCGCTCGACGAGGAGCGGGAAAAAACCATGCTCAACGTGTTGGCCAGCGAGCTGGCGGGTGACGAGTCCAGCGGCACGGTTTCCATGCTGGCCCAGCAGATCGGCGGGGATGCAAAAGTTGACATCGTTACCCCGGCGGAGCGGGCCCCTTATCTGTTGTTGCGTCTGAATTATGATCGCTCCTGGGCTTCGGTCGGATACTCGGTGAGCAAGGAAGAATTCCAACTTATCGACCAGGATCGCAGTGCCGGCGTTTTTTATGTCCACCAACTCAAGGATGAAAAGGAGGACAAGCCTGGCTTTATTCGTCGTATGTTCGGCGCCAAGGTCAAGGAAGTCCGGCCGGAGGCGGATTACCAGATACACCTGGTGCGCGGTGCGGATGGTGTTGAGGTCAGGATCTATGATGCTGAAAAGACTGAGCTCGCTCGCACCGAAGCCGTGCGTTTGTTGCAAAAAATTCGCGCTAACCTGTCCTGACGGAAATTGCCCGATATGCGCCTGCTGTCTCTCGGAAGCGGTAGCAAAGGCAACGCGACGTTGGTCGAGTCGGGCGATACCTGCCTGCTGGTGGACTGCGGATTTTCACTCTCCGAGTTGACCCGGCGAATGACGTCAGTGGGACGGCATCCGGATCAACTGACAGGGGTGTTGGTGACCCACGAGCATGGCGATCACTGCCGGGGCGTGGCGGCGTTGGGACGGCGGTACCGACTGCCCCTGTACATGACCGCCGGAACCGCCAGAGCCGCGGAGCTGGGTGATCAGGGCTCTCTCGCGGTAATCGACGGCCACGGCGATTTCCAGGTGGGGGGCATTACCGTGACTCCGGTTTCGGTGCCGCACGATGCCCGGGAGCCGGTCCAATTCGTGTTTCGCCACCAGCACAAAACCCTCGGTGTCCTGACCGATCTGGGCAGCATCACCGCCCATGTCGTGGAGTCCTACGGTGATTGTGACGGTTTATTGCTGGAAGCCAATCACGATCTGGAGATGCTGGCCCAGGGGCCTTATCCCCACGCCCTCAAACAGCGAGTGGGTGGCGACTGGGGGCATTTGAATAACGGCCAGGCTGCCTGCTTGCTGCAAGCGATGGGCACTGAACGCTTGCAGGGTGTTGTCATCGGACACATGAGTGAACACAATAATCGGCTCGATCGTGTCAGGGCGGCATTCGCGCCCTTGCTGGAGTTTGTATCGACAGTGCAATACGCGGAGCAGGGCAGGGCGGGGCACTGGTTGAGTGTCGAATAGGCCGTCGGCCATGCAAGTATAAAGGTGAGGAAACGGCGCGAAAAAGGCGCGGAAAGGTTTCCGTGATGCCAGCGCCCGATCTGACCGGGTTTTGGTGAAGGAGGTTTGGACAGGGAGGTGAGGGCAAGGGCATCATGCTCTGGTTTGCAGGTGGATTATCCGTCTGCATGTTAAGCGCCGGTGGCTCATCGGCGATTCGCAATTCGGGGAACTATCTTAATGAACAAGCTAGGGGAGCTCTATCGCGGCAAGGCCAAATCGGTTTACCTCACCGATGATCCGGAGCTGTTGATACTGCATTTTCGTAACGATACTTCAGCCTTCGATGGCAAAAAGATTGAACAGCTCGACCGCAAAGGCATGGTCAACAACAAGTTCAACGCGTTTATCATGGAGAAACTGGCGGACGCCGGTATCCCGACGCATTTCAAGTCATTGCTCAATGATCAGGAATCCGTGGTGCTGAAGCTGAAAATGATTCCCATAGAGTGTGTGGTTCGCAATATTGCCGCCGGCAGTATCTGCAAACGCCTCGGGGTCGAAGAGGGAATCGACTTGCAACCACCGACCTTCGAGTTGTTCCTGAAGGACGACGCACGTGGCGATCCCATGATCAATGAATACCATGTCCAGTCCTTTGGCTGGGCCGAGCCCGAGCACGTCGCCAAAATGAAAGAACTGACTTTTGCGGTTAATGACGTACTCAAAGCGTTATTCCTGTCCGGGAATATGCTGTTGGTGGATTACAAACTGGAGTTTGGCCTGTACCAGGGGCAGGTGGTGCTGGGGGACGAATTTACCCCGGACGGATGCCGACTATGGGATGTGGATACCCGCGAAAAGCTGGACAAGGATCGTTTTCGCCAGAACCTGGGCGGCGTGGTTGAGTCTTATGAGCTGGTTGGCCGCCGCCTGGGGCTGAAATTCGATTGACAAACAAGGGGCGGAGTGAGTGCATCTCGCCCCCTTTTGGTGCTGATGGGAAGAAAGTCACTAATCTTTTCCACAGATTGGCCAAGTTATTTACCTTAGTTCACTCAGACTCTAGCAAAGTAGCCGTAAGTCGTTGATTTCTAAAAATAGAATTCATAACTCATTGATTTTTAACAAATAATATATTTGACGAAAAAGTGACCATTTTGTTAAAAGTCACTGCCAATGCGGCTTTCGGGCGGTTTTAAATAAGTTTCCCACAAAGTTATCCACAGAAACTGTTGATAAGCGTTGTCAACCCTTTTTGTCGGAAAACGTTCAGGGCTGGCAATGATCGGGAAGGATCAGCTGTTCGAGCCGGTCTTTGAGATTGGCGAGGCTATCGCAGTTCAGCATTGAGGCGCCTTTGAGATTGAGCTGCCTGAGCTGTGTCAGCGCCGAAAGGGCTTCCACGTTCAGTATTTTGGTAAAGGAGAGATCCAGCACGGTGATATGGATGAAAGTCTCAAGACCATCCAGGATTCGTATCTCGGTATTGGGGCAGCGCAGGTCGGTGAGCTGGTCGAGCCGCTGTATTTTTCGGTTGTTAATGGTTTCGGTTACGCACTGACTGAGTACGGGGTCCTTGAATGAGTAGTCCACCAGTAGGGTCGGCGGTTGGTAAACCACCCGTTCATTAAAAGTTACGGCGTAGCGTTCGCAGGCTGAACACAATGCGATTAGGATCAGCAAAAAGGTTATTTTGTGCACGAATACACCCGGGCAGGAATTGATAAACTCCAGCATAACCCAGATGCAGGGCATAACCACTGGTTTGTGTGCTTGCCTGGCGGCGAAATGACCGCGGGTTCGCAGGATTTGCATATAAAATCATACGGTTTATTGAAGTAGTCGGGCTAATTGAAATAGTCGGTTAGCTAAAATGTGCGGACACGCGTTCCCCACCATGGAATTTAGCCAGGCGATGGAAGACCGCCTGGCATTGAAGCCGGAAATACGGCGGGCGCTGCATAGTCCCTGTTCGGAAATGGCGCCATCACTGGCATCAAACTGTTGGGTAGCTTAATTGCACCCTTGATTGCACTCTTAATTACACCCTTAATTGCACTAAGGAGAAAACCATGAAGAAATTATTGTTGGGTTTTTTTGCTGTGACGGTAACAGCCTGTATGTCTACCGATCCTTATACGGGACAACAGAAGACCAGCAACACTGCCAAGGGCGCGGGTATCGGCGCCGTCACCGGAGCCTTGATCGGGGCCGCGACATCGAGTAGCGATGACCGAAAAAAGGGCGCCTTGATTGGCGCTGCCGGTGGCGCTGCCGTCGGTGGTGGCATCGGTTTTTACATGGATAAGCAGGAAGCTCAACTGCGCGCCAAACTCGAAGGCACCGGCGTGCGGGTCGTGCGCGAGGGCGATAATATCCGCCTGATCATGCCCGGTAACATTACTTTCGGGGTTAATCGTCACGAAGTTCGGCCGGAGTTCTATTCTACCCTTGAGTCGGTTGCTATCGTCCTCAAGGAGTTTGATAAAACCGCGATTCGTATTGCCGGACACACCGATTCCAGCGGTAGCGACAGTTACAATCAGACCCTGTCAGAGCAGCGGGCGGCCAGTGTCGGCCAATACCTGAGTTCTCATGGCGTATCCTACGGCAGAATTCAGGTTAACGGTTACGGCGAGCGTTATCCTGTTGCCAGCAACGATACCGAAAGCGGCCGTCAGGCCAACCGGCGGGTGGAGTTGGAGCTGGTGCCGCTGCAATAAAGTCGCTGCGATGAAGCTCCTGCAATGAAGTCCCTGCAATGCCCGCGGGTAAGGACTGAGGCGCTGCCCCGCCGGTGCCGTTTCCGGGTCGCCAGGGAGCACGACCGCGCGTGACTGAGCACCGGCTCGTCCTGCTGGCGGACCCCCGGTGGCGTCATCCCGCCGAGACCCTGGCCAGGGAGCTAGGCATTGCCTGGCTGCCAAGCCCTGACGCTCTGCCGCTCCGCTATCTGCACTATGATGATGCCGGTCTGGCTCTGATCGAGGGCCACCACTCCCGGCGCGGGGGTTCGGCTTCCTTCAGCCGCATCAGTTGCGACTTTGTCGGTGGCGCTGCCCGCCATCGCAGGCTTTATGGCGGTGGTGCCGGGCAGGTGATGGCGCGCGCGGTGGGTTTGTCATCGCGATTCAAACCTCTGGTCGCGGATCTGACGGCCGGCATGGGGCGTGACGGCTTTGCGCTGGCGACCCTGGGGGCCCGGGTTATCTGGGCCGAACGCCACCCCATTGTCGCGGCCCTGCTCGCGGATGGCCTGCACAGGCTGCGTGTCGCCACCGAGTCCGCACCAAGGCCCGCCGGTGATGAAAGCCGGGATGCCCGGGAGCTGGTCGATATAGCCGCCCGCTTGAGTCTGTATGCTCTGGATGGACGAACCTGGCTTGAGGATCCAGGCCGCCGCGAATCGCCCGATGTCATTTATCTGGACCCGATGTTTCCGCCGCGCGACAAAAGCGCGGCGGTGAAAAAGGAAATGGCCGCCTTCCATCACCTGGTGGGGAGCGATGATGACGCCGGGGAATTATTGAGTGCGGCCCTGACAGCGGCCCGCTATCGAGTGGTGGTAAAGCGCCCGCGCCGGGCACCCAGTCTGGCCGGACGTCAGCCGTCCTTTTCGTTGGCGGGAAAAACCACGCGGTTTGACGTCTTTAGTCTCGCTAAACTCCCGGGCTGGGGCGGTGGCGGTGAAACGGACTTAGTCAAACGTCGAGCAGTCTTCTCATAACGCCGAGATAAATTGCCGCGAGGCGGTCCAGGTCAGTGATGCGTACATGTTCATTGATTTTGTGGATACTTGCATTCACGGGGCCCAGCTCCACCACCTGGCCGCCCAGCCTGGCGATGAAGCGACCGTCCGAGGTGCCGCCGCCGGTGGAAAGTTCCGTATCCAGTCCGCAGTGTTCACTGATGCTGTCGGCGGCCGCGCGCACCAGTGAGCCGGCTGGAGTCAAAAAGGGCTCGCCACTGAGCTGCCAGTCGAGATGATAATTGAGTGAATGCCGCCCGAGGACGTCCGCTACTTTTTTCCGCAGGCTAGTCGGCGTGTTTTCCGTGGAAAATCGAAAGTTGAAATCAGCTGTGATTTCGCCGGGGATTACATTGGCGGCCCCCGTGCCGGCCCGAATATTCGAAATCTGAAAACTGGTGGCAGGAAAATACTCATTGCCTCGATCCCACTCGAGGGTAGTGAGTTCAGCCAGCGCCGGGACGAGACCATGAATGGGATTATCCGCCAGTTGGGGATAGGCTACGTGACCCTGGGTGCCGCGCACAATCAGGTGACCATTGAGTGAACCGCGGCGGCCGTTTTTCACTACGTCTCCCAGCGTGGTGCTGGAAGATGGCTCGCCGATGATGCACCAGTCAGGGGTAATCCCCTGATCCGAAAGCCAGTCGACCACACGCACCGTGCCATCGACAGCGGCGCCTTCTTCATCGCTGGTAATCAAAAATGCGATGCGTCCCAGGTGTTGAGGGTGCTGTTCGATAAAGGTTTCCGTTGCCGTCACCATGGCGGCCAGTGAGCCCTTCATATCGGCAGCGCCACGCCCGTAGAGTAAGTCTCCGACAATACTCGGTTCGAAGGGATCGCTGTGCCAGTCAGCGAGGTCACCGGTCGGGACCACATCGGTATGTCCGGCGAAGCAAAGAATCGGTCCTGCCTCGCCGCGCAGGGCCCAGAAATTCTCGACCTTGCCAAAAGGTAGTCGCTGCACGGTAAAACCCAGTGCCTGCAGTCGAGCGATCAGCAGGTCCTGGCAGCCGTCGTCCTCGGGACTGACCGAGCGCCGCTTGATCAGCGCGCAGGTCAATTCGAGGGTGGGTGACAGCTGCTCTAACATCGGTCCGCCGCTTGCAGGGGTGAGCTAGTTATGAGTGTGCAGGGCTTCGTTGAGCTCAACGGCACTGCGGTTGGTCAGGCACTCAACGGCACCGCTGACTGAATTGCGGCGGAATAACAGATCGGCGCGGCCGGCCAATTCCCGGGCCTTGACTTCAGTAACCTTGTGTTTCTGGTCATCCAGCATACTGACCACGGTGCCGGCGGTAATGTAGAGGCCGGCTTCAACGATACAGCGGTCACCCAGGGGTATACCGATGCCGGCGTTGGCCCCGAGCAGACATTCCCTGCCGACAGAGATGACGATATTCCCGCCACCGGAGAGGGTGCCCATGGTAGAACTGCTGCCGCCCAGATCCGAGCCCGCGCCCACGAACACACCGGCCGATATGCGCCCCTCGATCATATTTGGGCCCTCGGCGCCGGCGTTAAAGTTAACAAAGCCTTCGTGCATAATCGTGGTGCCTTCGCCGATGTAAGCGCCGAGCCGCACGCGCGCGGTGTCAGCGATTCTAACGCCACTGGGTACCACGTAATCGGTCATTTTGGGAAATTTATCCACGCAGCTGATTTCCAGGTGCCGACCCTGGATGCGGGCGGCAAACTGACGCTGAGGTAATTCAGCCAGATCAATGGCCCCTTCGTTGGTCCAGGCGACGTTGGGCAGGACGCCAAAGATACCACCGAGACGGGTGCCGTGGGGTTTCACCAGGCGGTGGGAAAGCAGATGTAATTTGAGGTAGGCGGCCGGGACACTCACCGGATCGGTATCGGCGCCAAGCGCGACAGCGACCACGGGTTTACTGCTGCTCGTCAACTGCCGGGCGATATCCGCCTGAGCGGATTCACCCTGCTGCTCGAGCGCCTCGGCGAGCGCTTCCAGAGTCCCGGCGTCAAGCGCAACGCCATCTTCAGCCTGGCCGAGGTCAAGGATACCGGCCAATGCGTTAGCGATGGTTCGGCCGGGATCAAGCAATGGCGCCGGGTAATAGACTTCCAGCCATTCGCCTTTACTGTTCTGGGTGCCGACGCCGAGACCGACGCTATACAAATCTGTCATTCGCTTTCCTCGTAACTACCGTTGATAACTGGGTTTTATCTGAAAATGGCTGCGTAGTCGGCGGCGTTGAAACCAACCCTTATCACCCCGTCGGTTTCCAGCACAGGCCGTTTGATCAAGGTCGGATATTCCAGTACAAGCTCGACCACATTGTCTACCCCCAAGCCGTCCCGCTCCGCTGCCGGCAGCTGCTTCCAGGTCGTGCTGCGGCGGTTGACCAGGTGTTGCCAGTCCAGGTGCCGCAGCCAGCCTTCGACCTGATCACGGGTCAGGCCATCGCTGCGAAAGTCGTGAAACTCGTACTCGATGTCGGCGTCCTCCAGCCAATGCCGTGCCTTTTTTACCGTGTCGCAGTTTTTGATGCCAAACAGGGTGGTCATGGATATGTCTCTGCAATCTAAACCAGCGCAAAAAATCAGCGTGACAGAATAACAAACTCGTCCATCGAGTGGGTAGGGCGGGCGGCCGAGCGTTACGCTTTTTTGGCGGTAAACGGCGTTTTGCGCCGCGGATAGCAGGTCGTACAGATTTCGCAAACCCGGCCATCACAGCCGCGCGCGGTGCAGTATTCGCGGCCGTAGTAGATGATCTGCAAATGCAGATCATTCCAGCTTTCCCTGGGGAATAAACGCTTGAGATCCTTCTCCGTCTGAACCACGTTTTTGCCCGAAGTCAGGCCCCACCTCTGGGCCAGTCTATGAATGTGCGTATCGACGGGAAATGCAGGATGACCAAAACCCTGGGACATCACGACGCTGGCGGTTTTATGGCCGACGCCGGGCAGGGTTTCCAGTACTGCCATATCTTCTGGCACCTTGCCGTCGTATGTCGTCACCAGAATTCTGGACAGCATGGCAATGCTTTTGGATTTTTGCGGTGACAGGCCACAGGAACGTATCAGCTCGAGAATTTTTTGTTCGGGTAGACGGGCCATGTCCCACGGGTTATCGGCCAGTGCGAACAGGGCCGGCGTCACCTTATTAACCCGCTCGTCGGTGCACTGGGCCGAGAGTAATACCGCGACCAGTAGGGTGAAAACATTCGTGTGATCCAGGGGGATGGGGGGATGGGGGTAGAGCGCGTTGAGTTTTTTCTGGATATAGGCAACCCGCTCGGCTTTCAGCATTTACCCGCACCCCAGTAGCGCCCTGATGCGGTGGGCCGCCTCGATACATTGTTCGGTGGGGGCAACCAGGGCCATGCGTACCCGACCGGAGCCGGGATTGCCCGCGCCCCCGTCTCGGCCCAGGTAACTGCCGGGAACAACGCTGACACCCTGTTCGGCAAACAGGTCGCGGGTGAAGTCGGTGTCGCAGGTGGGTGTTTTCGCCCACAGATAAAAACCCGCGTCCGGTTGTCCGAGCTCCATCGATGCACCGAGAATGTCGATAACCGCTCTGAATTTATCCCGGTACAAGGCGCGATTTGCCCGCACATGGTCCTCGTCCTCCCAGGCGGCAATACTGGCGTGTTGGTGTTGCACGGGCATGGCGCAGCCGTGGTAGGTCCGATAGAGCAGAAAGGGTTCCAGAACCGCGGCGTCTCCGGCGACGAAACCCGAGCGCAGGCCGGGTAGATTGGAACGCTTCGACAGGCTGTGAAAAACCACGCAGCGGCGGAAGTCATGGCGTCCCAGGGTCGCGCAGGCCTGAAGCAGACCCGCTGGCGGCTGGTGTTCATCGGCATAGATTTCGGAGTAACACTCGTCGCTGGCGATAATGAAGTCATGGCGATCAGCCAGTTCAATGAGTGTCCTCAGTTGACTCAGGCCCAGAACGGCGCCGGTGGGATTGCCGGGGCTGCACAAATACAGCAGTTGACAGCGCCGCCAGGTGGCTTCGGGTATGCTGGTGAAATCCGGTAAAAACCCGGTGTCGGCGGTGCAGTTGAGATAAACCGGCTCAGCACCGGCAAGCAGGGCCGCGCCTTCGTAGATTTGATAGAAAGGATTGGGCATCAGAACCGCCGGACGACCTTCCGCGTCGACTTTTCTGGGATTGATCACGGCCTGCGCGAAAGCGAACAGAGCTTCTCGCGTCCCGTTGACCGGAAGCACCTCGGTATCCGGGTTGGGCCTGCCAGGCAGTTGAAAACGGCGTTGCAGCCAGCCGGCGATACTTTCGCGCAGGCCGGGGAGTCCCTTGGTGCCGGGGTAGGTGGACAGGTCATCGAGGTGATCGATCAGCGCCCGGCGGACAAATTCGGGCGCCGGGTGCTTGGGTTCACCCATTGACAGGTCGATATGACTGACACCGGCGGGTGGTTCCACCCCGTTTTTAAGGGCGCGGAGTTTCTCGAACGGATAGGGTTGGAGCGTCTGTAAATCCGGATTCATAGTGCTCGATCAATGTTTGGGTGCCGACAGGCGGCCGGTGTCCGCGGTGCGGGTATTAAGTAGTTGTGGCGGTGTCCCGGAAGAAGTGTCATCCAGGTTTCGAGTGTCCAGCTGACGACAGATGGTTTGCTCGATTTCCCGGCAAAGGGCCGCGTCGGTAATGGGGCGGTCCTGCTCGTCGGTGATGTAAAAAATATCCTCCACTCGCTCACCGAGGGTGGCGATTTTGGCGCTGTGCAGGTGCAGATTAAAGTGCAGGAAAATCTGACCCAGCTGAGCCAGAAGACCGGGACGATCCGGTGTAATCACCTCGAGATAGCTGGTATTTTCGGATATGGTATTGTCGATTCGGGCCGAGGTGCCAATGGTCATCTGCTTGAGCTGGCGTGGCGTGCGTCGCCGTACTAACTTGATTTTTTCCGAAGGGGATTGCAGCGCCTGCATCAGTGCGTCGCTTACGAGTTTGGATTTTTCCGGATTTTCGCCAAAGGGTTTCCCGTGTTCATCCAGCGCGTAAAAAATATCGAAGGTGTGGCGCAGGCGGCAGCCGGTATAAAGCCGCGCGTCGACGATATTAATGTAGACGCTGTCCAGCGCGGCGGCGGTGATCGGGAAAACATCACGTGCTGCCTTGGTATGAATGAAAATGCGCGTGGCGCTGGTGTCTTCGACGCCGGCGTCCTCGATGACCACCACTGGACCGTCGTCGCTGGCCAGATAGGCGTTTTCGGTATGACGGGCGATGACATTGGCGCTTTCCCGCAGGAATATTTCATCATCGAGATCGGCCCATAAATCCAACGCGTCGGCTTCCGGGATATCGTGCTCGGCCAGGATGGCCAAGGCCTGGGCGCGCGTGTTATCGATCCATTCCTGTCGGTTGGCCGGGTTTTCAAGGCCCCGTTTCAGCGCCCCGCGGGTGGAAAAATACAGCTGGCGCATCAGCGAACCCTTCCAACTGGTCCACAGGCTGGGGTTGGTGGCGTTGATATCGGCGACAGTAAGGGTAAACAGATAATCCAGATGCAACTGATTGCCCACCAACTCGGCAAACTTATAAATTACATCCGGATCCGAAATATCCTCCCGCTGGGAGACGCTGGACATGAGCAGGTGATTTTCCACCAGCCATCGGAGCAGCCGTACCTCCTGGTCGGTGAAATTGTGCTTGCGTGCGAACGCTTCAACGAGCGCCCCGCCGAGTCTGGAGTGATCACCGCCACGACCCTTGGCGATGTCGTGAAACAGTCCCGCCACCAACAGAATTTCCGGTTTTGGCAGGTTCTTTACGACGTGGGAAGCCACCGGGAAGGTCTGGGCCAGATCCAGGTTGCCGAGACGACGCATATTTCGAACCACCAGGATCGAGTGGGCATCCACCGGATAGATATGGAACAGGTCGTGCTGCATTTGCCCGACGATGCGATCGAATTCCGGCAGGTACTTGCCCAGGACGCCGTAGCGGGTCATGCGTTGCAACTGGGTGGAGAGCTTACCCTGGCAGCGAAACAGTCGCATGAACAGCGCTCGATTGGTCTCGTCCTCGCGAAAGGCCGCGTCGATCCGATGCCGGTTTTCACGGATCTGGCGAATGGTTTCCGAGCGAACCCCGTCGATGTCCGGGTTTTCCCCGAGCAGAACGAACACCTCCAGCAGCGCTGAGGGATTTTCCGCAAACAAGGTATCGCTGATGGCCTCGATGTGGCGGTCGCAGACCTGAAAACGTTCGTTCAGCGCCCGCGTGGCCAGCCTTTGCCGGTCACTGAAAATAACCTCCGCCACGTACTGCATGAGTACGTCATTTTGCTCGTGCATGGCCAGCACGACGCGATAGTAGCGCTGCATGAACTGTTCCACCGCGAGGCGTTCGTCGGTGTCCCGGTAGCCGAACAGTTCCGCCAGCTTGCGCTGGTATTCGAAGGACAGGCGCTCCTCCGCCCGGCCGGCGATCATGTGCAGGCCATAACGTACCCGCCAGAGAAATTCTTCCCCCTGGGTAAGCAGCTGAAATTCTTCCTCGGACAGGAAGTCCGTACCCACGAGTTCGATTAGGTTACTGACACCGTAGTGGTGTTTCGCGATCCAGCTGATGGTCTGGATGTCGCGCAGGCCGCCCGGGGCTTCCTTGATATTCGGCTCGAGGTTGTATTCGGTATTGTCGTGTTTCGCATGGCGGTGTTCCTGCTCGGCGCGCTTGGCTTCAAAAAAGGCCCGGGATGACCAGACCTTGCTTGAATTCATGCGTGCACGCATTTTGTCGAACAGTGCTCGGTTGCCGCTCAGGGGGCGGCTTTCCAACAGGTTGGTGGCAACTGTGACATCCGCCCTGGCCTCGCGCACGCAGTGCTTGATGGAGCGCACGCTGTGACCAATCCTGAGGCCGATATCCCAGAGCAGGGTCAGGAAATCACTGATGTTGGCCTGGTAGCGGCTGTGATTATCCCGGCGCGTGAGAATCAACAGGTCGACATCGGAATAGGGATGCAGTTCCAGTCGCCCGTAGCCACCCACCGCCACCAGTGTGATGTTGTCATCCCAACTCAAGCGTTCCCAGGCAATGGTGATAAGTCGGTCGATGAAAAATGCCCGGTCATGAACAAGTTTGCTGATCTGCTCACCCTGAACAAAGCGGGTATCGAGGTGTCTGTTGGCGGCATTTAATGCATCACGGAAAACCCGCAGCGGATCGCTGGCTTCGACATCGGCGAGGAAACGGTCTTCCTTGAAGAACAGCAATGTCGGTCGGCTGCAAGCGCCCGATTTAGGGTGAGCCGATGGGCTGTTGGCCGGGTTAATCGGCATCGGCTCCGCTCCGTGCCGCCGGTATGACTTCATCGCGTCGCGTGGTGAGAATTTCCGCGCCATCGCTGGTGACACAAAGCGTGTGTTCCCATTGCGCGGACAGTCGGCCATCGCGGGTTTCGACGGTCCAACCGTCTTTCTTCAGTCTGGTGTGATGCTTGCCGGCATTGATCATCGGTTCAATGGTGAAAGTCATGCCTTCCTCCAGCACCATCCCCGTCCCTGGTTGACCGTAATGCAGCACCTGGGGGTCCTGGTGGAATTCGGTGCCAATGCCATGACCACAATACTCGCGTACCACCGAGTAGTGATTTTTCTCCGCATGGACCTGAATGGCATGACCGATGTCGCCGAGTCGAGCGCCTGGCCGCACGGCTTCAATGCCCAGATAGAGGCATTCCTGCGCGACTTTCGACAGGCGCCGGGCGTGATCAGGGGCCTTCTCCATACAGAACATCATGCTGGTGTCGCCGTAGTAGCCGTCCTTGATCACGGTAATATCGATATTGATGATATCCGTGTTTTTCAGCACCTTGCCGGCGCTGGGGATGCCGTGGCAGATGACCTGATTGACCGAGGTGCAGATCGTTTTCGGGTACCCCCGGTAGTTCAAACAGGCGGGTACAACCCTCTGGACGTTGACCATGTAGTCGTGGCAGATATCATCGAGCTGCAGCGTGCTGATGCCAGGTCGGACGTGGGGCTCGATCATCTCCAGCACCTCCGCCGCGAGCCGTCCCGCGATACGCATTTTGGCGATTTCACCGGGCGTTTTGGGGATGACGGGCATGGAGATTTTTCCGATATCAGGGTGGCTCGTCATTGTAACCAATTCCCGGTCACGCGGTGGAACCGGGGCGACACCGTGCGCAGCGTGCAAAGCTGGACGTATCGGAGCTGGACGTATGGGTCGGATTAAAATTCGACAGTGTTCACGCTCATGGGTTAAATAGACCGAAGCGACTATCAGCAGACAGATCATAAGCAGACGGATCAAGTGGGGGAAGCATCATGAAAATTGGGTTACAAGGGGTTTTTGCCGGGCCTGCGGCGGGGGCCGAACATATGACCAAAACAGCCAGATTGGTCGAGGACGCGGGTTTCCACAGCCTGTGGATGCCTGAACATGTGCTGCTGTTCGAAGACTACGATTCGCCCTACCCGTATTCCGCTAATGGCCGGGTGCCTCTCGACCCGCATAACGTGCCGCTGGAGCCCTTTACCGCACTCTCATTTCTTGCCGGGCAGACCAGCCGCCTCCGCCTCGGTACGGGTATCACCATCCTGCCACAGCGCAACCCCGTATATTTCGCCAAACAGGCCGCCGATGTCGATGTCATCTCCGGCGGGCGCCTGGACATAGGCATTGGCGTTGGCTGGTTGGCGGAGGAATTTGCCGCCCTCGGGGTTCCCTTCGAGCGCCGTGGCGCGCGGGCCGCGGACTATCTGAAGGTCTGCAAAACCCTGTGGTGTGACGACGTGTCCCGGTATGACGGTGAGTTTTACACCCTGCCCATCTGCGTGCAGGGACCCAAGCCCGTGCAGCAACCCCATCCGCCCTTGTGGTTTGGCGGCGAGAGCACCCCGGCGCTACGCCGGGTGGCCCGGTTTGGTCAGGGCTGGTATGGCGTCAAACTGCTGCCCGAGGACGTGCCCGCGCACCTGCAGGCACTTGCCGCCCTGCTCGATGCCGAGGGCCGCAAACTGGACGACATTGAAATTGCCGTGTCACCCTACGGTGTGCCCTGTGATCTCGACATGCTCAAACGCTATCGCGACGCTGGCGTTGACCAGGTCATTCTGTTTGCGCTCAGTGCGGAACCTGAACCACTCTATGCTGAAATCGAGCGTTATGCCGAGCATCTGGTGGCGCCTGGCGCGGGAATATGAACTGCTCTGGCCCGCTACCGGTGGAGCCAACAGCGAGAAATCGGGGAGGGAAAGACAACCCTCCCGCGTAACTGCCGGGAGGGTTTTTTTCCTTGGAGCTCGGATTCCGGTCAAGAATCCGCCGCGCCTGAAAGTCAGGCGGCCTGTTCGCGGCTCGAGGCTTTCCCTTTGCCGTGGCGCAATAACTGTCCCGGTGTCGCGCCGGTACATTCGCCGTCAACAAAGGTCACGGTGCCGTTGACGATGATGTAGCGGTAGCCTTCGGCCCGCTGCACACGGCGCCATTCGCCCGCCGGGAAGTCGTAGGCGATTTCCGGCTCCTCGGGTGTCACCTTGAGATTGGCGTAGTCATAGACCAGGATATCAGCCGGCGCGCCCTCCACCAGGGTCCCCCGATCCTTGAAACCGGCGCATTTGGCCGGCATGGCCGAGAGGCGGTAGTGGGCTTCCTCCAGGCTGATCAGGCCATCCTCCCGTACCGACTTGGCCAGGAACTCGGTGGTATAGCGACCGATGGTGATGTACTTGGTGTGAGCGCCGCCATCGGATACCCCCGGGATGGCGTATTCGCAATCGAGTATCTCCTTGGCGTGGCCCTTGTTGGTGTTGTAGGGGGGGTGGTAGAAAGTGGTTTGGAGCTGGTCGGCGATGGCGATGTCGAGCATGGCGTCGATGGGGTGCTTGCCCATCATCTCCCCGGCTTCGACGATGGACTTGCCCTCGTACTTCTTGTTGTCCGGATGCACCACCAGCTTGATTTCGAAACGAGAGATGGGGCCGGTGACGATGGGTGTACGGCCGTGATCGTAGTGCTCGCGCAGGGCCGCGCGATTTTCCGGTTTTTGCATTTGTTCAATGCGCTCCGCCACGCTGCCGAGGGTAATGGCGCGCCATTCCGGGTTGCCGTCGAGCAGATTGTAATCGGCGAGCATGAAGTATTCGTCGTTGCCGACGATTGCCGCCTGCCCCCATACCGGGGAGCCCCGGGCCTGGCAGGATTCCACCCAATCGATCAACTGGCGAAAGCTGTGCGGGCGGAAGTCGTTGGAGGCGATGGCGTTAAAGATCAGCGGCTGGCCGGAGGTTTGCGCCAGCTTTTCGATAAAGTCGTAATTATTGACCTGGGTGAGCTGAATATTGCCTTCGCCACGCCGGCCAATGACTTGCGCAAAAGCCATGCACAGCTCATCGCTCATGGTGTCGGTGACCATGGGCGTGCCGTCGTAATCCCGTTGCACGGAGTACTGCTCCTTGCCCAGCCGTTGTGCCGACCAGCCACAACCGCCCGCATCCAGAGCTTCCTCCAGCAAGCGGCACATCTCGGCGGTCTCTTCCGGCGTCGGGTCGCGCTGCTTGGCGTCATCGAGGCCCATCACGGTAATCATCAGTGGGCTGATGGGCACATAACTGAGCACGTTGACGCCGAGAGGCGCGCGGTCGAGAAAGTCGAGCCACTCGGGGAAAGTTTCCCATTCCCACTTCATACCCGCTTTCATGGACTCGATGGGGATGGCCTCGACGCGGGACATCATCAGCATCGCCCGTTCACGTAATTCGGGCGCGATCGGTGCAAACCCGAAGCCGCAATTCCCGAGCACGATGGAGGTCACCCCGTGCCAGCCCGACAGGGTGGCGTAGGGGTCCCACTGAATCTGGGCGTCATAGTGCGTATGCAGATCGACAAAGCCGGGGCAGACGTGCAGGCCAGCGGCGTCGATGACCTGTTTGGCGTCTTTCGGGTCCAGCCTGCCGTCGCGGTCTATGCGCGAGATGAAGCCGTTGGTGATGGCGATATCGCCGGTGAAACGAGCACCGCGGGTGCCATCAAAGATGGTCCCGCCTTTTATCAGGGTGTCATATAAGGTCATGGCAGCTTCCTCTTTTAGTTATAAATAAGCGTGTCGTAAATTTTAGTAAATTTTTTCCGCGCCTGCTGCGCGTGGCAGGGTGGTGGTCAATGCCAAACGAGGCCGGGGGCCCTCGCTCACCTCTACTTGACTCTGAACTTGACTCTGAACTCCAGTGCCCGGGTTTGATTTTATCCTTATAGCATCAGATCAGGGTTTTGCCAGTAGCTACCCCGGCGACAACCGGTGCTGCAGCCGGTGACCGTGCTCAGGGCGAGCCGGCACCGGGTACGGCCACCCGGATGGTTTCCACCTGTGCACCTTTTTTGCCCTTGCCGATATCCTGCATTTTGCCATCGAAGGTCATGCAGTAGAGGGTTTTCATATCCTCGCCGCCCAGGGTACAGGCGACGGCTCTGCGGTTTGACAGTGCAAGGACGTCGGTAACTTCGCCGCCGTCCCTGACGCGCACGAAACAATCATTGGCGAAGGCAGCCAGCCACACGCCGCCCTCCTGATCAAGGGTGATGCCGTCGGGGGTGTAGTCGCCCAGATCGGCGAAGACCCGGCGCCCGCCGAGCGTGCCGTCATCCTCGATCGTAAAGGCAGTCAGGCGCTTGCCCCAGCTTTCCGCCACCACCAGGGTTTTGCCATCGGGGGTGACCACCGGGCCATTGGGAAAGTGCAATTCGTCGGCCACTTCCCGGGCCTTGCCGTCGGCGGTGACCAGTACCAGTGCGCCGGTTTTGAAATCCTCCCCGGCAAACAGGTCATAACCCATGCTGCCGACGTAGGCATTACCTTTTTTATCGACCACCATGTCGTTGATTTCACCCTTAACGATTGAGCTGATATCGGCGTGCAGGACCAGCTGGCCGTTTTCGATACGCTTCAGGCTGCGGTCGCGCATGGACACCACAAGGGGGGTGCCGTCGGGCAGAAAGCCGATGCCGGAGGGGCGATCGGGGACTTCCGCCATGACGGTGCGGCTGCCATCGGGGGCGAGGGTGTAGACCTTCTTGCCGTTGACGTCAGACACCCACAGCAGGCCGTCGCGCCAGCGCGGGCCTTCGAGAAAGGTGAAACCGTCGGCGAATACTTTAAAGTTTGCGCGAGTCATGGTGTGCCTCCTGAGTATCGGTGTTATTTTTCGGGCGCTTCTTCAAGCTTGGTGACTGGCTGCGGATGCCAACCGCTGATATTCCTGGCCGGACTCTACTTCATTTTTCCGTAATTTGCGCGCCGGTGGATTGAGTCTATACTCACTGCGATATAAAAATTTGCCGTTCGGCAGAGCCATCGAGAAAGCAAAAATACGTAACCTAACCAAAATGGGAGATAGCAATAATGACAAATACCGCTTTAGCCATGTCCGGGAATGAACCCATGTTGAGCCGCAATGAGCAATTGACCAGGGATTTTTTTGCTGCCTGGGAACGGGCCGATGAGGACGCCATTGTCGGTTTTTTTGCCGATGACGCGGTTTACCACAATATTCCCTTCAAGCCCGTCAGCGGTGTCGATAGCATCAGAAAAGCCGTCAATGGGTTTCTTAAAACCGGCGAAAACATGACCTTCGAGCTGGTCAAGCTGGTGGTGGCCGGTGACAGCGTAGTGACCGAGCGGGTCGACGGCTGGACCCACAAGGGTGAGCAAAAAAGCCTGCCGGTACTGGGTATCCTCGAGTTCAACGACGCCGGCAAGCTCAGTGGCTGGCGGGAGTACTTCGATGTCAAGACCTTCCAGGGCAGCTGACTTGACTGGGGCATTAAAAACCCGGGGGAGCACCTCGGGTTTTTAATGGCCCGATTTTACTTCACCCACCGAAATCAATTTTTCTTGCCGCGCAGAACATTGCGCATGGCGTCGGCCACTGAGGAAAAGGCATCGCCATGGGGCCTGGCCTGACTGAGGTCGCAAATATCATTGTAGCGGGCCGCCAGATCCTCGGGGGTAGGCGGTGCTTCGGCGCCAAAATACACTCCAGCACCTTCAACGATACCGATTTTCGAGTAGTAGCCGGCGCCCGCCGAGATAATGTCACCAGAGCCGGTATGTGCTTCGGAGACCAGCAGGCCGACGATGGAGGTCACGAATTCGGGCTTTAACAGCGGCCCGGTTTTGTCGTCCATGGCGTCCCTGGACATGCGGGTCATGGCCATCGGGGCGATGGCGTTGACCGTGATGCCGCGCTTGCGACCTTCCAGCACCAGCGAGTTCATCAGGCCCACCAGGGCAATCTTGGCGGCGGCGTAGTTGCTCAATCCGTGGCCGCCATAGAGCCCCGCGGCCGAGCTGGTCATGACGACACGACCATAGCCCTGATCGAGCATGGTCTGCCAGGCGGCCTGGGTGCAGTGCACCGCGCCCATTAAATGGACGTCGAGTACCGCTCGGAATTCGTCCATCGTCATTTTGCGAAAGCTGTTTTCAATATTATTGCCAGCGTTATTGATAAGAATGTCCACTTTGCCAAATTCATTCAGGGCCGTGTTGACAATGGCGCGACCCCCATTCGGGGAAGCCACTGAGTCATAATTGGCTACGGCCGCGCCACCGGCGCGCCTGATCTCGGCCACTACCTCATCGGCGGCACGGGTGCCGCCACCTTTACCCTGAACGTCTCCACCCAGATCATTGACGATGACTTTGGCGCCACGGCTGGCGAGAAACAAGGCGTGACTGCGACCCAGGCCGGCGCCGGCGCCGGTAACCACCGCGACGCGGCCTTCATAGTTGATGGACATGTTTTCTCTCCTTTAACGAACGATAACGAACGAACTTTTTTATTATGTGAGGTTTTTGCGTTTGGCGGCCATAAAAAAGCCAGAGTCGCTGACGCCGACCCCGGCTTTTCCAAGCGCTTGGCCTCAGGCTTTGATAAAACCCTCGTAACCGCTGGCCTTAATTTCCTCGCACACCCGGTGATATTCGTGGACACCACCGATATAGGCGATCAGCCGGTCCGGCTTGCCCTCGATGTTGGCGCCAGTGTACCAGGACTGGGTAGCCGTTAGCAGGGTGGCATTGGCGACTTCATCGTGATGAGCCACCCAGGCATCCTGCTTTTCCAGTGTCGGTTCGATGGTTTGCTGGTGGTGCTGACGCAGATAGTCGATGCAGTCGACCACCCAGTCCACCTGCTGTTGCAGGCAGGTGGTCATATTGCAGAAGGCGGCGGAAGGCGCCAGCGGTCCGCCGACGGTGAACAGGTTGGGGTAACCGTGAATCTGCAGGCCCAGGGTGGTGCGGATATCCCTGTTGAATTCTTCCGCCAGGGAGCGGTGGTCACGGCCGTGGATGTTCATTTTGGCCAGGGAGCCGGTACCGGCGTTGAACCCCGTGGCCAGAATAACGACGTCCAGGTCAAACGTCCGATCCCTGGTTTCCAGACCGGTTTCGGTAAAGCGCTCAATGGGGGTGGCGCGAGCGTCGATCAACTCGACGTTATCGCGGTTGTAAACATCGTAGTAGCCCTGTTCCAGGGGCACGCGATAGGTGCCGAAACCGTGGTTTCGGGGAGTGACCAGGTCAGCGATTTTCGGGTCCTTGACGCGGGCACGGATTTTCTTGCGGACAAACTCGGAGATTTCGTCATTGACTGCCTGGTCCGTGAACACTTCCGGGAAGGTCCCCACCCACATGCTCAGGGAACCCTCCCGCCATTTTTCCTCCAGCACCTCGTAGCGTTGCTCCGGAGTCAGCTCGTACCAGGAACCATGCTCGAAATCGTAGTCGAAACCGACAAAGCTGTTATAGACCGTTTGCCGCAATTCTCCGGCCCTGGAGCGCCAGTAATCCCGGGTAGCGTCATCGAATTGCTCGTTTTGCATGGCCACACCATAGGAGGCGGTGCGCTGGAAGACGGTCAGATGTTTCACGTCGCCGGCGATGGTCTGGATCACCTGGATACCGGTAGCGCCACAGCCGATCACGCCGACGCGCTTGCCCTTCAGGTCAATGCCTTCACGGGGATAGCGGGCGGTGTGGGCGATTATGCCCTTGAACTGGTCCTGACCGGGGAATACCGGGATCTTGGGCTCGGATAACATGCCTGTGCAGCTGATGAAGTAGCGCGTGGTCAATTTATCGCCCTGGTCGGTGCCTACCGTCCAGCAGCGGTTTTGCTGGTCCCAGTCGGCGGACGTGACGCGGGTATTGAAAAGAAATTCCTTGCCCAGTTCGAATTTGTCGGCGACGAAATTGAGGTAGCGTTCCACAACCGGTTGCGCGGGGAAGCGCTCGGGCCAATCCCATTCCTTGATCAGATCGTCGGAAAACCAGTATTGATAAACATAGGACTGGGAGTCGACGCGGGCGCCAGGATAGCAGTTCCAGTACCAGGTGCCGCCAACCGCCGGCGCGGCGTCGATGCCCCTGACCCGCAATCCCCTTTCCCGCAGCGTGTAGACTGCGTATAAACCGGCGATACCGGCGCCGACGACGACAGCGTCATATTCCTGGCTGGCGGTGGTTTGATTTGCAGCGGTCGCGGTCATGGTCGTGCCTGCCTCTGAAGTTACCCAAAGAAGACAATTCTACCAGTTCATGGAATCCGGGGCACAGGTGACAATTTTCATGGCAGAGCGCTGGATTTAGTTGCCCGGTAGGCCAGCCGCGCCAAGAGCGATCCCGGGCCGGGCAAGGGGGTCAGGGCGCCACATCCAGTTTCAGGGTCACCCATTGACCATCCTTCGAGGTGACTTTTCGCGGCTGGATCAGGACGATACGCGCACCGTCAATAGCGCCATCGTCCAGAACCGCCGCCCGGACTGCTTCAGCCCTGGCATTGGCGAGTTGCTCGAGTTCGAACTCGGCGATGGTCTGGGCTGACAGCAGGCGATCCCTGAGGTCCGCGGCATAGGCTAATGCCTTGAATGTTGGCTTTTCGGAGTCGTCCGCCCCGCTAGTGGTGTGGACAGCTTTCAGGGATTGCAACGAAATATCGGGGAATTGATCCGTAAAGAGCGCTTCCAGCGTGTCGCGATGCTCGGCCGCGAGCAGGGAGGCCTCGTCATTCAGGTTCAAGCGCTCACCCCGGCGTTCAAAAAACTTATTGCGTAGCGAGATAAATTGCAGGGCTGACGTATCCGTGTCGGGATCATGGACGCCACCGATTTGCAAGGCCAGTTGTGGTCGCTGGTTGAGGGCGTTTCGCAGCTGGCTGATTTTTTCCAGCTCCGGGGGTGTCAGGTCGGTACGACCGGCGAGGAACTGGATGTGTCCCAGATCCGCCCTTGCCATTCCCACGATACTGCCGAGAAAACGAAAGGGCGCGGTAGCGACATTGGTGATGAAGCCGAAGATGGCATCACGAATGACGCCGCCCAGCGCGAACCTGGGATCATTGACATCGCCGGTAATGGGTATCTTCGCTTTGATGACGCCGTTGGCATCCTTGAGCAGGGCAATGGC
>JBECKV010000108.1:0-11541 GCA_040235495.1 Porticoccaceae bacterium
ATATCGAAGGTAAACCCAGGGACCTGCTGCTCTATTCCGGACCGGCACCGCTATTCCGGCAAAAGCTGGCGGATTGCGCCGCCAATAATTACAAGGGTTTTATTTTTCAATAAGCGCAGTGCTCCCATGTCCCATCGGGCTGTGTTTTTTACAAGCCAGCCCGTGGGCGTGGGCGGTGTATGCCGTTGAATATCCATTGAAAATCCGGTGATCAACAGCCAGCCTCGATCCACATAAAGCCAAGCCGGTCTGCCGACAAGATCCCGCCGTCCACGGGAACCGCCATGCTCTGGTTAACGTCCACACTCTACGGGTCCCGATCGTCAGACTGTTCATCCTATTTTCGGCGGCCACTGACAATCTCAAGCGCAAGACTCGCAAGCGCAGGGGTTTCGCCACCCTCAGCAGTTACCACGGCAATGGAGGTGCTCCGGAACCTCGTTTCCCGCCCCTGGCTTTGGACAGTCCACGGTATCCTGTCAGGATTTACGCACTGGATTTGCCGATGGTACTAAACAAAACCATCGGCGATATCGACAGCCGGATTTTCCGGAAATCGTGGCGACTACCCCGGCCCGCCCTTGCGCGTCAATCGGAATGTTCAACTCACTTCGGTCGATAAACCTTGATCGGGTGATATTCCTTCTGGAAGCGGGGCTGATCCGCCCACTTGATGCCGTTGGTCAGTCCGCCGTCCACGACCATGGCCTGGCCGGTAACAAAAGTCGAGCGGTCACCGGCGAGCCAGCAGGCCATCTGGGCGATATCGTCCGGGATACCCGCTCTGGGTATCGCCTGGGTTTTCTCAAACGCGGGTTTGACCCGTTCCACCAGATCATCGGATTTGCCGACGGTATTGGCGGCCAGGGGCGTGGCGATATAGCCGGGGCATATGGCATTGACGCGAATAAAGTGCTCACCCAGTTCCATGGCCACGGACTTGCTCATATGTATCACCGCCGACTTGGCGCCGGCGTAGGCATGGGGGCTGTAGCCCGAGTGCAAACCGGCGATGGAGCCGGTATTGATGATGCTACCCGATTTCTGCTTTTTCATCACCGGGGCGGCGTGCTTCATGCCCAGAAACACCCCTCGCACCAGCACGTCATAGGTCATGTCGAACTCATCGACCGGCGTATCTTCAACCGGGCCCAGCACGCCACCAAATCCGGCATTGTTAAATATACAGTCCAGTCGCCCCCATTTTGATACCGCCGCATCCACCGCGGATTTGACCTGGGCTTCGTTACGAACCTCCACCTCGACGAAGGTCACGACATCACCCAGTTCAGTGGCCAGCGCCTGCCCGCGCTCCACCTGCATATCGGCGATAACCACCCGCGCGCCCTCCTCCACGAACAAGCGTACGCTGCGCTCGCCGATGCCACTGGCACCGCCGGTGATCACCGCTACTTTCCCATCCAGTTCAGCCATTGTTTTACTCCTCTTTTTTAGTAGTTTGTTAATCGTTTGAATTCGAGATCCGGATTAATTGCTCGTCGTTGGCATCAACCCTGCGTGTTGGCGTTAACTCTGCATCAGGTTAAAGACATTGGCCAGATGCATACGCCGTCCACATACAGGGGACAGCCGTTGATATAAGTCGCCTGGTCGGAAGCCAGAAACAGTATGGCGTTAGCGCTATCCTCAGGCTTGCCGACGCGGCCGCAGGGCATGACTTTTGGCGCTTCCCGCTTCAGACGTCCACTAATCTCTTCGCCGTAGACGTCGGCCAGCGCCTAGGTCCAGACATGTTGCGGCATATCGTGCAAGAGTTCGCTTATCTGCCCTTCCGACAATTCCTGCTTTTCAATCAGGCCACGGGCGACACGGCCGACGTAGTTGATGTATTCCCGTTCCACAAACAGATCCACGATGTCCTCGGCCACCCTGTCAAGAATATCGTCATCCTTGTAACTCACATCCAGGTACTCAGCGCCCGGCAGGGAGAGTCGCAGTTTTTCCAGCCGCAAGAGTTCCACCAATGCATCGTAGTAATCCTGACCGCCATGCACTTCCCGAAAGGGCTTTTTCAGATAGACCGCCTGCGATACCGGCCCGGCGAACCGGATGCGCGTGGTGACCAGCGTCTCCCTCACCGCCAGAGGCCACAGGCGGTCAAGCTCGGGGATGCGATTGTGCAGGGTTTTGACATGGGGCGTCAGCTCAAAACGCACCACGCTCCGATCCGCCCGCGATCCCTCTTCGCCCAGTTTTGCGCCATAAACCCTTCGTCCGAAGTAATGGGAGACCACCACATGCCCGGCCTCGTGCATGGCGACAGTGGCCAGTCTTTTCTCCTGAAGTTTTTCGTCGTTCTCACTCATGGGTCTATGGCGCCTTGCCTGGAGCAAGAGTATGCCAAAGCGTTTATGATTGCGAGTTTTAGCAGCCCCTACAAAACATGCCAAAGCGCCTTGCCCGGGATCACGTTCAATGGAAAAAATACTGACCATAGAAAGTCAATATAACGGTGCCATCGGCGTCGCCAATGGCGGTTACAGCTGTGGCGTGGTGGCCGGTTTCATAGATGGGGATGCGGAAGTTCGCCTCAGGGCGGCCCTGCCTACGGAGACGCCCTTGAGCGTCAGAACCACTGCCGACGGGGGTGTGGAGTTCCTGCTGACAGACGACCCGTCGAAACCCCGACTACTGGCTAGCGGCTGCCCCACTGTCGTCGAACTGGATATCCCGGCACCCCCGGACTACGAAACCGCCCGCGAGGCCAGCGAAAATTTTATCTTCCTGCACCGGGTCGATCCCCGAGGCTGCTATGTTTGCAGCCCCATTCGCCCGCCGGGTGAAGGATTACGCCTGTTCATCGGACCGCTGGCCGGCATTGAGAAAAAAGCCATCGGCGAAAACCTGGCAGCGGCGATTTGGCGGCCGACACGGGAACTTGCCAATGCCGAGGGTCAAATCGACCCGGTTTATGTCTGGTCGGTGCTGGACTGCCCCGGAGTGACCGCCTTGAAGCTGCGCCATCCCGCGTCCGGGGTGTTGGTGTTGGGCAGTTGCGCGGCCAGCATCAAGGAAAAACTGCCGGCCTCGGAGCACTTTATCGTCAGCGCCTGGGAAATTGCCCCACGGCAGGGTAACAAACACTTTATGGGCGTAGCCATTCATTCCCGGGCCGGCCAGCTCATGGCCTGCGCCCGGCAAGTGTGTTTTGACGTCGGTAGTGCCCTGCCTGGCGCGTCCGCCAAGACCTGACGCGCCTATCACATCAGACCAGAAAACCACATCAGACCAGAAAACGCTTTGCCAGCGGCTCCATCTGGCCGGCCAACTCAAAATCCAGATGGGTTATGCCACCGGATTTATGGGTATACAGCCCAATTTCCACCACGTTCCAGACATTCACCCAGCGCGGATGGTGGCAGAGCTTTTCACACTCCAGTGCCGCCTGCGCCATAAAACCAAAGGCTTCGACAAAATCCTTGAAATCGTAACGGCGCAGCAGGCGACCGTCCTTGATGGCCCAGGGTGAAAGCGCATTGGCGTTCAACTCAGCCAGTCGTTTGGCCTGTTCTTCCTCGCTCAGTAGTGCGGGCTTAGTCATAATCGTGATCCTGTTTCTTTGTTTGAATAGTCGTCAGCCGCCGCTATGTTAAAACCTGGCTGATAAATACAGCGGCGCGAAAGGGCCTGCCATGCTAGCAAACTTGCCCGAAGAGCAATAGCTCAAGAGGTTTATTCGGCACTACGGTTTTGGCGGTCTGGCTTTGTCGCTGGCCAGGCGCTGCTCAACCTGATGAACCAGGTGGATGGTTTTAATCAGCGTATCCGGCGTCAGGCTGATGGAGTCGATACCCAATTCCACCAGAAACTCCGCCATGTCGGGGTAATCCGAAGGCGCCTGGCCACAAAGCCCCGAATGTCGCCGGTTGCGTTGACAGCCTTCGACCGCCATGCGGATCATGGCCTTGACGCCGGGATCGCGTTCGTCGAAATCGTCGGCGAGGATCTCGGAATCCCTGTCTACCCCCAACGTCAGTTGGGTAAGGTCATTGGAGCCGATGGAAAAGCCATCGAACAGCTCGGCGAAAGCGTCGATCAGAATGACGTTGTTGGGTATCTCGCACATGACATAAATCTCGAGTCCCCGGTCACCCCGCTTGAGGCCGTAATCCGCCATTGCCGCCAGTACCCGTCTGGCTTCATCAATTCTCCGGCAGAAGGGAATCATGACAACGAGATTATCCAGGCCCATTTCCTCGCGCACCCGCTTTATGGCCCGGCATTCCAGTTCAAAGCCCTCGGCATAGGCCGGATGACAATAGCGCGAGGCGCCGCGAAAGCCGATCATGGGATTGTCTTCCGCCAACTCGAAGTCCGACCCGCCCAATAGCGCGGCGTATTCATTGCTTTTGAAATCGGACATGCGCACCACCACCGGACGCGGGTAAAACGCCGCGGCAATGGTGCCCACCCCCTCGGACAAAGCCTCGACAAAAAAGTCTTCCGGTCTTGCATAAGCCTGGGTGAGTTCCACCAACTGCCTGTGCTCCTCGCTGCTGGAAACCCGTTCAGGATAGAGCAGGGCCATCGGGTGAGCCTTTATATGCTCGGCGATAATGAACTCCATGCGCGCCAGACCGACGCCATCACAGGGCAGCTGGCCAGTCTGAAAAGCCAAATCGGGATTGCCCAGATTGACCATGACCCTGGTGCGTGTCCGGGGCAGGCTTTGGCTATCGATGCGCTCCACCTCGAAGGTTTGCTCACCCTCATAAACCACCCCGACATCCCCTTCCGCGCATGAAACCGTCACCAGATCACCCTGACTCAACGTGGTCGTGGCGTTACCCGCGCCAACGACGGCGGTGACGCCCAGCTCGCGGGCAATAATTGCGGCGTGGCAGGTGCGCCCGCCAGTGTCGGTGACAATGGCCGAGGCCAGCCGCATGACCGGCTCCCAGTCGGGGGCGGTGTGGTTGGCGACCAGCACATCGCCAGCGCGAAAATCCACCAGATCCTCGGCCCCGTGGACAATCCGCACCCGGCCGCTGGCGACCGACGCGCCAACGGCGCGCCCCCTGGCTCGCACAGGCAGCCGTTGCCCCACCAGCCGGTACTGATCAATACGCGTGTCGCGGCGTTGGGAAACCACTGTTTCGGGACGGGCCTGGATCAAATACAAATGCCCATCGATGCCATCCTTGGCCCACTCCATATCCATGGGCGTGGGGCGCCTGGCGCGACTGGAATAATGTTTTTCCGTGCGAATACAGTAATCGGTCAGGGTCAACACATCGTCGTCGGACAGGCAGTACCGGGCGCGCTCGCTGGCGCTGGTTTCCAGAAGTCGGGTAGCGTTACCGGAAGGATCATCCCCGTAGACCAGTTTTTTGCTCTTGCTACCCCGCTTACGGCGCAGCACCGCGCGATAGCCCTGCTGGTAGGTGGGTTTGTGAACATAAAACTCATCGGGCTCCACCGCGCCTTGAACAATGGTTTCGCCCAGACCCCAGGCAGCATTGACAAGCGCGACGTCGGGAAACCCGGTTTCAGTGTCGATGGAAAACATCACGCCGCTGGAAGCCAGGTCCGAGCGCACCATTTTCATCACCCCAATGGATAGCGAGACAGCAAAATGGTCGAAGCCCTTGTCGACACGGTAGTGAATAGCGCGATTGGTAAACAGACTGGCGAAGCAACGTCGGCAGGACTCAAGCAACTCCTCGTCGGACCCGATATTGAGAAAAGAATCGTGCTGACCGGCAAAAGAAGCGTCGGGCAGATCCTCGGCCGTTGCCGAAGAACGGACCGCCAGACTGATCGGCCCCTCATATTGCGCGCGCAATTGCGAGACCGCGGCAAGAATTTCCTCTTTCAGGCTTCCGGGCAAGCCGGCTTCGTAAACCAGTTGACGCGCTCTCGCCCCCCGGGTGGATAAAGAGCCGATATCGTTGGCATCCAGGCTGGCCATGGTCTCGCGCAAAGCCGGCCATACCCCGGCCTGTTCCAGCATGTAGGTATAGGCCGGCGCGGTAATGGCAAAACCGTTCGGTACCCGGACGCCCTGAGGCGCCAGTTCGCGGTAGAGCTCGCCCAGGGAGGCGTTTTTGCCGCCCACCAGAGGCACATCCGCAATGGACAGATCTTTAAACCGGCGTACAAACCGGGGTTTTGACATAGGTTGTGACATGGGTTGTGACATAGTCAGGCTTACGTCCCATCCAGGCCCTGCTCAAGCCTGGTATACACACTATGAATGACGTCCGCCGTTTCAACACTTGACCTACAGAAACGACGGAGTACCCGACGCCTAAGCGCCAGTACCAGGAAACTATAGCCTCCGGCCGCGGACATTGACCCCCATCTGGATCAACCAAAGGGAGATTTGCCCACCTCGACAAGCTCAGCCGGCCAGTTGGACGACACCACCGGCAGCCAGCTGCTCGACGTTGGCCTCGTCATAACCCAGGTCCTTGAGGATTTCGCGGGTATTGGCGCCCAGTTCCGGTCCCAGCCTGGCCGGGACCTTGGGCGAACCCTGTACCCAGAAAGGGCTGTTGATCTGCTGCCCGCGGCCCCAGGCATGACCTTCCACGTCAATGATCATATCGTTCAGCAAGGCCTGGGGATCATCCACCACGTCCTCGAATGTCGCGACCACGCTAAAGGTAATGGAGTGGTCGCGAAGTCGCTGACGCCATTCGGCATAATCCCGCGCGGCAAATACCTCACGCAGGATCGGCGCCAGTTCGCGGCCATTTTTATGGCGGTTTTTGGTCTCACTGAAGCGGGGGTCGTCGGCCAATTCGGGCCGTTCGATGGCCTCGACAAATTTTGGCCAGTTTTTATCTTCCTGCAATACGATCAGCGACAACCAGCGCTCGTCCCGGGTCTGGTAATGATTGACCAGCGCATTACCCGGCGCACTGGGGCGCATGCGTTTTGCCGGTGGCGTCCCGGCCAGCACGCCGGACAGGTTGCTGGCCCCGGCCCACAGGCCGTTGGCCATCAGACTGCTGTACACCTTGGCCCCCTTGCCGGTTTTTTCCCGCTGAAACAGCCCGGTCATGACCGCCGCGTAGAGGGTCATGGCGCTGGGGTGATCGCCCATGGCCAGCGCCGGCAGGGTCGGTTCGCTATCGGCGGTGCGCACGATATCCATCAGCCCGGTACGCGCCCAGTAGGCGTTGCCATCAAACCCGGGGGTGTTGGCATCCTCGCCCTCCTCCCCGTAGCCCGTGATCTGGGCGTAGATCAGACGCTCATTTTCAGCCGCCAGATCCTGGTAACGGATTTTCAGACTTGCCAGCACCTTGGGCGGAAAATTGGTAATCAGCACGTCGGCACCGCGCACCAGTTTTTTCAGAATTTCCAGGCCTTCGTCGGATTTCAGGTCGAGCACCAGGCTGCGCTTGTTGCGATTATCCTGCTGCCAGATATAGGGGAAATCCAGCGGCATGAACGGTGGTGATTTGTGGGCATGGCGTAGTGGATCGCCGATGCCGGGAGACTCCACCTTGATCACATCGGCACCAAAATCCGACATGATCGCACCGCAGCCCGGCCCGAATACAAAGGTGGATATTTCGATGACTTTTATGCCCGAAAGGATTGATTGTGCTTGTGCCATAACGCTGATTCCCTGTAATTAATAATGAAGTCGCTAGCTTGTCTTTATTTCTTGTTGGTCTTGATTTCTTGCTGGTCTTGGTTAATTGCCGCCGTCAGTATTATTTCCAGGCAAAAACCGGCTGCTCGAAATGGTCCACCCGTGTATGGCGCCCGTGCAGACAGACCTCCCGAAACTGATACATCACCGCCGCGGTCGGCGCATGAACGAAGTTGTCCTCCACCAGCAATCGAATTACCGGTCGGTCGCTTTCCGGAATCTCCAGAAAAACCGGAGAATCGGGCCGGTTGAGCTCTTCGAAGCCGACCAGGTGTATGGACTCCACTTCATCGGGGTTGGCGCGCAGGGTGACATCGACACCGCCCCAGACCACCACGGGCGTAATCAGGTAGCCGGAGCGGGTCTGGTAATCATCGAGCACCCCCAGAATATTTTCCGCCGGAAGATGCAAATCGACTTCCTCGCCGGTTTCGCGCAATACCGCTTCCCCGGCGCTTTCGCCGGCGTCAATACGCCCACCCGGTAAGGCCCACTGGCCTTTATGAGCCCTGAGCCTGGACGAGCGGCGGGTCAGGACGATGGCGCCCCGACCCTCACCGCACGCCACCATGATCAGGCCCACGGCGGCATGTCTTAAACCCTCACTGGCACGACTTTGACTGGGAAAGGCCGCCAGCCGCTCGGCAACCATGCGCCTGAAAGAGTCATTCAGTATGTGCACCGGAATTGCGCCCTGTTATTTATCAAATTTATCATCGCGGGTATTGATACCGGAATATGCCCTTAGACAGGAATATACCCTTAGACGGGATTGTCGCCAAACCCAAAGGCCGACCTATACTAGCAGGATAACTTACCGAAACCCGACTGGATAATAACGACAGGAAATCGCCATGAATGACAAATCGACCCATAACCCGGGACTCAAACACGTACTCGACGGCTACAAAGTCCTGGACTTCACTCATGCTTTGGCCGGGCCGACCGCCACCCGCCTGATGGTGGAAATGGGCGCCGAAGTCATCAAGGTCGAAATTCCTCCGGTAGGCGATATGACCTATGCCTTCCCCCTGATGCGCAACAAGCGCAGTGGCTTTTATATCCAGCAAAACCGGGGCAAGAAAAGTCTGTTTATCGATGTCAAAAAGCCCGAGGGGCTGGCGATCATCAAGGCGCTGATCAAGGAAGTGGACGTACTGGTGGAAAATTTCGCCCCAGGCGCCATCGGCCGCATGGGGCTGGATTACGACACCGTGTCGGCCATTAATCCCGGACTGGTGATGTGTTCCATTTCCGCTTTTGGGCAAACCGGGCCATTGGCTTCACGACCCGGCTACGACTTTATCGCCCAGGCAATGTCGGGCGTTACCCACGTGATCGGCGAGCCAGACCGGCCCCCTTCACTGCCGGGGCTGGGCATCGGCGATGTCATGACCGGCGTACACGGTCTGGGCGCCATCGCCTGCGCCCTGCTTTACCGTGAGAAAACCGGCCGCGGCCAGCACCTGGATATCTCCCTGCTCGATAGCTACTACCATTGCCATGATCTGAATGTCCAGCTTTACAGCGCTTCCAATGGCGGGATCAATCCCGGCCGCACGGGTTCTCACCTGGGGGCTGGCGCGCCGCTGGGCATTTTCAATGGCAAGGACGCCGGGGAGTATATTGCCATCGCCTGCCCCACCAACCGGCAGTGGCGCCAGCTGTGCGCCGCCATGGACCGGGAAGACCTGGCTCGCCACCCGGACTTTGCCGATAACGGCGATCGTGTCCGTAACAGGAACCAGGTGATTACGCTGATCAATGACTGGATAGCCAGCCACGACACCACGGCCGAGGCCCTTGCCAAATTTGATCAACACCGGGTGCCCTACGCCCCGGTGCTGGATATCGGCCAGACCATCGAACACCCCCATCACCGCGCCCGAGGCACGGTGCGCACGATCAGGGACGATGAATTTGGCGAGTTTGAGGTACCGGGGTTCCCGTTCCGTTTTTCCGATTTCCCGGACCAGCTCGATCTCAGGGCAGCGCACCGCGGCGACCACAATAGCGAAGTGTTGAGGCAATACCTGAACCTGTCCGAGGCGGAAATCAAAGCGCTCGAAGACCAGGGCATCCTGGTGACCGATCAAACCCGGTTTGCCGCCAAAAAACAGGCGTCATGAGTCCCGCCTCAGGCCACCTCCAGGCTCAAAAAACGGGTGTGGCCAGGCGCTGAGGAGCGAGCGCCGCTGAAAAATTGACTGACTCGGGGAAGCAGCAGCGCGAACCAGCGGGTATTGGCTCGGGAGGCCGTACCATCGGGTTTTAAAAACCTCTATATTCAAGCGTCTTTATTCGAACCCTATTGAATGCTCCCCCATCCTGGAAGGAATAAACTCCATGGCTGATAAACATAGCGATAGCGCGACTGAAACCCTGTTGGTTCGGGACCGGGGCCCGATACGTTTCCTGACCCTTAACCGGCCCGAAAAACTCAACGCGCTGAATAAAACCCTGTCCGATGAAATATCGGCGGCGCTGTACGCGGCCGATAAGGACCCGGGAGTCGCGGTGATCGTCATTGCCGGCGAGGGCCGGGCCTTTAGCGCCGGCGCGGATCTGTCGGACCTGGGGAAATCCCCGACGCCGCGCGAGATCGCCGACAGCGTCAATCACAGCATTGCTTTTTATCAGCAACTGGTCACCCTCGATACGCCCATGATTGCCGCGGTACACGGTTATGCCCTGGGTGGGGGCTGTAATCTGGCCATCAGCTGCGACATGGTGGTGGCCGCGGATAACGCGGTATTCGGCTATCCGGAAGTCAAACTGGGCATGCCCGCCGCTGGCGTGTCGCCACCCCTGGTGCACCAGATCGGCCGCAAGGCGGCTTTTGAACTGCTGACCCTGTGCGAGAACATCACTGCGGAACAAGCGCTGAATTTCGGTATGATCAACCGCATCGTTGCCGCGGATGAACTGTTAAACACCGCCACGGCCATCGCCGAACGGCTGGCGGGCTACGATCACAATGCCCTGTGGCTGACGAAACAACTGATTCGCCGCGGCGCGGACATGCCCCTGCCCAACGCCCTGGAACTGGGGCGGGATATCGCCCTGGTCGCGGATATGTACAAGTAAAAATTAAAAGCCAGGCCCGAATAACGCTACCAAAAAGGCGACTGGAAACAGTCCCAGCCGGAGAAAAACCATGCCAGCCGGAGAAAAACCATGAAAGCCTACGAAATCACGACCAGGGGGATCGATGCCCTCAGCCTTACAACGCGGCAACCCGCCGCCCTCGGCGCCCGCCAGGTGCGCGTGCGTATCAGGGCATCGTCCCTCAACTACCGGGATCTAATGACCGTCCTGTTTGGCGGCATGGGTGGCAAACTGCCCTTGATTCCCAACTCCGACGGCTGTGGCGAAGTCGTCGAAACCGGCTCGGAAGTCACCCGTTTTAAATCCGGCGACCGGGTGATTACCACTTTCTTTCAGCGCTGGCTGGACGGCAAGATCACCGCCGATGTCATGCAAAGTGCCCTGGGTGGCGCACTGGATGGCGTCCTGGCCGAAGAAATCGTGGTCGATGAACTCGGTGTGGTGGCACTGCCCGATTACATGAGCTTTGAAGAAGGCGCGACTTTATCTTGCGCCGCCCTCACCGCCTGGCAATCCATGGTCGTCAAAGGCGGCCTCAAGGCTGGCGATATCGTCCTGCTGCAAGGCACGGGCGGTGTCTCCATTTTCGGTCTGCAATTTGCCGTGATGCACGGCGCCCGCGCCATCGTCACCTCCAGCAGCGACGAAAAACTGGAGCGGGTAAAAGCCCTCGGCGCCTGGCAGACCATTAACTACAACACGGATCCGGACTGGGAAAAAACCGTCCTCAAACTCACTGATGGTCTCGGCGTTGATCAGGTGGTGGAAGTGGGCGGCGCCGGCACCCTGGAAAAATCCCTCAC
>JBECKV010000138.1:0-25394 GCA_040235495.1 Porticoccaceae bacterium
TCGCTAATCATGAGATCCGGGATTTAGTCAGGCTGGTCGCGAAACAGACACCCGTCTGGCGAAATAACTCACAGCCCATCGGATTCATCCCAACGCCGGCCGGTGCGAGACGATTAACGGCGTCGCATAATTAACGGCCTCGCATAATGGCCTCGTAACGGCCTCCCAAGCGCTGAAAA
Organism: Porticoccaceae bacterium; assembly: GCA_040235495.1. Classification (GTDB taxonomy): domain Bacteria; phylum Pseudomonadota; class Gammaproteobacteria; order Pseudomonadales; family Porticoccaceae; genus HB2-32-21. Next base: position 180 of record JBECKV010000138.1, read on the forward strand.
CGCCGCGAGAAGCGATGGGCCAATTACAGCCCGGACAAGGGGAGGGGGGGGCGGGGGTGGTCACCCCCCCAGGGTAGACACGGGCGCCTCGGCTACCGCCGATTCCATGTACTCAAAGTCCGGAATATAGGCGAACTCGCCGTTAATGATGAGTTCGTAAAGGACTCCCGGCCTGTCCGTCAATCTCACCTCCGGACGCATATGCTCGGAATCCGCGATATCAATGCGCTGCGGATAGCCCTGAATCAACAAGCCGTAAAACCCATGATTTCGAGCCGCGCCCGCGGCGTTGAGAATCACCACGTGGGAATCAGCCGAGTAGGGGAAGCGCTCATGGCCTGATAGCGCCTCAAACGACAATAGTGGTAACTGCTGCCCGCGCCAGTTTATCCAGCCGTAAAACCGCTTATCCGGGTGACCCATGGGCTTGATGGGCATTTGCTCGTTGGTGACCTCGGCCACCGCTGCCATGGGCACCAGCAGGGTATCGCAGGACAAGGGCAAAAACAGTGCCGCGACTTCCCGCTGCGCTTTGGACAAGAGTTCATCAACGACACCGCTCACTGTCGGCACTTCTCCAAGCTTCGACCAGCACTCAGATCGCCAAATTTTTTCGCCAGACTGGCGACGTCCGCGCAGGCATCAAAGGCTCCCCGCCTGAGAATCGCCTCCGGCAGTGCGGATACCTCGCAGCTATCCGGCGACTGCAACCAAACTTCGCCGCCGCCAGCAATGATTGCCCGACTGCCGTCGACACCATCATCACCCATGCCGGAAAATGCGATCATGCCGCAGGCCGCCCCATAATGACGGGCTAGTTCGCGGCATAATCCGTCAATGCTTGGCCGATATCGATCGGCCGCATCTGGCTGATTGAGGGTTATTCGACCATCCTCGGCAAAGCTGACGCCATAGTCGGGAGACACAACGGTCACAACCCCGCCTTTGACAACACTGCTCTCCTGCGCCAGTTCCGCCTGCCACGGGGTCTGCCTCCTGACCATTCTTACCAGCTGACTCACGTGGCTTGATTCAATATGCTGGGCGTAAATAAATCCCACATTGCCATTGGTCAGCGGTATCGTATGGCGTAAAAATTCCGTCACCGCCTTCAGGCCCCCGGCGGACGCCGCCAGCAGCCAGACTCGCGATGCCTGGCAATCGGCACGTTCAGCATCGTGCCGTTGCACAATTTCGTCCACCCGGGCTCTGATATCCGCTTTCCAGGCCACGAAATCGGCGCTGTTGATCCCGGGGATATGATCAAGTTCCAGGGTGTAGCCATGTGCCGGTAATCGAACGTGCCGCGAGCCGGACGCTGAGCGCCGCGTGAAATAGACATCAATATAATGACTCGCGTTGACTACTGACTCGGCGACATCACTGCAGAACACCAGGGCGTGGCCGCATTCCTTTAACGCCGTTTTGACGGTGTAACGCTGCTCGGCATCCGCCAGCAAAACACTGCAACGCAGGGGCAGATCAGGTGCCTGGCTCATGGCCTACAAGCCCATCGTATCAGTGATCAGGGATAACAGTTCTTCTTCCTGGTAGGGCTTGCCCAGAAAGTGATTGACCCCACAGGCCGACGCCCTTTCGCGGTGCTTGGCGCCCGAACGCGAGGAAATCATGATTATCGGCAAGCTCGATAGCTCCGCGCTATTACGCACGTTGCGCGCGACGTCAAAGCCATCCATGCGCGGCATTTCAATGTCGAGCAATAGTAAATCCGGACGCAGGTCATTGAGCAGATCCATCGCCTCGACACCGTCCTTGGCGGTAACCACCTCAAAACCCTCCCGCTCCAGAAACCTCGAAGTCACCTTGCGCACAGTCACGGAATCATCCACCACCATGACGGTTTTAGCGTGTCCATCGACGGTTTCGAGCGAAGCTTCCCCTGCCGCCAACCGGCTTGGGGCACGCTCAAGGGGCAAGACCCGGCCACTGGGGCCGGTAAATTCCAGTCCGCCCTGGCTGCGCAGCAGAGCCACCAGATCAAGGATTACAACCACCCGGCCGTCGCCCATGATGGTAAGACCGGACAGGCCTCTTATATGATTAAACACCGAACCGAGATTTTTGATGGCGATTTCGTGACTGCCTTCGAGAGCGTCGACCTGCACGGCGTAGCGGGTGTTTTCCGTCGCCACCAGAACCAGGGATGCTTTACCGGTCGGAGCATGCCATGTCTCGGGCTTGGCCATATTGAGCAGATCCCGCAGTTCGCAAATACGATAGGCCTGGTTACCGTAATAAAGGCTTTTTGCTTCCTCGGCCTTGTAGGCTTCCAGTTCGCTATGGGTCACCTGCACGACCCCGGCAATGGTATTGAGCGGCAGAGCGTAGCGCTCGCCGCCATCACGTACCATCAACGCGCGATTGACGGACAGTGTGAACGGTACGCGAATACTGAACTCGGCACCGGCTCCCATCCTTGAAGATACCGAGACCGTTCCACCCAGATCGCGCACTTCGTTAACCACCACGTCGAGCCCAACGCCACGGCCGGACACCTGGCTGACCGTTTCCGATGTGCTGAAACCCGGTAGAAAAATCAGCTGTAACAACTCGGCATCGGTGAGACCGGCGTTATCGAGAATTAAACCCCGGGAGACAGCGCGCTTTCGTACCGCTTCGGTGTCGATACCTTTGCCATCGTCCACCATCCGAATGGTGATCTCACTGCTTTCCCGGCCAAAATTAAGCGCTATCTTGCCTTCGGCGGGTTTGCCCTGGCGCAACCTTGTCTCGGAATCCTCCAGACCATGATCGATGGCGTTGCGCAACATATGTTCCAGCGGCCCCATAATTTTATTGAGCACATTGCGATCGAGGTCGCCCTCGGTGTTGTCAAATTGCAGGGACACTTTTTTGTTCAGGTCCGCTGCCGCCTGGCGGGCCACTCGCCGCAAACGGGGCACGAGACGATTAAAGGGCACGAGCCTGGTTTGCAAGAGATTTTCCTGCAAATCGGCATTTACCTGGGCCTGCTGGGCGAGAGAAAGTTCCGCGGATTTGACATCGCCCAGCAGGGTTTCCCGGACATCGCGCAAGTCGGCCGCCGACTCCTGCAGCGCGCTAAAGAGGTGCCGGAACTGAGAGTAACGATCCATTTCCAGTGGGTCGAAATCCTCGAACTCATCGGACAATTCGATTTGTTCACGTCTGTAGGCAATCTGCGCCTGGGTCTCCCTGTCCATCTGGGCGACCTGGCCCTGGAGGCGAATGATGGTCGCTTCCATTTCATCGAGCGACCTGCCGAAATCCTGGATATTTTGCTCAATACGTCCACGGGTAATGCTACTTTCCGCGGCGAGATTCACCAGCTCATCGATGGCCGTCGCGGAAATTCTGACCATTTCCTGGGTTTCAATGGGCGCGGCGGGCATCGAGGGACTGCCGACGGACGCGGGAATGAGCGTGCTTACCGGCTGCGCAGCCCTCGGAGGTTCCGACCCGGGCTCGGCCACCAGGCTCAAGCCCGTCTCCTGTTCGGGTTGAGCCCGGTGAATTTCAGTGACGGGTAACGATACCCGCGCGGCTAGCTCGTCCAGTTCCGGATCGATGAGCTCCGTATCCGGTTTCCGCCCAGGCTCGGATATCAACGGACTATCGGCATCTTTTGGATCAGGCGCCTGGGCAATCCTTGCAAGCACTGCCTTGTCGCGCTCGAGCTGCGTGGCAAGGGCATCGTAACCAGCGAGTAGATCTTCAAAAAAGACTTCGCTGGGCTTCGTATTTTGTCGGGCCCAGTTTTCTATGTAGGTTTCAAACTCATGACTCAATGTGCCAAGCCGGGTCAGTCCCGCAACTCGCGCTCCACCCTTGAAGGTGTGCAGTTCCCGGACCAACGCCTCGTGCTGCTCGTCACTAACTGGATTTTCGCGCCAAGACTGTATGGCGTGTTCAATCTGTTCGAGAAGTTCCTCCGCCTCATCCGCAAAGATCGCCAGAATGTCAGGGTCCAGATCGTCCGTTGCGGGCACCGATTCCGGGATCGGCTCCTGGCCTCCTGCGTCTCCTGTCGCAGCGACCAAAGGTTGTTCCCGGCCCTTGTCTTCGATGCCGATTTCGCTAATGCCGGCGGAACCGGATATCCCGTTAAGAGCTTCAATCAGGGATTGCGCATCGCAGTCCGAAACTTGATCGGCAACAAATGCGTCAATCATCGCGAGCAACGTGTCGCTGGCGGCACCGAAGCGGGAGCATACCGCATCGGTCCAGGCGGCCCGGTTGTCGATGACTGCCTCCAGAGCATCGGCGTAGCTGCCGGCGAGCCGCGACATGTCACCCATACCGGCGCTTTCGGCGGCGGCAAGGAGCTCTCGCAGTTCCACCAGCAAACCCGCCGGCTGTGCACCTGTCAAGCGCGGGCACTGCCGCCAGGCAGCCAGCAAGTCACCACTATCGAGAATCAGCTCCAGGCCGTTTGCCAACATCCTTTTGAGGGCAGAGAAGCCAGGGGCTTCCGGTTTGTCCGCGCGCGTCTCGGCCAGCAGCGCGATGCGCTCAAGCAGCGACCCGTGCCGCGGATACGCGCTGTCATCGCTAATATGTTCGATCTCGGCATCAATCGCATCCAGACCCTCTTTTATGGCCGCTCTGACCGGCTCATCAAGCACCACGACTGCTCTGGCGATTTTCTTGACCAGTCTCTCCAGTCCCTGGGCCAGTTCCGCCAGGGTTTGCTGCTCAATCAGGCGAGCGCTGCCTTTCAGCGAGTGGAACACCGTCAGCATGCGGGTGGCATCTTCATGCATGTTCTCCGAAGGCGCCTCGAGCAGGGCAAACAGGCCTTTCAGCTCTTCCAGGTACGCTCGGGCCTCTTCTCGAAAAATTTCGGTGAGCTCATCATCGGCGGTATCGTCATGCTCGATCAGGCTGTGTTCAAAATCATCCACTGCCGGTTCCATGCGCTCGGAAATTGAATCCGGCGGTATCGGTTCGCGCACGCACTCCACACCCTCGGATGGAGTTTCCTCGATCAGTTCCGGGTGATAGCGCCCTTGTCCGGCGGAATCCAGCAACACCGAGGTTTCTTCCGGTGTTAGCGGCTTCTGTGTTTCTACGATCTCTGTTCCGGTTGCCGTTTCCTCTAGCTCCGCATGCGCCGGAATATCCGGCTGAGTGTCTTGCTTTTCCTGTGGGGCCGGTTCGGTAGCCCCAGGCAGGAAATCAACCACGGCCGCTGATTGGCCACCGTCCATATAAGCCTGTATGGCCTCGATTAGCGATTCGATCGCCAACTCATCCTGACTTTGCCGACGCCTGGAGAAGTCGTCCACCATGCCCGGTAGCACCTGAAGCGCCCTGCCGACGATCGCTTCGCCCTCACCATCCAGCTTCAGTTTGCCGTCGATAACGCGATTAAACATGTGTTCGGCGGCGTAACTCAGTTCTCCGATCAAGCGCGCGCCGACCATGCGGCCACTGCCTTTCAGGGAATGGAAACCGCGCCGCACCTGCGCCAGTGCGCCGGCATCGTCCCTGTGGGCCAACCAGCCCGGGTAACTTGACCCCAGGTTCGTTAAAATTTCCCTGGCCTCCTCGACAAATATTTCCCTTAACTCGTCATCTACTTCGTCGTCTTTATCGCCTTCATTGACAATGCCGGTTTTCATGGTGTCTTCACCGCCGACTTCGCCCTCGATAGCCAGCGGCGTATCCGGATCGAGGCTCTCCTGAACCCAGGTTTCGGCAATGCTCTGTCCATCCAGGTCCGCGTGCCCGTCTTCCAGCTCCGCTTGGGTACTGACCCTGAGTGGTTCCAAATCCCGGACAACGGTCATAACCGTGTCATCCTGCGCGAAATACCCCAGAACACCGAGCGCGTTTTCCGCCTTGCCCAGCGGTTCCTGCAATTCGAGTTCGGTATCGAAACTCACCACTTCCAGAAAATGCTCGAGGGCAGTGATGACGTCGGCGAGCTGATCCAATCGCTCCCACTCCGGTGCCGATACCGTGGTGATCAACTCCTGGTGGATGTAGGTGCCCAGACCGGCAATTATTCGGGCCGGACGCTTCATCCGCACAACCGACATCGCCCCGTGAATACTCTTAACCAGGGCAGGTATATCCTGCAAATAGTTACGATCCCACTGGGACGAAATAAAACCAATAATCGAATCCTTGATGGCCTCCAGGTTATTTCGCATTTCGCGAACGAGTGACAAGTGGGCCTGGTCATTGAGATATCTGGACTCGGCTACCAGGTCCTCCATGACACCGCCTGGCCGATAATGGCTTGCCCATGACTGAAGCGCTGTCTCTATCCCCAGCACGGATGTCGCCAGTTCCGTTAATTCACGCTCCGCGAGGGTCGGACTTTGCCAGTCACAGGTCTGAATACGCTCACTCAAATCAGTGACGGATTTTCGCAACTTGGGTTGACCTGCCATGGCCAGGGTATCGGCAACGCGCTTTAATATCGGGGGAATACGCTCCCCGACTTCTTCCAGGCTTCGTCCCTCGCGAACCAGGGAATCGATCCGTGTTTTAACTTCGTCCAGCTCGTCCCCCAGCGCTCGCACGAGCTCCACGATCACCTGTCGATCAAAGCCGGGCACCAGTCCGCCGACCACACTCACAAGGGCGCCAGCCGGTAGTGCCTGTTCCAGCTTGAAAGTCTCTCTCAGCTGGACCAGCCTGGGCAGGCTGCTATCAGCGGTGGCGACGTAGTAAAGGAGATTCTTCAGCAGGTTTTCTGGATAGCTATCCTCGCAGGCCCGCAAGCCCTGATTTGACAGCTTGCGTACCAACCCGCCGAGTTCCCACAGCAGGCTGTTTATCGCCCTGCCGCGCGCCAACCCGCCAGAGGCAACGCCTTCAAGCACGCCGGCGGCGACCAGCCACAACCATTCCAGCTTGCTGCCCGCGGTTACTTCCTTGAGTCGAAACAGGATCTTGTTGAGCTTTCTGACATTTGTCGCTTCGTCGTCGCCCCGCGTCAGGGATAAAAGCGCGTATTGATACAGCTGCCCGAGTTTGTCGGTAAATTCCTTCAGCGCCTCTTCGTGTGGCGCAACCTTACTTCGATTGACCGATTGCGGACCACTGATTATTGCCAGGTTGGGTCGAAAGAAGGGACTTAACGACGCCAGCGGCACACGTCTGGTGGCTCTCAGGTCATTGAGCACCTTGATTAGAAACGCTGGCTGGTCAAAACCCTTGTGGATGCACTGCCGCAGATAGTCAGGGAGTTCCAGACTTGCCCGCCCCAGCAGCTCGATCACGGCCTTGTCAGCGACGACATCGCCCTCCAGGCAGGCGCCGACCAGTAATTCCATTTCCTCGCTCAGCAATGCCCCGCCATGACATTGCGCCATCAGCAATGAACCGGTGACCTGATGAATATGATCGAGACACAGCTGCAACTGATCTTCCTGCTGATGTTCCGCGTAGCGAGTCAGGAAGTGTCGCGCATCACTCAGGCTACTCTCTACTTCCGTGATCAGCCACTCCAGGCCGTGGAAGTTAGGCTCCCCGGTCAGTTGGCGATCCTGAAGTTTGTCGTTATTCACAATTGTGCCGTTTCTCGTAGACCTGAACGTCCGGCACATTCAGTCGAACAAGATTTTGCGGCCGCCAGTCTGTTATTTCCCCGGGCCCGATTACCAGGCATCCCCCTGGCTTTAAACAGTCGCTGAAATAATTAATCAGCTCCCGGCGGCGCCAGGTTTTGAAATAAATCAACACGTTCTGGCAATAGATGAAATCCATTTGCCCGTGGTAACGGCTTTCCCGGTCGAGAAGGTTTTGCGTATAAAAAGTGACATGCTGTTTCAGAGACTCCACGGCTTCAATGCTGTTTCGGCCATGGCTTCTAAAATACCGGTCCAATAATTCGGGATAATTAGTCAATGCGGAAGCAGGGTAAACAGCTCGCCGCGCTCGGTTGACAGCCTCGCTGCTGATATCGCTTGCCACGACATAGTAGTTATCCTTTCGCCGGACCCTGGCGAAAGCTTCCGCCGCATCCATCGCCAGGCTGTAGGCTTCCTCTCCGCTGGCACAGCCAGCGCTCCATAAACGAATCGGCGCCATGCGATTCGTGGCCAGGGAGGCGATCTTCTCGCTGACAAAATCATGGGAGGCCTGATGACGGAAGAATCTCGTCTCCTTCACCAGCAGTCGATCTAGCAGAAGGCCCCATTCTCTTGCTCCATCCACCGTATCCAGACTTCTGAAATAATAATCGGCATCGGTCCATCCGCCCGCCGTCATCCTGCGGACTATCTCCGAGCGTATGCCATCCTGCTGACGCCCGGCCATCTGTACACCGGTGCGCCTTTCGAGCAGATCCCGCCACAGGCGCAACTGACGCCCGTTCAAATTGAGGCCTGCTGGTTGCAGGGGAGGGTGAATGGATTGCGGCATCGTAGTGTCTCCGGACTCAGGACACTTCTTTCGCCTTGAGCTCCGGCTCCAGATCGAATTCATCCAGGTCAATGCTGGCTAGTTCCGCCTCCAGACCGGCGGCAAAAGTACGTTTCACTGTCGCCGGCGCTTCCTCCAGGCTCGCCAGATCTTCATCCATCTCATCTATGTCGTCCATCTCCGACAGGTAGTCCATTTCGTCCATGACGGCGCTATTTTCAGCCAACACCTGTTGGACGTGTGCCGGCGCCTTACGGACGGGGATGAATTCCTCTATTTCCTCTGTTTCCTCTATATTTTCCGCGCCACCTGGCAATTGCCGGTCAGCGGGTGGGGATTGCGAAGCTGGTGGCTTGAATGGATTTTTCGAACCACCGCCATCAGCGATTTGCGACCCGACTCGCGAGCGCGACTTGATGGCCCCATCTTTGCGTTCCGGCGGCTCGGGGGAGATATATAGTTCCGGACGCAGCAGCCCCGACAAACTCTGCTCGGGCAGTTTGAATCCGGAAACGGACTCACGTTGTTCAATGGCCATTTCCGCCAACTCGTCCACCGAGGACGCGGTTCTGCTGGTACCTTCCAGGGTTTTGGAGGTGATGTCCTGAATGACGTTCATGGTTTTGGAAATGTGACCCGCGGTGGTTGCCTGGTGGCGCGCCGCCGTTGAAATATCCTGAATGAGCTCCGCCAGATTCGTCGAGACGGTCTCGATTTCACTCAGCGCGATTCCCGCATCCTCCGTCAGCGAAGCGCCTGCCACCACCTCGGCGGTAGTCTGCTCCATGGAGGACACCGCCTCGTAGGTATCGGTTTGAATTGTTTTAACCAGGGCGGCGATCTGCTTGGTTGCATTGGCCGAACGCTCCGCTAGTCTCTGGACTTCGTCAGCGACCACGGCGAAGCCTCGCCCCGCATCACCGGCCATCGACGCCTGAATCGCCGCATTGAGTGACAAAATATTGGTCTGATCGGCGATATCGTTGATAAGGGAAACGATATCGCCGATCTCCTGCGAGCTTTCCCCCAGGCGTTTAATCCGCTTGGCGGTGTCCTGAATCTGGCCGCGAATATTGTCCATGCCGGCGATAGTGCTGCGCACCACGACAGCACCCTTGTTGGCAATTGACACCGAACGGTGGGCAACGGCGGCGGACTCGGCGGCATTGGCCGAAACCTGATCAATGGTTGTGGCCATCTCATTGATCGCTGCCGACGCACCGGCGATTTCTTCCGCCTGCTGCTCCGACAGCTCGGTCAGCTGGGCGACCGTCGACCGGGTACTGTTGGCCGAAGCAGACACTTTCGCGGCGGTATCAACGATACGCGATACCAGTTCACGCAGTTGGGCAATGGTGAGGTTGATGGCATCGGCAATGGCGCCGGTAAACCCTTCAGTGACCGTCACTTGCGCCGTCAAGTCGCCTTCGCCAAGGCCTTCGATTTCATCCAGCAAGCGCAGGATTGCGTCCTGATTGACACGATTGGCTTCGGCGGATTCCTGTAGGCGACTGCGGGTGCCGAGGTAAAAAATGAGCCCGAGCAGGGTCAGGCCGATCAGCAGAAAAATGCCGACGTAAACGGTGATTTCAGGACTGCCGTAGGCACCGTCCTTTTGCTCCAGCACCCTGATACTGTCAACCAGTCCGACGCTCTCCCGGATCAGGGCAGGAGCCGCTGCCATCAGGGAAGCGGACTCGCCGGGCAGTGCCATCACCGCATCCCTGGAGCTCCGCAAGGGCTGAATGCCTTCGGCGATGCCGCTGAAAAGCTGCTCTACTCGAGTGAGACTGGCCTGGATGTTGGACAGCCCCAGTCGCGTTAACCCCAGTTCGGCATCACCATCCTTAAAACCGGTAACCACGCGATTGAATAACTCGACATCGCGCACTAACAGCTCGGGGTCAATCATCTCGCGACCCGGGCGCAACGCCGCGCGAATACGCTCAAGTCGCCACAATTGCGCCTGAGCTAGTGCTGCCTGCCGGGTCGTGGAACGGCTCGCCAGCACATGCTCGATCACCGCGGTTAAATGAGTCTGGAGTTCGGCGTGGTTGGCTTCGAGTTGGGCGCTGAGTTGACCAAGGGCGACAGCGGCATTTTCGCTAATCAGCAAGCGCGCCAGGTGTTGATCGACCGCTTCCCAGGCTTTACCGAAACCTCCGAGCACGCCTTGGTTATTACCAGAAGCCAGGCCAGCATGCAGCGCATTACGCTTGTTATTGACCCCGCTGCGCAGATTCTCCAGCTCGGTGAAAGCGCTTTCGTCACCCTCACTCGCGCGCGCCGCCAGCGGCGGCAAGGTCGCGACCAGCGTGCTGAGTTCCTTGGCTGTGGAGATATTGCGCGCCTGGGACCCGGTTTTGTCGGTGCCCGTTATAAAAGCGAACACAAGGTAGGCCACCAACATCGCCATGGTTGCCACCAGGGCAATCACCAGCGGACTGGCTTTAGACTTCCTTGTAGCTGCATTCATGATTCAATCTCCCCGGCTTCGAATTATCAACTCTTCAATCGCCATCATCGCCTTACATTGCCACATTACAGAAACGCTCGTCCTCGACAAGTTTAAACGGGCGAAACATAAACTTTGGCTTACCCGATTCGTCCGTGTAACAGCCATTGACGTAGGACTCGATAAAGGACGGCGCCTGCTTTCCCACCAGTGAGTATTGGTCGCTTTCGAAATGCCTGACGCCGATGACATCGTCAACCAGCAATCCCAGATAACTCGTCTGCACTACAACCACGACGATCCGCTGGTTCCTGACTACGGGCTTTCTTTGCTCTCCAAAAAAAGCCGCGAAATCGATAATCGGCACCAATTTGCCACGAATCGCCGCCACACCCAGCATCCACGCCTTGACTCTGGGCAGATGTGTGTATTCGGGCACCTCCTGGACTTCAGCAACCTGGTCGAGCGGTATCGCCAGGTCGACACCGGCTACCCGAAAGCACAAGACCACCGTTCTGGGTTTATAGTCCACCTGGGCAGGCAGTGACTTGGAGGCCTGGTGAAAGTGTTGCTCCAGCTCTCGAATGACTTCAAAGGCCGTTCGTTCAACCATCGTGATTAACGCGCGGTCAATGCCGCGCAACCTGTGTGATGGTGTTTAATAACTGTTTTTCCGACACGGGTTTGGTCAGATAAGCTCTTGCTCCCTGGCGTTCGCCCCATATTCTGTCGGTTTCCTGGTCCTTCATGCTTATGATTACCACGGGAATGTCGCGGGTTTGCTCATCCCGACTTAACTGGCGCGTCGCCTGAAAGCCATTCATGCCCGGCATCACCACATCCATGAGCACCACGTCGGGATTATCACGCCTGATAGCCGCCAGCCCTTCTTCCGCTGAACCGTATGATGCCACCCGATAATTGTGCTTGGTGAGAATTTCGGTCAGTTTGAAAATTTCCGCCGGGGAATCATCAATAATCAGTATCGTTGCCATCGTCTTTTACCGGAATCCAGGTAATCTCGGGAAAACAACCCGCTGCGGTCAAACTTCGCTAGCTTCGCCAAGTGCGGCTTCAATATTGGCCTTCCTGGCCAGCACGTCATCCAGTACGGTAAATAATTCGGTTTTGCTGAACGGTTTGGTCAGATACTCGTCGGCGCCGACAATGCGTCCCTTGGCTTTGTCGAACAAACCATCCTTGCTGGAGAGCATTACCACCGGTGTGTGTTTGAACTGCTCGTTATTTTTTATCAGGGCGCAGGTCTGATACCCGTCCAGCCGCGGCATCATGATGTCGACAAAAATAACGTCCGGCAAGGAATCGGCAATCTTCGCCAGGGAATCGAAACCATCGACCGCGGTAATGACCTCGCAGCCTGCCTTTGACAACAGCGTCTCCGCGGTGCGCCGGATCGTATTGCTGTCGTCAATGACCATTATTTTTTTGCCTTCATAGCTATCAGCCATACCCACCTCGACAGGAGCACTCAGATGCCGGAAATATTGCTTCCAATCACGTCACAACTTTTAACACATAATTGATATATTATCCATAACAGCCGATTTTTTAGGGTAATTATGTCTCAAAAAAGCTTACATAGCGCCCTGGGTTGGCAATAAAGCGGTATCTTATACGTGAGCCGAGACCCGGGAGGAAAACACGCCCGGACTGCAGCGGCCCGTTTAGTCATTAACCCAGCAAGGACCCGAACAAGGACCTCTAATGAGCATATCAATTGGCGTTGTAATGGACCCCATTGGCGCCATAAATTTCAAAAAAGACACTACCCTGGCGCTGCTGCTGGCGGCTCAGGAACGGGGGTGGTCACTGGTTTACATGGAATTGTGTGATCTGATGCTCAGGGATGGCGTTGCCGTAGCGCGCCAGCGAGCCCTGAAAGTTTATGATGACGCCAATCGATGGTATGAACTCGGCGAAGTGCGGGATCGGCCAATGGCGGACCTCGACTGCGTCCTGATGCGCAAGGACCCGCCTTTCGATAGCGAATACATTTATGCGACCTACATACTGGAAGCCGCGCAAAATCAGGGAGTGCTCGTCGTCAATCGCCCCCAGAGCCTCAGGGATTGCAATGAAAAGATTTTTGCCACCCAGTTTCCTCAATGCACACCACCGCTATTGGTAAGCCGCGATCCCACACGGTTGAGGGCTTTTCACAAGGAACACAGGGACGTCATCTACAAACCTCTGGACGGAATGGGAGGCATCGGTATTTTTCGCGTTCGGGAAGATGATCCCAATCTCAGCGTCATCATAGAAACGCTGACCCGCCACGGCGCCCAAACGATCATGGCCCAGCGCTATATCCCGGAAATCATCGACGGCGACAAACGGGTACTGATGATCGATAGTGAACCGGTCCCCTGGTGTCTTGCACGCGTGCCGGCAGTGGGCGAAGTGCGAGGTAATCTTGCCGCCGGAGGCACGGGTATTGTGCGGCCTCTCAGCGACCGGGACCGCTGGATCGCCGAACAGGTCGCACCGGAATTACGCAAAAGAGGGCTGCTTTTTGTCGGACTGGATATTATCGGCGACTATTTGACCGAAATTAATGTCACCAGCCCCACCTGCGCCAGGGAAATCGACCGGGAACAGCCCGCCGAAATCGGGCGCAGGCTGATGTCCGCCATAGCCAAACACCTGGAAGCCTAGACGAGTGGCTGCTTATTTCCCGCCTGCCGACCCCCAGAAGGGCCTCGACCGTTTGGGCTTCGCCTGTTTCCTGGCCGTCGCGGTACACGGCGTGGTGATCTTCGGTGTCGGCTTCGAATTTATGAAACCCTTACCCCAGGGCACGGTGTTTGCGGTCACTCTGGCTCAGCAGCCGAGCACGGAGCAGGTCAAGGATGCCACCCACATCGCTCAGGCCGCCCAACGGGGCAGTAGTCCGACGCCGAGCGCAAGGGACCTTATCACCACCGACAAAAAGGCCGACTACAGCTCCGCAACCCTCAGGGAGGTAGATAACTGGCAAGCTCCCGCCACCAGGATGACCAGCCCGGTGCCCAGCGAGCGCTTGCTCACGACCAGCGAGGGCAAGCTCAGGGTTGAAAAACGGGAAGTCCTCATCGGTGAGCAAACCGTTGGCCAGAGCGACCTGGAAATCGCTCCCAAGATCATCAAGGACATCAGCAGCATGGACGCGCAATTAGACCTTCAAAGACAGGCCCAAAGTACCGAGCCCAATATTCTGCGCCTGACTTCCGCCAGCACCCGGCAAGCCGATCACGCCGCCTACCTGAAGTACTGGATCGACAAGGTCGAAGCCACCGGTAATCGGTACTATCCGCCCGAAGCTCGAAGCCGGCGACTGTTTGGAGAGTTACAACTGGCGGTCACCATCCTGCCCGACGGCGCGGTGGAGTCAGTACAAATCGTCCGCGGATCCAGCCATGCAGTGCTTGATCAGGCAGCTGTCGAGACCGTTCGCCTGGCCGCTCCCTTTCAGGCTTTTCCCCGGGAGATGCGTGACTGGGACAAAATAGAAATTGTCCAGACCTGGCGTTTTTCCGCTGATCAAAGTCTGAGAACGCGCTAGGATTAGCCTTGTAAAAGGCGATCCCGGCACCAATACTTGGAGTATGGAAAACGATACCCGAGAAACCAACGACAGCTTGCGGGGGCGCCTGCTGGTAGCCATGCCAGGCCTGGTCGATCCGAACTTCAGCCATACTGTCATCTACGTGTGCGAGCATTCGAGCGAAGGCGCCATGGGTCTGGTGATCAACCGGCCACTTGAGCTGCCCCTGAGTCGGGTATTTGCGCAAATGGACTTGCCCTGTCCCGAGGAACTCGGCCAAAAACAGCTGCTTCTGGGCGGACCGGTCGATCAGCAGCGGGGGTTTATTCTGCACTGCGCCACCGAACAACAGTGGCAATCCAGCGTACCCGTCACCCAGCAAATCAGCCTCACCACCTCCATGGACATCATCGAAGCCCTGGCTTCGAACCAGGGTCCTGAATACTCCCTGATGGTACTCGGTTACGCCGGCTGGGGGCCAGGACAGCTGGAACGGGAACTGCGGGAAAACGCCTGGCTTATTACCCCGACGGAACCCGCTTTTCTGTTTGATCTCCCTTATGACCAGCGCGCGGCGGCGGCAGCGGCCCAACTGGGTGTTGATCTCAACCAGTTGAGCAGCCATGGCGGCCACGCCTGAAAGCAAGCATCGACCTGGACCCCTGACCGCCCTGGGTTTCGATTACGGCATCAAACAAATTGGCGTTGCCATTGGCCAGACCCTAACCCATTCCGCCCGCGCGTTGACAGTATTTCCCGCCCGCGATGGTCAGCCCGACTGGCCACAATTGCTGGACTTTATCGCGCAATGGCAGGCCGACGTGCTGATCGTCGGCCTGCCACTCAATATGGATGGTACAGAGAGTGAGTTTTGTCTTCGGGCGCGCAAATTTGCCCGACGCCTTCGGGAACGCAGCAGCATGCCAGTGCAAATGTTCGACGAACGTCTGTCCACGCGTACCGCGAAACTGGACAGGGCTTTCGAGCCGACAACAACACCCGGTAAGCGAACACCCGGTAAGCGCCCACGTAAAACCGCACTGGACGCCGATGCGGCCCGCCTTATTCTGGAGAGCTGGCTGGCGCAGCCGGAATTCGCGACCTCCCCCGATTATGCCTGAATTCAGCGCCGAAACAGGGTCACATGATCGGAGTCTTCATCCTCCGAAACGGAGAACGTATCACTCGCCTCGTCCAGGTAATCGACATCGGTTTCCGACTGGAGTTTGATCAGCAGACGCAGATCATTTTTGGAATCCGCCGAAGCGATGGCGTCTTCATAAGTAATAATACCTTCCTCATAGAGTTTGTAGAGCGCCTGATCGAAGGTCTGCATACCCTGTTCGGTGGAACGCTTCATTAGCTCCTTGAGTTTGTGTACTTCGCCCTTGCGAATAATATCCGCCGCCAGCGGCGTATTGATCAGAATCTCGATGGCGGCGCGACGACCCCTGCCATCAGCGGTGGGAATCAGTTGCTGGGCGATCATGGCCCTGAGGTTCAGGGACAAATCCATCCACAGCTGACCTTGCGCTTCGGTGGGAAAGAAGTGCTGGATCCGATCGAGGGCCTGGTTGGCGTTGTTTGCGTGCAGCGTCGCCAGCACCAGATGTCCGGTTTCCGCGAACGTGATGGCGTTTTGCATGGTCTCCACCGTACGTATCTCACCAATGAGGATGACATCGGGCGCCTGGCGAAGGGTATTGCGCAGCGCGACCTCGAAGGATTCCGTGTCTATCCCCACTTCCCGCTGGGTAATGATGCAGCCCTCGTGCTGATGGACAAATTCAATCGGGTCTTCGACGGAGATAATGTGGCCGGAACTATTGCGGTTGCGGTGTCCGATCATCGCCGCCAGCGAGGTGGATTTACCCGTGCCGGTGGCACCGACAAATATGATGATGCCGCGTTTCTCCATGACCAGCTGGTTGAGAATCCGCGGTAGCATAAGGTCTTCGATCGTGGGAATTTTGGTCTCTATACGACGCAGTACCATGCCCACTTCATCGCGTTGATAAAACGCGCTGACCCGGAACCGGGCGCCTTCAACCTGCTCGGAAGAAATGGCGAAATTAAGCTCCTTACTCGTGTTGAATTGCCGTTTCTGATCCTCATTCATGATACCTTCGACCAGTGCCCTGGCCTGAGCCGAATCGAGTTCTTTTTTGCCGATGGGGATAATCTTCCCGTGTATCTTGATCGAGGGCG
Organism: Porticoccaceae bacterium; assembly: GCA_040235495.1. Lineage (GTDB taxonomy): Bacteria > Pseudomonadota > Gammaproteobacteria > Pseudomonadales > Porticoccaceae > HB2-32-21. Next base: position 16,766 of record JBECKV010000138.1, read on the forward strand.
CCACGCCCTCGGTGATGAAAAGATCCGATGCTTCCTTGTCGACCATCAGTTTTAACAGGCTATTAAAGTCCACGGCTTTTACCTCGGATTAGTCTCTGGATTTTTAAGTGTAGGGGCTCGCTCCTGTGAATCACGCGAAGTCTTCGGGAATTTTTGCTTTTTCTCGCGCCGCTTCCTTGGTGACCAGTTTCTGTTGCACCATGCGCTGCAAACATTGATCCATGGTCTGCATACCATGGCCGGCCCCGGTCTGAATCGCGGAATACATCTGCGCCACCTTGTCCTCGCGGATCAAATTACGAATGGCAGGTGTGCCGATCATAATTTCATTGGCGGCGATGCGTCCGCCGCCAATTTTTTTCATCAGGGTCTGGGCCAGTACCGCCTGCAGGGATTCCGACAGCATGGCCCTGACCATATCTTTTTCCGCGGCTGGAAACACATCGATCACCCGGTCGATGGTTTTCGCCGCGGAGGTCGTGTGCAGGGTGCCGAAAACCAGATGGCCGGTTTCGGCGGCCGTGAGCGCCAGGCGAATGGTCTCCAGATCCCGCATCTCGCCCACCAGAATAATATCCGGATCCTCACGCAGGGCCGAGCGCAGGGCTTCGCTAAAGCCGTGGGTGTCCTTGTGTACTTCGCGCTGGTTGACCAGACATTTTTTACTTTCATGAACAAACTCGATGGGATCCTCGATGGTCAGAATATGCTGGTAGCGATTTTGATTGATGTAATCCACCATCGCCGCCAGGGTCGTACTCTTGCCCGAACCCGTCGGGCCGGTGACCAGCACGAGCCCGCGCGGCAACAGCGATATGTTCCTGAACACCTGCCCAAATCCCAGGTCTTCCAGGGTCAGCACCGTCGATGGGATGGTTCGAAAGACCGCGCCGGCGCCGCGGTTCTGATTGAAGGCATTGACCCGGAATCGTGCGACCCCGGGCACTTCGAAGGAAAAATCCGTTTCCAGAAACTCTTCGTAGTCCCGACGTTGCTTATCATTCATAATCTCATAGATCAGCCCATGGACCTGTTTGTGCTCCAGGGCCGGCAGGTTGACGCGGCGCACATCGCCGTCAACCCGAATCAGAGGTGGCATGCCCGCCGACAAGTGTAAATCCGATGCGCCCTGCTTGGCGCTAAAAGCCAATAGCTCAGTTATATCCATTACCTGGTCCCGTGATTATTGATACCCTGCCGCGGACGCAGCCCAACCACCCGGCGAAGAATGCTCCCAACCGCAAACAGCATAGCCAACAATATAAGCGAAATCAAAACCTTACTGGATACATTTCGCAACAATTCTGGCCGAAATGAAGAAGCGATCAAACTTTTGGCCGTCAGCAAGGGACAATCCGTCGAAAAAATGGCCATCGCGTGGCGCTTCGGCATCCGTTGTTTCGGAGAAAACTACCTCCAGGAAGCCCTGGCGAAAATGCGCGTCATCGATTTTCAGCCGGAGTGGCATTTTATCGGGCCGATCCAGGCCAACAAAACCGGTGACATCGCCACCCACTTTAGTTGGGTGCACAGTGTCGATCGCATCCGCGTAGCCCGGCGCCTGAGCACCGCCAGGGAATTCCAGGCCGAACCGCTCAATGTCTGCATCCAGGTCAATATCGACCGGGAGGAGAGCAAATCCGGTGTTGCACCGGAAGCGGCGGAAGAGCTGGCCCAACAAATTTCCGAGCTGCCCGGATTGCGCTTGAGGGGCTTGATGGTGATCCCGAAACCCCGAGTCAGCCATGAAGCACAGAGAGAGCCGTTTCGGCGCACGCGTGAGCTATTGGAGGATCTGAAAAAGCACTCTCCCCGACTGCGATCTTTGGATACACTTTCCATGGGCACGTCCGGCGACTTCGCCGCGGCCGTGGCCGAAGGCGCGACCATTGTGCGCATCGGTACCGGTATCTTCGGCTCTCGAGACCGGGGCTAAGCCCTAAACGGATTCATGGCGACACAGAGAACAGAACGACAAGCATGGCGAAAATAGCATTTATCGGTGGTGGTAACATGGCCAGCAGCCTGATCGGCGGCCTGATCAAGCAGGGGTTTGCAGCCGCCGACCTGATCGCTTGCGACCCCCTGGAACAAAGTCGTAAGCGCCTGGCGGATGACTTCGGCATAACCACCAGCGCCAGCAATGACTGTGCCGCCGAGGCCGAGGTGGTGGTCCTCGCGGTTAAACCACAAATCATGAAATCGGTGGCCACTGACCTGGCCGGCGCTCTGGGCCATCGACCTCTGGTGATTTCAATTGCCGCCGGCATTTCCGTTGCCGCCTTGCAACGCTGGCTTGGCAAGGATATCGCGCTGGTGCGCTGCATGCCCAACACGCCGGCGTTATTGCAAAAAGGCGCCGCCGGTTTATACGCCAGCGACGCCGTCAACGACCAGCAGCGCTCCCAGGCCGAGGCAATAATTTCAGCGGTGGGAACAGTAAACTGGTTTGACCGCGAGGAAGACCTGGACCGGGTGACCGCCCTGTCAGGCAGCGGGCCCGCGTATTTTTTCCTGGTCATGGAAGCCATGGAAAACGCGGGCGTTGAATTGGGTCTCGAGCGCGAGGTCGCACGCCAATTGACAATCCAGACCGCGCTGGGCGCGGCGGCCATGGCCGCCCAAGGCGATGCGGAACCCGCTGAATTGAGGGCGCGGGTAACGTCACCCGGTGGCACCACCGAGGCCGCTATCAATTCATTTATCAATGCGGGTCTGCCCCGGTTGTTTGAACAGGCCATAACAGCTGCCTTTCAGCGCGCGGTGGACATGGCCAGGGAAGCGCAATAAGCCCGCGTTCACCGTAAACTCCGACATAGACTCCGGGCTTCGGTCTCCCGGCACCCAGATGTAACCCAGGAACATTTCATGAGTACTGTCACCGAGATCAGCATCTATTTGATTCAGGCCCTGGCCAATCTCTACCTGCTGATGGTTTTAGTCCGCTTGATGCTGCAGCTGGCCAAGGCTAATTTTTATAACCCGGTTTCCCAGTTCGTGGTCAAAGCGACCGCCCTCCCTCTGACGCCATTGCAGAAGATATTTCCTCCCTTTAAAAACCTCAACAACGCCTGCCTGGTACTGGCCCTGCTGGTACAGTTGCTTGCCATCCAAGCCTCGGCGCTGGTCTACAACGGCGCGCTGGTGCCCATCGCATCATCCCTGAGCTGGGCTGTCCTCGGTATCGCTTCGCTGATACTGAATATCTACTTTTACGGACTGTTTATCGTCATTATTCTCAGCTGGGTGGCCCCCCGGAGCCACCACCCGGCAATCGCGCTGTTGTGGCAATTGATGGAGCCGGTGATGGCGCCCTTTCGCAGACTGATTCCACCCTTGGGAGGGCTCGATCTCTCGCCCATCGTGCTGTTTTTGCTTATCAATATACTTCGAATTTTCGTTCGCAACCTGGCCGCCACGACACATTTGATCCCTCTGTTTGTCCCCGGCATCATGTAGCAACCGCCATGAGCCACTTTTCCTGGCATGGCGATACCCTCATGGTTGAATGCCAGATTCAGCCCCGGGCCACCGGCAACAGTTTCGCCGGCATTATCAACAACCGTCTCAAAATCCGCTTGCAGGCGCCGCCCGTCGACGGCGCGGCCAACAAAACACTGATCAAATACCTGGCCAGGGAATTCGGTGTTGCTTCGGGCAAGGTACGTCTGCTTAAGGGTGAACACCATCGTTTGAAAACGCTGGCCATCGAAGCGCCCCGGCGATTTCCACCAGAGACCGGCATTCATCTGCCCTGAAGCCCTGGCCGGTCACCTTGCGCAGCCGGACCCGGCTCATTAGACTGCTCGCCCTGATTAAATGACGGTAAATCAGGCTGGATTGCCAATGCCGGACACCCCGGAACAGCAGGGCGCGTTTCCCCAAAACTCGGTCGGTCTTGCCGAGCCACAGGTCTTTGAATTTGATCAAGCCCTGGAGCTGAGCTGTGGTCGAACGCTGGCAAGTTACCAGTTGATGGTAGAGACCTACGGCGTACTGAACGAGGAAAAAAGCAATGCCGTATTGATCTGCCACGCCCTCAGCGGCTCCCATCACGCCGCCGGGTATCATTCGGCAAGCGATACCCGACCGGGCTGGTGGGACGACTACATCGGCCCCGGCAAGCCCATTGATACCAATCACTTTTTTGTCGTTTGCCCCAACAACCTGGGCGGCTGCCACGGCAGCACCGGACCGCGAACCGTAAACCCCGCCACCGGTAAACCCTGGGGCAGAAATTTCCCACCCCTGCGTATCCGGGACTGGGTCCATAGTCAGGCCAGGCTGGCTGATCGTCTGGGTATCGGCCAATGGGCCGCGGTCATTGGCGGCAGCCTCGGCGGCATGAACGCCATGCGCTGGGCAGTTGAATACCCCGAAAGGGTGCGCCATTGCGTGCTGATAGCCTCGGCCATGAAACTGACGGCTCAGAATATCGCCTTCAACGAAATCGCCCGTCGGGCCATTCGCAGCGACGTCAACTTTCACGATGGCAATTTTATGGAGCAGGGCACCCTGCCCACCGATGGCCTCGCCCTGGCGCGCATGATCGGGCATATCACCTACCTTTCCGACGAGCTCATGGGCTTGCGTTTTGGCCGGGAACTGCGCAGCGGTTCCTTCCAGCGAGGGCTCGAGGCACCGGTTGAATTTCAGGTAGAGAGCTATCTGCGCCATCAGGGTGACCGCTTCGCCGAAAGCTTTGACGCCAATACCTATCTGCTGATGACCAAGTTGCTGGATTACTTCGATCTCGCCAGGGAGTATGGCAATGACCCCGCGCGCGCTTTCAGCCATGCTCGATGCAAATTTCTGGTGGTTTCCTTTTCCAGTGACTGGCGCTTTTCGCCAGCCCGTTCGCGGGAGATCGTCGACGCCCTGATCGGCGCCAACCGCGACGTGGTCTATACCGAAATCGAATCGGCCATGGGTCACGACGCGTTTCTGCTGGCCAACGAACGCTACCAGGCGGTTTTCCGGACTTATATGGCGGGTGTGGCCCGCGAATGTGTCCTCGGGGGGGCGGGCTGATGCTGCGTATAGACCTGAACATCCTCCAGCAATGGGTGCCAGTAGGAAGCAGGGTGCTGGATCTAGGTTGCGGCGATGGTGCGCTGCTCGACAGCCTGCGCGTCAACCGCAACGTCGAGGGTTATGGGTTGGAGATTGACCCGGACCAGATTACCGCCTGCATTGCCCGGAGTGTCAATGTCATTGAAAAGGATATCAACGAAGGTCTGAGCAACTTTCAGGATAAAAGCTTCGACACTGTGGTGATGACCTATTCCCTGCAGGTTTTACGCAGGCCTGATCGGGTCCTCGATGAGATGCTGCGCGTGGGTCGGGAATGTATCGTCACTTTTCCGAACTTTGGCAATATCCGCACCCGCACCTATCTCATGCTGCGCGGCAGAATGCCGGTCACCAAACAGCTGCCCTATCAATGGTATGACACCCCCAATATCCACTTCTGCACGGTTTGGGACTTTGAAGCGCTGTGTCGGGAAAAGGGGATCCGCGTACTTAACCGGGAAACAGTTTCGAGTCACCTCCCGGATCGACATCTCAACCGCTTATGGCCCAATCTGTTTGCCGAAGCCGCGATCTACCATTTGAGCAAATAAATGTTACGCCCCGGACTGCCTCAGCTGATCACCCTGCGCCAACGGCATCAGCCATTTTTGCGCCGTATCGTTTCTTTCCTGTGCTTGCTTGGCACCCTGGCTCTGATTTCCCAACCCGGCCTGGGGGCCGCTAGCGGCCAGCAGGACTTTCAGGATATCACTATCGCCTACAGCGCCTTTAGCAGCAGCTTTATCGACCCGACCACGGCCAGGGCCCATGGTATTACCCGCGGCAGGCGTCAGGGACTGGTCAACATCGCCGTGCTGGCCAAGGGGCGGCTAACGGAAGGCGGCAAGCCAGCCCTGGTACGCGGTCATGTGGATAACATCCTCGGTCAACGGCAGACCCTCGAGTTTTTCCAGGTTGAAGAGGGCAAGGCTGTCTACTATCTGGCGCCGTTTCGGTTCGATAATCAGGATTTTCTGACCTTTAAAATCAGCGTTCAGTCCGAACCCGATAAGCCGGTCCACGAGCTCAGCTTTCAACGTGCTTTCTACAAGGACGACTAGCCGCTTTTAGCTTGTGTACCAAGCCCGGCACTGGAACTTATCATGTCCCATACCATCGTTCTGGCCACTAATAATCAAGGCAAAGTCGCCGAGTTCCAGCGCCTGCTGACCAACACGCCCTACCAAATAAAAGCCCAGGCGGAGTTCGCTATTGCCGACGCCGCGGAGACCGGGCTGAGCTTCGTTGAAAACGCCATTATCAAGGCCCGCCACGCCAGCCGGATAAGCAAACTGCCGGCCATTGCCGACGATTCGGGCCTGGAAGTGGACTGTCTCGATGGCGCGCCGGGTATCCATTCCGCACGCTTTGCCGGCCCGGAAGCCCGTGACGCTGACAACAATCGGAAACTACTCGAGCAGCTACAGGGCCTGCCACCCGAACAACGCAAGGCCCGCTTTCAATGCCTGCTGGTGTATATGCGCCATGCCGAGGACCCCACCCCCTTGATCTGCCAGGGCAGCTGGGAGGGGGAAATCCTCACCGAGGCCCGGGGTAATGACGGCTTCGGTTATGATCCGTTGTTTTACATCCCGGATTGCGGCTGTACCAGTGCGCAGCTGAGTCCGGCGGAGAAAAGCCGGCTCAGCCACCGGGCCAGGGCCATGGCCTGCATGTTGAAAAAACTGCCAAACTATTAGAGCCTGTGGGCACTAACTCAGCGTCATTGCAAAAGTGGCAAAACTGGAACTCCCACCCCTGGCCCTGTACATCCACATTCCCTGGTGTGTGAAAAAGTGCCCCTATTGCGACTTTAACTCTCACGGCTTAAGCGGCGAGATACCCGAGGCCGCCTATGTGGAGGCCCTGATCAAGGATCTGGAGTCAGACGCCCACCTGGCCCAGGGCCGCAAGCTGCTCTCGCTTTTCTTTGGCGGCGGCACGCCCAGCCTGTTTGCCGCGACCAGCATCGAAGCTGTCATTGCAGCGGCCGACCGGGTTATTGGTATCGACGCAAACGCGGAAATCACCCTGGAAGCCAACCCCGGTACTTTTGAGCGGGAAAAATTCCGGGCTTTTCGGCAGGCGGGCGTCAATCGACTCTCGATCGGCATTCAGAGCTTTAACGACCAGCACCTGCGCGCGCTGGGCCGTATTCACAGCGGTGCGCAAGCAATTGCAGCTGCCGCCGCGGCCCGCGAGTCGGGATTCAGCAATTTTAATCTGGACCTGATGCATGGCCTGCCCGGACAAACACCGAGCCAGGCCCTGGCCGATATCGAACAGGCCCTGCGACTCGAGCCCGATCATTTGTCCTGGTACCAATTGACCATTGAACCCAACACTGTGTTTTACAGCGCGCCACCCCTCCTGCCCGTCGACGAAGAGTTGGAAGCCATGCAAAGCGAGGGGCTCGCCGCCCTTTGCGCAGCCGGGCTCACCCAGTACGAAGTCTCCGCCTTTGCGCACTCGGGCAGGCAATCCCGACACAACCTGAATTACTGGGGCTTCGGCGACTATATCGGTATCGGCGCCGGCGCCCATGGCAAGGTCACGGTGCCCGGACAGAATCGTATTCTGCGTACCCACAAAACCCGTTTACCCCTGGACTATCTGAGCAAGGACAAAGAATTTCTCGCCGGGCAGCGCGAATTGTCCGCCGAGGAATTACCCCTGGAGTTTTTTATGAATGCCCTGCGTCTGAACCGAGGTGTGCCGAAAGACTGGTTCAGCCAACGTACGGGACTGGATTTTGACGCCGTCACCGAAACCTGGCAAACCCTGAGCGCTGAGCGGCTGGTGCTCGCGACCAGCGACCGGCTGGCCGCCACGGAGCTGGGCCAGCGCTTTCTCAATACCCTGCTAGCACGGTTTTAAGGGCTGGTTTTAAAGGGCTAATTTTAGCAGCCAGAGGGATTTAGCAGCAGCCGCCAGTGCTCGAAGAAGCCTGGGCGGTACCCTTGGTTTCCGCCGCGCCGCGAGTGGCGCCAGCGGGTTTACAGAAAGCTCCTCGATTTTTCGCCTCTTGTGGCGCAAAGCCGATAAAGTCATCGGCGTGGCTGCCATTCATCAGGGTTTCATAGGTGCAACGGGACACCGCCATACGCTGGCCGCGTACATAGATACGTCCCTTTTCATCACGTACTTCAGCGTAGGGACCTTTGTAAAGCACGGCGTGGCCGCCGTCGTAGTCCTCGTCTGTCAGGGGCCTGGTGGCGATGAGGGTCACTGCCCGAAACTCAATCCCTTCCACTACTTGCCAAGGCTTGGCCTCCCACTTGTCGTAGGCAACGCCGACGAAACCTGCTTCGACAAAGGCGTCGAGAAAGGCCGCTTCGTGGAAGGCCCCGGCAATGCAACCACTCCACAACTCAGGATCATTCTTGAGTACCTCCGGCACCGGCTCATCGGCAACGATATCCGAGATCGCCACCCGTCCACCTGGTGCCAGCACACGATAGATTTCATCAATCATCCGCCGCCGATCGTTTTCAGCCACCAGATTGAGAACACAGTTGCTGATGACCAGGGTCATGGCGCAATCGGCAATCAGGGG
>JBECKV010000186.1:0-20586 GCA_040235495.1 Porticoccaceae bacterium
CGGCCCGGCGATCCCGCGACTGAAGCCCTGCTGAAAGCAGGGCGCGAGGTTTACGAGCCGCGCAAGTTGGTGCACCAAGAAGCGCCCGGGCGCTATCCATTACGCGACCGGGCGGCCATGTATATCTGTAACGATCAGCGCTGCAGCCTGCCGGTTTATGATCCCGCGCGAGTCGCTACGGAAGCAGCCCGCTTCACTTATCGTCCCGCGCCTCCGGATTAAGAGGCATCTGTACAGATAACCGTGGCTTGGCGCCAGCGCCGATACCCGACCTGTACGTAGCCGAGGCCCCGCATGTGGCAATGTCAGTGAGAATGAATGTTTGTGGCAATGAATGTTTGTGGCAACGTGCGCGGTCAGCCGGGGCGGTGACCTCGACCGGCTTGCACGCTCGGCCTCCCGCTAAAGGGGCAGGCGAATCTGCTCGTCGCCATCGAGATAGTCACGCAGGTTTTTGGGTCGATAGTCCGGATCATTTATAAAGCGCTGCTCGGCGCTGTTGTGCAGGGTTTCGTCAAAATTGGTGACCCCGATCTTGCGCCGGTAGGAGCCCAGCAGACGTATCGGGCCACGATAGGAATCATGTACGCGGATTGCCTGATTGTCGCTGTACACGCTGTTCAGGTAGCCGGGATCCAGTTCCAGTCCGCAGGCGCCCGCCCGTTCGGCCATCCAGCGCAACGCGATGTGGGAGAGGCCGGCCTCGTGGTAGCCGCCGCCAATGTCACTGTGCACGCCGGCAAACCAGCATTGCTCGGTACGCTGACGATCCTTTTTGGTTTTCCAGATGGTTGGCTCGAAGGGTTTGCGGCGCTCGTCGATGGCGAGTGCGTGATAGGCGTTATCGATGATGCTGCTGATGGTGGTGTCGTGGAACTCGTAGCGCCCGGCATTGGCGAATGCAAATAGTTCCAGGGGAATGCCGAGGGCGCCGACCGTGTCCCAGACGCCGAGAAACTTGACGTTGACTTGTCGGCAGTTGGGTTCACGAAAACCCTGTGCGTTCTCGGCGTCGGCGTGCCATTTGGTGCGATAGATATGATAGGCCTTACCGATGAGTCCGGCCCGGTCCTTGCGCAGCAACCAGCAGTTTCGTAGCAGGCCAATACAACTGCGTGCCGTATAGGCGCCCCGGCTAAAGCCGAAAAACCACAATTCGTCGTCAACCTCGTAATTGTGTACCAGAAAGCGGTAGGCGTCCTGGATATTTTTGTCGATACCCTCGCCAAACGCGCCGCCAGTCAGGGCGTCGAGCTTGTCATCGGTGCCCACACCCCAGTCGTAAAATACCACTTGCGGTGTCCCATCACCGGCCAGGGGCTTTATTGCCCGGGCCATGTGTACTACGTTGGTGACGGGCGTTTTTTCAGGTGTATTCCAGGTGCCGTCGCAGCAAATAATCAGGCGTTTTTTCTTTTTTGTGGTCATTGCCAGGATCCTGGGTCCATAAGCCTTCCCAGGCCAGTGTAGCAAATAACGCCACTTGAACCGCGCTGGTATCAATCCGCCTGGCGCCGCTTCCGAGTGCATTTTCGACTGGACTTGCGCAGGCCCTGGGCCATAATCGATAACATCGAATCAAAACTTGAGCACGGGGGAGTGACAATGAACCGAGTCATGATCGCGGGTGTCGGAATGACCCGTTTCGGCAAACACCTGGATGCCACCATTCGCGGCCTGGTTGGCGAGGCGTTGGCCGAGGCGCTGGCCGATGCTGGGGTCGACAATGAACAGGTGGACAGCATCTTTTTTGGCAATGCCGCGGCGGGTCTGCTCACCGGGCAGGAAATGATTCCCGGTCAGGTGGCCCTGCGCGACTCGGGTCTGATGGGCAAGCCCATTATCAATGTCGAAAATGCCTGCGCTTCGGCGTCCAGCGCGGCGCATCTGGCCTGGTTGTCGGTGGCCTCCGGTCAGTCCGAGGTGGCCCTGGCCATCGGCGCGGAGAAGATGACCAACCGGGACAAAAACGTGCCCTTCAAGGCCTTGATCTCGGCCATGGATCTGGAACAGATCAAGGCCGAAACCGGCTCGGATGATCCCCTGGAGGCAGGCAGCGCGCCGGGGCGTTCAGGCTTCATGGATATCTACGCGGGCAAGGCGCGCAAATACATGAAGGAAGCAGGCGCGACACAGGAGGATTTCGCCCGTGTCGCCGCCAAGGCGCACAAATTCGGCTCCATGAATCCCAAGGCTCAGTTTCAGAAACCGCTGTCGATCGAGGAAATTCTCGCCAGTCGCGCCATAATCGATCCTTTGACCCTGGCCATGTGCTCGCCCATTGGTGATGGCGCTGCCGTACTGGTTTTTACCTCCGAGGATTTCGCTCGCAGGCATGGCTGCGACGCTGTCACGGCCGAAACCATTACCCTGGTGTCGGGCATGCCCGGTGGCCCCAGTTGCAACGCGCGCGCCAGCGATAAAGCCTATAACGCCGCCGGCATCGGTCCCGGGGATATTGATGTGGTGGAGCTGCACGATGCCGCCTCGCCCGCGGAACTCATGTATGTCGAGGAATTGGGTTTGTGCGCCAGGGGCGATGGCATTCGCATGATTCGTGACGGCGAGATGGATCTGGGCGGTCGCGTGCCGGTCAATACTTCCGGCGGTCTGGTGGCCAAGGGTCATCCGGTTGGCGCCACCGGCTGCGCCCAGATCGTCGAACTGGTTGACCAGCTAAGGGGCCGTTGCGGCGCCCGCCAGGTGCCGGGCGCGAAAGTGGCGCTGGCGCAAAATGGTGGGGGCTGGATCGAGGATGATACCGCCGCGACAACGCTGTCGATACTGACCCGCTGAATAGAGATTAACTAAAAAAACGTTTACGGGAGATAGACATGGCTTCACTGGAACAAAGACTCCGGATCATGGAGGACAAGGACGAAATTCGCGAACTGACCGCTAAATACTGCTATGCGGTGGCCGCCCAGGATTCCGGCGCCTTGATCGACATGTTCACCGAGGACGGCATTTTCGATATGCCGCCCGATCGCCACTTTGAGGGCCGCGAGCAATTGAGCCAGCTTTACACGGCTGGCATTGCCGAGGCCACACCGAAGCCCTTTATCCAGAACCATGTCATTCAGATCGACGGTGATACGGCCACCGGCAACTGCGCGGTGGAAATCCGTTTGGTTGAAAAAGGTGTCGCCATGACCGCCTGCGGTTATTACAACGACACATACCGGCGAGTGGATGGAGTATGGAAATTCGCCCACCGCGATTTCAAACTGTTTCACTGGGTGCCCCTCAGTGAAGGGTGGGGAGGTTGAATTTGTGGCTGTCCCTGGCGCAGCAATGCCGGAGAGAATGGGTCAGGCAACAACACAGCGGTGGCAGGTAGGAAGGGGTAGACCATAACCGAGCAGGCGGATCATCCGGGTCCAACAGCGATGTTCAGGTCACCTTCCATGAGCCATGAGCCATGAGCCATGAGAAGGACCGGGAAGCGCGCGGTTTTTCAAACGCGGCCGGTCAGCCTCGGTCATGGGAGGGATGGGATAAGGATTCAAGCCACGTGCCCAGGTATCTCCAGCTCAGGATCAACGAAGTTAGCGAAAAAAATAAGCCCATGAGGCATAAGGTCAGGAGCACCACATCCCATGCCGGTCGATTGTTCAACAGCAGCGGAAAATCAAGGCTGTGCAGGCCGTTAAACAACCAGCGCTCGAGCCGGGTTCTAGTGGTCAAGCGTTCCAGAAGCTGGCCCGTGGTGGTGTCAATATGAAACCAGGTGGATTCAGGATCACTATGTCTGGTACGCAATACGGGTAATGGCCGGAATCGATCATGGTGGGAATAGTAATAAGCATCGTAGTCCCGCAATCGCTCCTGGCTTGAAATATCACTATCCGGAATCAGCCGCCCGAGACCTTGTTCAATCTTCTGTTCCAGCGATTGCTCATCCCCAGCCGCCAGGCGATGGCTCCGAAGCGTCGGGCTCTTGTGCAGAGTGATATATGATTCGCCGCCAATCCAGCGCCAGACGATCTCCTTCGTCCCTCGATGTTCCTCGTCGCCGAGCAAGTGGCGTAAGTCGCCGACGCCCGCATAAACCAATGTCGATCGGTTTGACAGGTGGCCGCTCTGGTAACGCTCCAGGAGTTCGGGAAAACTGGAGCGGGGGTCAAAAATTCCCCATGGCCGCATCGACATGAGTCCGCTGAACATGAAGGTGGTCAAAAAAATGAGACCCAGTAAGCCCAGCAGATGATGGTATTTCGCGATCCCCCGGTAAGGGGAAAAGGATTGCCCTTCGGGCCGGCGCCGAAGGCGCAATTGCATGAAGCCGATGATTGCCCCGCTGACAATGGCAAACAGCCCGGCCAGCGCGAGAATAGTGACGACATCTCTCCAGAGGGACACATGCTTTCGCAGATGGAAGGGATAAATCCAGTGAAGGTTTGCGCCCAGCCAGTTCCAGATGCGTTCCTTTTGCGTGGTATCGCGCACCACCTGACCGGTGCGCGTGGAAACATAAAGCCGTGTCCCGGCTTCGTCATTCATCGATACCAGGTGCAGGGGGCGATAGTCGGTGAGTGCGCTCGATACCGTCCATTGATCCATGTCCAGTGTTTGTGTGTGCATGGGTGTCGGCACTTGTCCTGGATGCGTGGCGCTGTGGAAATGACGGGCCGCGGAAACCGCCGATTCAGCCGAAAAGCCCTGCACGAACTCACCGGAATCCGCGTACAGGCCATGCCAGGATGAGCCTTCGAGTTTCAGCAAGTAGAGTGGCCGAGCGCCAGTGCTGGTCAGCGTTAGCGTCTCGATTCGAGCGTCTGCCGGGACTGTCGCCAAAAGCGTCGTGGGAGAGTGAGCGATGGTCCCGGGGTCGAGGACCGGCAGGCCGGCGTAGCGTTCCTGTTCAGTGAGTTCGGGAAAGCCCACGTACATCATCACCATGCCGGTGGCAAACCACAGTGTCAAAGGCAGGCATATCGCCACCCCAAGCCAGCGATGAAGCAGATATGTCGCCCTGGTGAGTCTGTTCACGGTTTTGCCGATTCCCTTATGACGAGACGCCCACGGCCATCTCCGTAAAGGCGTCTTTCTCGGTAAAGACGTCTTCTCCGGTAAAGACATCTTCTCTGGTAAAAACGTCTTCTCGGGCAAAAGCGTCGTCAGATGGGAGCCGTCCGCCGCCGCCTGTTTGTTCCCGGAATACGTTGTCCGCTACTGGAATACGGTGTCCTGGAAGCTCGTTGTCCTAGAAACTATAGTCGGCGGTTAGACTCAGTGATCGTGGCTTTCCGACCAGCCAGGTTGATGAATAGTATTCCGATACCGCGTACCGCTCGTCGAACAGATTGTCGGCCCTGAGGGTCAGGGAAAATTTGTCGCTCAGGTACGCGCGGGTCGACGCATCGACCACGGTATACGAGGGAATCGGAATGGCGGGGTGGAAACGCTCGCCCACGTAACGCGCATCGGCCATGAGCCGCACCCGTTCCGATAGCGCCAACTGGAAGCCAAGATTCGCTGTTTTTTCGGGGATGTAATCGGGAGCCACGCCGGCCTCGGTGTCCGCTTCGAGCACGGCACCGTTGGCATGGAGTTGCAGGGAGTCATTGACCCGGAAATCGAATCCGAGTTCGACACCCTTCGATGTTTGTTCGGGGATGATAATCAGATCACTGGGGTCGCTGGAATCCGGGTCGTCCTCGACCAGGTCGTTCATGACGATATCAAAGAAGGCCACGGTCCACTGCAAGCGCCCGTCCATCAGCTCCTGTTTCATGCCCACTTCGATTTGTTCGCTCTCGATAAAATCGGCTTCACGATTGCTGGCCGAAGCGGTTACGATGCTGTTGCTGGGGTGTGTGGCGCCGGTCGCGTACTGCGCGTACAGCGTGGTGTTATCGGTGACGTCGTGGACAAACCCCAGCCGGCCGGTCAGTTCGTCGACCGTCTGATGGATGGGTGCGCGCCCGAATCTGGTGAAATCCGTTTCCACGTCCTCATAACGCAAACCCACGACCATGCTCAGTTGCTCGGTCAGTTTCAATTGACTTTCACCGAACAGGGCACGCTGGTCCACATCGGCAACATTATCGAGCAATACGTCGGCATCGGTCAGATCGGACAGGGTGCCCGGATCAAAATTATTGGGGTCCACGGTGTCGAAATCGTTGCCGAAATCTATGGGATTGGGGTTGGCCGGGCCAAAGTTCGTGGGCCTGGAAAAATCTATTTTATTGATTTCGAAACCCAGGGAACTGAGCACAGCCAATCCGGCAACCGTGTTGCTGAATATAAAGTTGGTGCGAAAACCGTCGTGCTCCATGTCGTGACCGATGACCAGTGGATCGAAACGGTCGATCAGTCCGGTGTTTGCGTCAAAGCTGTAAAACTCCGCGTTTTTCCAGAAGCGTTCCGTTTCCAGACGATACAGCTCTGACTGCACCGACACGGCGTCCGACAGCCGCCACTCCGCCTTCAGGCGCAGCGCCTCGTCCTCGTAGCTTATGCGGGCGTCACCGACATTAAAATTGTCGTTCTTGAAGTCGCCGGTAATGCGGCCGTTGACCACCGGGATGCCGAAATATCGCATGGGCTCCTGATCACCGTAGTCATAGCGCAAGCTCAGGGTAAAGTCTTCGCTGAGTGCCCAGCGCAAAGCGAGCGACAGCATGTCGGCATCGCTGTCGCCATTTTTCACCCAGTTGTCTGACTGGCTATTGCTGTAATTGAGTCTGTAGGCGAGCGCATCGGTCAAACCGCCGGTCAGATCGACACCCACGAACGTGGTGTCGTCCTCGCCGACAGTCATCCTGATCTTGCCGCCGGGCTCCTGTTCGGGTGATTTGGGAATGACGTTAATGGCGCCGCCAATACCGCCTTCTCCATACAGCACCGAGGACGGGCCCTTTAATATTTCGATGCGCTCGACACCCCAGGTGTCGAAAGGAAAGGTGAGGGTGCCGGCGGCCGTGAAGTAGTTTGTGCCATCATACAGCTTGGTCACCGAGCCCTGACCGCGAAAACCGCGCGCCGCAATGCTTTGGCCGCCGTTGCCAGGGTTGCCTTCGTTGGTAAAGCCCGCGCTTCGCGTCACGGCTTCCAGAACGCTGCTATCAAGCCGCTCGCGGATCGTGTCTCCAGTGATAATTTCCACCGAGGCAGGGGTTTCCTTGAGCGTCAGGCCGAGCCTGCTGCCCGACGAGGTCGGTAGACCCGCTTTTGAGCCGGTGATGGTTATAGTTTCGACCGTGCTCTGCTCATCCTTATCGTCGTTGCTGGAGGCCAGGGCGGCGCCGGTTAGACCGAATAGTGCCATGGCGGCCAGGACAATGCTTGTCTGGCATAGCGCCTGGACGCTTGGTCGGTATTTCGGTTTGTTACCACCATGGGGTCTTATTGGCTTGGTTGCGCGGCGATCGAACATGCTTGTCTTGACTCCGAATAGCAAGGGTGCGCAATCATGCACAACAAGTGTGATCGAGAGTTAGTTCTTCTGGTTATAGGGATATAACTTTAAGCGCGCGCGTCTGTCAGTATTTTTCGAGCGGTTTGCCCCGCATCACCGCGCCGGGCCTGCTTTTGATCACTTAAGTCCGTCAGCGACCTGCTCGGGACTCGAACATGATTCGCCCGGGCTGGTTCCCCAGCTCCGGGCGACGGCGCCACTAAATCGGCAGGTTATAGCACTCGGCGACGTTGTCGTGGAGCACCCAGTCTTTTTCCTTCTGACTCATGCCTACGGTGTGTTCCTTGATCACGTCCTGGGACCAGGGCCAGGTGGAGTCGCTATGGGGGAAATCGCTGGCCCACATCAAACGCCGGGGATTCATATCGTCCCGGTATTTGAAAGCAGTCCAATCATCCTGGAAGGTCAGATAGATGTTGTTGAGGAAGTACTCGCTCGGCAACTTTTCCATGGGTGGGCACTTCATCCAGAAGCGGTGACGCTTATAGGCATGGTCCATGCGATAGACGAAGTGCGGCACCCACCCGGCGTCGGCCTCGGCGCAAACCACCTTCAGTTTGGGATGGCGTTCGAACACACCGCCAAAGACGAAGGTTCCCATGATGTCCTGACAGCCGCGCATGATGCCGAGGAAGCCGTTGATCTTGGGGCCCCTTTGCTTGAGGGAGTCAGTCTTGGAGGTCAGTATATGAAAGGACAGTGGCAGGTCGAGATCGACGGCGGCTTCCCACAGGGCGTCGTACATGGGGTCGTCGTAGTCGGCTTCCGGTGGGTTGCCGGTCATCATGACCCCGACGAAGCCGCGCTTCTTGGCGTCTTCCAGTTCCTTGATACCTTCGTCCACCGAGCGCAGCGCTACCTGGCCCAGTCCGAACAGGCGGTTTTCCGGAGCATCGCCCACGAAGCCTTCCAGCCAGCGATTGTAGGCCTGGAAGCAGGCGTACTGATAGTCGGTGTCCGGATGGTTGCACAAAAGCATGCCGACGGTTGGGTAGATGAGTTCCGCCGAGACGCCATCGCGCTCCTGGTCCCGCATGCGGGAACTGCCATCCCAGGCGCTTTTGGGCAGGTCCTCGAACTTCACGCCTCCCGGGCGAAGTTCCTCCGGCTTTTTACCGGCGGCAGCGGAAAGGGCGACGGGTACGGGCTGCTTGAGGCCATGGACTTCAAACACGTCGCCGTAGCGCTCGTGATGGACCAGGCGCGGCGCTTTATCCCGGTAGGCCGGGTCGATGTGATCGGTGTAACAGTTGGGCGGCTCGGAAATATGAGAGTCCGCGGATATGATGGGCTTTTCCATATAATACCTCCTTTAATATCAGTGTATTAAATTCAAAACCTAAATATAAACCTTAAATTAGAAAATCTGTCTCGTGCCATGCCCATTGGTGCCATGCTCATTAAAGCCGGGGAGAGCGGCTTTGCTCTCTGCTAAAGGAGTGGTCTATCGACCCGGTTTGGCAGTAACCCTGCGCACTGGCGGCAACTATTGGCATTAGTCCAACAACCCGTTGACCTAAGTAAAACCCAATCCGCCGCCAATTGCTATCTTTATCCGGCTATGACCCTCTGGCTATGACCCGATCCGGTTAGGGTCATGCAGCCGTGCCACGGAAGCGTGGCAACCAAACCTGACGCGGAGGACGCCCAGTATCAAGTTTGAATGGACAGGCTTGAATCATGGACTTGCCGAGGGTGGGCCTACAGGCTGTTGCGGCTATGGCATGACCGGATGGGGGAGCGAGGACTGGCTGGAGACAAGATACACGGACTTTGTATGATGCGTTCTCCGGCGCTGTTGGCTACACTGTTTGAACAATAAATTCCTGGCGAATTTAATTCGCCTTGCAAATCCTTGCAAATATAAGTTTAAACACGGGACGTCGGGAGTCACTGCCATGATTACGGGAATGCCACGAATCGCTATCGCCACCGCGGATTATCCGGGGATTGTCAGCTTGTTCAGGGAAAAATTCGGCATGCCGGTCATCGACCTGTCGAAAATGAGCACCCCTGAATACGGCGCCGCCCTCGGTATGTGCGTGCCCGAGGGAGGCAGCAACATCGAACTGATGTCGCCGGTACATCCGGATACCCCCCTGAGCAAGAGTTTACAGGGCTTTCTTGATCGACGGGGCCAGGGATTGTTTGCGCTGATGCTCGAAGCGCCCGTACCGGATGAGGAGGCGGCGGTGCTGGCTGAACGTGGATTGAACGTCATGCCGCTGATGCCCGGCGCCTTTGGTCGGGATATCCACCCCAACTCGACTCATGGTGTACTGATTCGGGTCTACCCGGTTAACTCCTTTGACACGCCTTTCAGGGGTGAACTCGATGAGTCGGTGCCGAAATTGACTGGTATCGCCAAAGTCATCATTGCCGTCACCGATCTCGACCATGCCGTGGAGGCCTATGGCGCCCGGTTCAATATGCCCATGGATGACAGGGTCGATCGCGACTGGGATCGCGAGCGGGGCGTACGCTCCGCCATTTGCAGACCACCCACCGGCGGTGTCATCGAGCTGGTCGAGGTGGAAGATGCCGCAAAACCCTTCGCCGGCGCCATTGCTGATTTTCTGTCCGATGGTCGAGAAGGGATGTATGCCCTGGTGCTGCAATCCCCCGATCTGGCCGGCACCGAGAAAGCCCTCAAGGCCAGGGGCCTCAATGTCGCCCGCGCTGCCGACTCCGTTGCGGTGCTGGAAGTGCCTCGCGAAGAAGTATACGGTGCCCTGATTCGTATTGAAGCGGCGTGAATTTGACTCCAGGCGATGCCGTCGAATCGGGAAGGTGATTGACAAGTATCGGATTCAATCCGGATAACACGACAAATAGAGAGAGGAGTACAAACCATGTTCAAGCCGATTATTTCGTCGGATTCCCACGTCTGCGAGCCGCCGGGTACTTTTATCGATCGCATCGACAAGAAATATCTCGACGTCGCTCCCCGAATCGTTCACGACCCGGTGCGTGGCGATATTTTCGAGATCAAGGGTGTCAAAAAAGCCATTCCCCTGAGCCTGATTTCCGCCGCCGGCCAGCCGCCCGAGTCCCTGTCCACCAAGGGCGCCAGGGTGGAGGAATTACACAAGGGCGGTTGGGATCCGGCTGCCCGTTTGCTGGATCAGGATCGGGACGGCATTAGCGCGGAAGTCATTTATCCCTCGGTCGGCATGGAAATCTGCAACCTTGCCGATCAGGACTATAAAAAGGCCTGCATGGATGCCTACAATCTGTGGATCGCCGAGTTCAGTGATTACCAACCAGACCGCTTGCTCGGCTTGGGTCAAACGCCCCTCCGCGATATTGATGAAGGCATAGATGATCTGCGCAAAATCAAGGACCTCGGGCTCAGAGGCGTGATGCTGCCGGGCCGGCCGGGTATCGAGGGCGTGGATTACGATGACCCTATGTTCGATGCCTTCTGGCAGGCGGCTATCGATCTCGAGTTGCCCTTGAGTTTCCACATTCTTACCTCCGGCGAGATGAGTTCCATGCAGTTTCGGGGCAGCAGCATCAATTCCGGCTATGCCATTATTCGCGCCAACCAGGACATCATGAGCATGTTCGTCAACTCCGGCGTATTTATGCGCAACCCGAAGTTGAAGATCGTCTGCGTTGAAGCCGACGCTGGCTGGGTGCCGCATTTCGTTTATCGCCTGGATCACACCTACAACCGTCATCGCTTTCGTCTGCGTGGCGCCGAGCTCGATAAAATGCCCAGCGAGTATTTTCTGGAAAACATTTATCTGACCTTCCAGGATGATATAGTCGCTTTCACCATGATGGAGGCCATGAATCCCCGGCGCATCATGTGGGCCAACGATTTTCCCCACAGCGATTCCACCTGGCCCTGGTCCCAGGAACTGTTACGGAAATACGTCGCGCCGCTACCCCAGGCACAGCAGGACATGTTGTTGCACGATAACGTGGCGGAGTTGTATAACCTCCAATGACCGCCAATTCAGGGTCTGGAGCAAGACCCTGTTCGCGCGATTTATTTATTCAGTAATTCCAATAATAATCAGTCGCATCAACATTTGGCCTGCCCACCACGGGCAGGCTTTTACTTTTATGAGAAAGAAAAACCGTAAAACAGGTATAAAGCGGGATGATAGTGCTTGATCAACAAAGTCTGCTCTGGCTGGTTACGCTTTGCATTGATCTCGGCACGGCGATTTTGCTGTTTCGCCTGTTTGGCAAGCAGGGGTTGTACGCCAGTATCGTACTGAGCCTGTTGCTGGCCAACCTGCAGGGACCGAAGCTCACCGAGGTGCTGGGCATGCAAACCAGTGTCGGGGTGATTCTCTATTCCGGTATTTATTTTGCCACGGACCTGCTGAGTGAGCGCTATGGCCGCCGCGAAGCCAATCGTGCGGTGCTGATCGGTTTCGCCGTCAGCCTGATTATCATTGTCATGATCTCGCTGAGTTTGCGGTTTCCGCCGTCCAGTCAGCCGAACACCGCGGAATTCGCCGCCAGTATTCATCAGTCGATGAATACCTTGTTTGATTTCACACCGCGCTTTGTCCTCGGTTCATTACTCGCCTATCTGATCAGCCAGAGTTTCGATGTGTGGATTTTCCACGTCATCAAGCACCGTACCCAGGGCCGCCATTTATGGCTGCGAAACAATGTCTCGACCATACTCTCGCAACTGATAGACACGGCTATTTATGGCTTGGTGGTATGGTGGGGCATTGTCGATCTGCAAACAGCGCTGCAATTGGCGATGGCAAAGTACCTGTTCAAGGTGCTGATCGCGCTGATAGATACCCCCTTTATTTACGCCGCTCGCAACTGGGATGTCAGAAAACAGGACTGGCACGAGGTAAGGGATTTTAAACACTGATTATTCCGGGGCTTTGAATAAACCCACGGACACAAGGAATCAAGCATGGCAGATCAACATATGAAACTCGAGGTGGATGATGGCGTGGCGGTGATCACCCTGAACCGGCCGGAAGAAGGCAACCCGGTAGTTCACGGCATGGTCCAGGAGTTACTGGAAAACGCCATCATCTGTGACGAGGACCCGGCCATCAAAGCGGTGATTCTTACCGGCACCGGGCGGATGTTTTGCGTCGGCGGCGGCCTGAAGGATTTTCATCGGCAGGGGGACAATATCGCCGCCCATCTCAAACTCGTCACCCAGCTGTTTCATGGCGCGATCTCCAAATTCAATCGCATGGCGCCGCCGGTTATCGCCGCGGTCAATGGTACGGCGGCCGGTGGCGGTCTCAGTCTGGCGCTGTGTACCGACCTGGCGGTATCGGCAAAGTCAGCCAAATTCACCATGGCCTACACCAACGCGGGTCTGGCGCCCGACGGCAGCTCCAGTTTTTATCTGGCGCGCGCGGTGGGCATGCGCCGGGCCAAGGAAATGTCCCTGCTCAACACAGTGCTCAGTGCTGAGCAGGCGCTGGACTGGGGTTTGGTCAATCAGGTGGTGCCCGATGAGGAACTCATGGATGCGGCCATGGCCATGGCAGGGAAACTGGCCCGCGGCTCGACCAAAGCCTACGGAGCAACCAAGCGCTTGATTCTGGCGGGGGCAACGGAGGGCCTGGAAACCGCCATGGAGCTGGAAGGTCGTTCAATTTCGGAACTGGCTGGCGGCGAGGACGGTCGGGAAGGGGTGGCGGCTTTTCTGGCAAAAAGGCCACCGCGGTTCAAGCACTGAAATGGCCTTATGTTGAGGTGTTTGCCCAGCTCACGTGACCGGCCACGTCGCCGTGGGCGATTGCTTTGGTCTTGCCGAATGGCATGTCGCCCGCCACCTGCTGAATCATCGGGGGCTCAACCGGCTTTTGTCTGCCCAGCCCGGCAACCGGATTTAAACCCCGGGCCGCGCCGGATCGAGGCGTGTGTATAGAAGCAGTCGGGGAGGGCAGTAGAAGTTCGAAGGAATGAGTTCGAATGCATGGCGGACGGTTCAGGGACGAAACTATTTTTGAAATAAAAACCGGGGCGGGCAGGTGCCGGCCCCGGTTGGATCGGCGTGCTTATCTGGGATTGACCGCGCGGAAGATATGGCGCATGGCGTCGTTGGCTGAGTTAAACGGCTGAGCCTCGCTCATGTCGGTGATCCGATCGTAATTGGCCTGGATCTCTTCCGGGGTCGGCACCTGGCCACCGCCCAGCACGGTCCCTCGGGCTTCAACGATCTGGACCTTGCCGTAGTAGCCGGCGCCGGCTTCGATCACGTCACCGGTGCTAGTGTTTTCCTCGGCGCAGAACCAGGCCACTACCGGCGTGACGAATTCGGGCTTGACCAGGGGTTTGATCTTGTCCGACATGATGTCTTCGGTCATCCGGGTCAGCGCCATGGGCGCAACGGTGTTGACGTTGATGTTGTACTTGGCGCCTTCGTGTTTGAGCGCGTTCATCAGGCCGACCACGCCCAGTTTGGCGGCAGCGTAGTTACCCTGACCAAAATTGCCGAACAGGCCCGCGGCGGAGGTGGTCATGACGATGCGGCCATAATTGGCTTCCTTCATGTGGTTCCAGGCCGCCAGGGTGCAGTAGCCGGCGCCGGAGAGGTGGACATCAACCACAGCGTCGAAATCCTCCGGCTCCAGTTTGGAGAAGGTTTTATCCCGCAGATTGCCCGCGTTGTTGATAAGAATATCGATCCGCCCATAGTTGTCGATGGCGGTCTGAATAATGGCTTTGGCGCCATCGGCGGTAGCGACCGAGTCGGCGTTGGCCACGGCGTCGCCACCGGCGGCCTTGATTTCCGCGACCACTTTTTCAGCGGCGGTGGTCGAGCCGCCACTGCCATCAACCGCGCCGCCCAGGTCGTTGACGACGATTTTGGCGCCACGGGAGGCTAGAAACAATGCGTGGTTGCGGCCCAGTCCAGCGCCCGCGCCGGTGATAACGGCGACGCGATTGTCATATCTGATAGTCATGATATTTCCTTCGGTTATTTTTGCTGTGGATGAAAAGAAAAGGCCTTGGCCCGTGCTTTGGAAAACAACGCTCCTAAATATACACCACACCCGGGGACGATGGATAATCGCGGGCCGCGTCGAGGTCGGCGGCGTGGGCAGTAGTCGAAGGGGTGCTCGACAAAGCCCGCCAAAGTCGTAACAATCCGGTGCCCCGAATTATCAACCGGCTAAACGACGATTCCAGATTCTCCCAACTTCCCAAACCCTGGAATTTCCCAAACCTTGAAATTTCCCAAACCTTAGACAGAAGGACACAACGTGGCTATCAACCCCAAGACCCTGCCCAGACCGACGCCGGAGACCCAGCATTTCTG
The DNA here is from genome assembly GCA_040235495.1 of Porticoccaceae bacterium. GTDB lineage: Bacteria > Pseudomonadota > Gammaproteobacteria > Pseudomonadales > Porticoccaceae > HB2-32-21. The sequence goes on from JBECKV010000186.1 coordinate 14,697, forward strand.
GGATGGCACCAAGAATCACAAACTCTTGCTGCAACAGTGCAGTGCCTGCCGGCACATCTATTTCCCGCCCCGGCCCTTTTGCCCGGATTGTGCCTCCCGGGAGGTCAGTGTCATTGAGGCCAGTGGCAGGGGCGTGCTGTACAGTTACGTGATCAACCATCGTATCCCCAAGTGGATGGATGCGCCTTACTCCATCGCCGTGGTACAGCTGGAGGAGGGGCCGCGGCTGATGACCAATATCGTCGAGGTCGAACAAACGCCGGAGGCCCTGGTGCTCGACATGCCTGTGGAGGTGGTATACGACCCGGTGACCGACGACATCACCCTGCCCAGGTTCCGACCCGTGGGAGGTGTCGCATGAAGCCCCGTTCCGTTGCGATTGTCGGCGCCGCCGAGACCACCGAACTTGGCAATATCCCCAATGCCTCGCAAATTCAGCTCCATGCCGATGCCGCGCTGAACGCCATGGCTGACTGTGGCCTCGGGCCAAAAGACATCGATGGTATAGCCTGCGCCGCCGAGTGGCCTACCGAACTCGCCCATTACCTGGGCATTACGCCCACCTGGGTCGATGGCACCATGGTCGGGGGCTGTTCCTTCATGATTCATCTGCGCCATGCGGCCGCGGCCATCAATGAAGGCCTGTGTAACACGGTGTTGATTACCCATGGCGAAAGCGGTCGTTCCTGGATCGGCAGTAAGGCCATGGGCAATAATCCGGCAAGTCTGGCCGGCCAGTTCGAGATTCCCTTTGGCTGCCTCGGGCCGCCCACCATGTTCACCATTCCGGTGCTGCGCTACATGAAGGAATACGGCCTGACCCATGAGCAGTTGGCCAATGTGGCCGTGGTGCAGCGGGAATGGGCGGCGATGAATCCCAGAGCCACTTTCCGTGATCCGATCAGCATCCAGGATGTGTTCGATTCGAGGATGATCGCCTATCCCTTTCATATTCTGGAATGCTGCCTGGTCACCGATGGCGGCGGGGCGTTGATACTGACCCGGGCCGAGCGCGCCAGGGACTTCCCGACGAAACCGGTCTATGTGCTGGGCACGGGTGAGAGCGTCGAGACCCCCATGATCAGCCAGATGCAGGACTTCACTTCCTCCCGGGCCTTCAAGGTCTCCGGGGCCAAGGCTTTCCAGGAGTCTGGCATCAAGCACAGTGACGTGGATCATCTGATGGTCTATGACGCCTTTGCCCATCTGCCTATTTACGGCCTGGAAGACCTGGGTTTCGTCAAGCCTGGCGAGGCGGGGGATTACATCTGGGAACGCAATACCGCCCCTGGTGGTGAACTGCCGATGAATACCAATGGCGGTGGCTTGAGCTACATGCACTCGGGCATGTACGGCATGTACGCCTTGCAGGAGAGTGTCCGGCAGATGCGCGGTATCGCCCCGGCCCAGGTGGAAGGCGCGAAAATCTCGGTCTGTCACGGCGTTGGCGGCATGTTTGGCGCCAGTGGCACCATTGTCATGACCAACGAGGCATAACAGTCAACCGACAGGCGGAACTGTCAACGGGCTTTCCAGCGCGCTCACGGCTGGAAAGCACCAGGCCTCGCTCGTGGCAATTTGTCCGATCCTGGTTTATTCTGAACACTAAAACATACTAAATAACTCGGGTTTGTCGAATACGAAGCAGGGTGTTTCCCGAAGCATGGACGGGAGGCACGGGTGGATGGTCAGGGTTTTCCGCTTTCCAGTTTGCCATTGGTCCTGGCCCCCACCGACCGAATTACACTGGCCGCGTGCTGCACGCGGCAAAGACAACTTCAGGAGGCAAGGCAATGACTTACGATATTGTGATTAAAAACGGCATGGTCATCGATGGCAGCGGCGCGCAGCGATTCAAGGCCGATGTCGGTATCGTTGATGGCATTATCAAAACCGTGGGCACGATCGATGGCGACGCCAAAGAGGTAATCGACGCCAGCGGGCAGATTGTTTGCCCGGGCTTCATTGACGGCCATACCCACATGGATGCCCAGGTGAACTGGGACCCCCTGGGCACCTGTTCCGTGTGGCATGGCATTACCACGGTGGTCATGGGTAACTGCGGTTTTACCGTCGCCCCCTGCGCCGCGAGGGACAAGCATCTGGTGGTGCGCAATCTGGAACGCGCCGAGGACATCGCCGGCGAAGCCATGGAAGCCGGTATCGAGTGGACCTGGGAAACCTTCCCCGAATATCTGGATGCCATCGAACGCCTGCCCAAGGGTATCAACTACTGTGGCTATGTCGGCCACTCGGCCCTGCGCACCTTCGCCATGGGCGAGCGCGCCTTTACCGAGCAGCCTACCACTGATGAAATGGCCAAAATGAAGCAGGAACTGGCCGCTTCCATTAAAGCGGGCGCGATTGGTTTTTCCACCTCCCGCACTCGAAACCATCAGACGTCCGACGGTTATCCGGTCGCCAGCCGCATCGCCACCTGGGATGAAGTGAAAGAGCTGGTCGGCGTGATGGGCGAATTGGGCGCCGGTATTTTCGAAATCGCCAGCGAAGAGGTCGGTCGCGACCCGGCGCGGCAGCGGGAATATCACGAGCGTCTGAAAGATCTGGCGGTGTCGTCTGGCCGGCCCGTGACCTGGGGGATGTTCAGCACCAAGAAGGCCCCGGAGATATGGGAGCCCTACATGGATTTGCTCAATGAAACCGCCGCGGCCGGTGGCAAAATGTTCGCCCAGGTGCACAGCCGGGCACTGACGGTGTTGATGTCCTTCGAGACTCGCATGCCGTTTGATGGTTATCCGCTATGGAAGGAGATGCGCCAGAAACCCCTGGCCGAGCAGGAAGCCATGCTCCGCGATCCCGAAACGCGCGCCCGACTGGTGGCCGCCGCCCAGGGGGAGAACCCGGACAAACGCAAAGCCGCGGGGCCTGAAATCCGGCGTATGGATTACGATTCGGTGTTCTATCTGGACAGGATTCAGGGACCCCATCCGACCATCAACCAGTTGGCCGAAGAGCGAGGTCTCGACCCGGTCGACGCGATGATCGAAGTGGCGCTGGAAAGGAATTTGAAAGCCTTTTTCCTGCAGCCGCTGATCAACGAAAATCAGGACCACGTCCTGGAAATGATGAAGCATCCGCGCTCCGTGGTGACTTTTTCTGACTCCGGCGCCCATGTTTCCCAGATCATGGATTCCTCGCTGCAAACCCACGTGCTGTCGCATTGGGTGCGGGAAAAAGGCGCGTTTACCCTGGAGGAGGCCATTAACATGCTCACCGCGCAGGTGGCGGACGCCTGGGAGTTCCGTGACCGGGGCTTGATAAAAGAGGGCATGGCCGCCGATGTGCTGGTGCTCGATGCCGAGCGCGTGGCGCCCCTGATGCCCGAAGTGAAACACGATCTGCCCGCCGGCGCCCGGCGCCTGGTGCAGAAGGCTGAAGGCATCAGCGCCACCATCGTCAATGGCGTCGTGCTGATGCGTAACGGCGAGCATACCGGGGCCTACCCCGGAAAACTTTTGCGTGGTCCCCTGGCCCAGCGCGGTGCCACCGCACTGGCCAGTTAAGCGACCCATGGGCTCATAGCGGCGGCAAATTTCAATCGGCCATCATATAGGTACAATCGTAGATACAATCGGCCATGTAGATACAATTTGCCATATAGATATGGGCCCTGCATGGGGCGCGCCACCGCGTGATACGAAAATTACGCGATGCGGCCATTAGATAAGGATAAGGTCACTAGACCAACGGTCGCTAGACAAAAGCTCAGGAGACAAAAGCTCAGCCGGCAACATCGCCAGGAAAGGTCGCCAGGAAAGGTCATTAAAAGCCGCTTCTGTTTTCGGAAGCGGCTTTTTTATTGCACAACCGGTTTAAGTCGCGCTCCGGCAAGCGTGCCGCAAAGTCGTGGTAATCACGGGTTGCGTGGTTTATCCTTGAAACCAAACGGTTTCGCGCCCGGTGTCCGCCGCTTGTTTGGTGTGGCAATGCCGCTAAATGCCACTAAAGGCAAAACCGGGGGTAGCCCCTTGATCAGACAACCGGGTAGCGAAGATTCAAACTGCTTTTCACGGTTTTTAATTCTTGAATGTTCAATAGATTTTCAATAATGCAACGGTGTGGCAAGCACATCAGGAGAACACTCCATGACCTACGACATAGTCATTAAAAACGGCACCATTATCGATGGCACCGGCGCCGCCAGATATCAGGCCGACCTGGGTATTGCCGATGGTGTCATCAAAACCATTGGTGTCATCAATGGCGAAGCAAAAGAAACCATCGATGCCACCGGCCAAATCGTGTCGCCGGGCTTCGTCGACGGGCATACCCACATGGATGCGCAAATCAACTGGGATCCCCTGGGCACCTGTTCGGTCTGGCATGGCATTACCACCGTGGTAATGGGTAACTGCGGCTTTACCGTCGCCCCCTGCGCAAAAAAAGACATGCACCTGGTGGTGCGCAATCTCGAGCGCGCCGAGGATATTTCCGGCGAGGCCATGGCTGCCGGCATCGACTGGACCTGGGAAACCTTCCCCGATTACCTCGATACCCTGGAGCGTCTGCCCAAGGGTATCAACTACAGCGGCTATGTCGGTCATTCCGCGCTGCGCACCTACGCCATGGGTTCCCGCGCCTTTACCGATGAGCCCACCGCCGAGGAAATGGCGGTCATGAAAAAGCAGCTGGCCGAGTCCCTAAAAGCCGGCGCCATCGGTTTTTCCACCTCCCGCACCCGCAATCACGAAACCTCCGACGGTCATCCAGTCGCCAGCCGCATGGCGACATGGCAGGAAGTGGAAGAACTGGTCGGTGTGATGACCGAACTGGATGCCGGCATTTTTGAAATCGCCAATGAAGAAGTGGGCCGGGACCCCGCCAACCAGCGGGAATATCACCAGCGTCTGCGCGATCTGGCGGTGAAATCAGGCCGGCCCGTGACTTACGGCATGTTCGGCAGCCGCCGTGCGCCGGATGTCTGGCGACCCTATTTCGACCTCACCGAGGAGACCGCCAGGGCCGGGGGCAAGATGTTTATTCAGGCCCATAGCCGGGCGCTCAATGTACTGATGTCTTTCGAGACCCGAATGCCGTTTGACAAATACCCGGTGTGGAAGGAGATCCGCCAGAAATCCCTCGCCGAACAGGAAGCAGCCCTGCGCGATCCGGAAACACGCGCCGCCCTGGTCGCCTCCGCCCGTGGCGATGACCCGGATCCGAAAAAAGCCGCCGGCCCCGAGATTCGCAGGCCCAACTATGACTGGCTGCTGTTAATGGATACCATCGAGGGGCCCCATAAAACCGTTTCTCAATTGGCCGAGGAACTGGGCATGGATCCGGTCGATGCCATGATCGAGGTGGCCTTGCAGCACAAACTCAAGGTCTTTTTCCGTCAGCCGATCTTCAATGAAGACCAGGACAATGTCCTGGAAATGATGAAACACCCCAATTCCGTGGTGACGTTTTCCGACTCCGGCGCCCACGTCTCGCAAATCATGGATTCCTCCCTGCAGACCCACGTGCTCTCCCACTGGGTGCGTGACAAAGGCGCGCTGACTCTGGAAGAGGCCGTGCACATGCTCACCGAGCAACCCGCGCGTGCCTGGGGTTTTGATGACCGGGGTCGTCTGAAGACAGGCCTTGCCGCCGACATCATTATTTTCGATGCCGAGCGCATCGCGCCCCTGATGCCGGAAGTCAAATACGACCTGCCCGCCGGTGCCCGGCGCCTGGTGCAAAAGGCCGCGGGTATCTCCCATACCATCGTGAACGGCGAAGTGCTCATGCGCGATGGCGAACACACCGGCGCCTATCCCGGCAAACTTCTGCGGGGCCCTCTGGCCCGGACGGCAGAACCCCAAGCGGCAGCCGGTTAAACCGGCCGGTATCCGCGTTACATCCCGAAAAGGCCGCGTGCAGCACGCGG
>JBECKV010000203.1:0-5225 GCA_040235495.1 Porticoccaceae bacterium
GCCCGTCATCGCCCCCCACATGCCGGCCACCATGCCGGTAAACATGGTCGGCACCATGATCTCCATGGCCCCGAAAAAATAAATCAGCCCGGCCATGACCGCGATCAACAGGCCCAGGATCATGCCGACCACCATGCTCACCGGCATCAGCAGCACCATGGGCCAACTGGCGGGAAAAATCGCCGCGCAGGCGCTGGCGGTCAGCACCGCCACCAGCACGCAGGCCAGCAGATCACCGAACAAAAAGTAAAGTCTGGTTTCCATGATTGGCTCTTTTGTTTGCTCTTGCCATTTGATTTTCGCGCTCACTCGGTTCCGGCGCCGGCCGGGTTTTCCCCACTCGCGGCAGTGTTCAAGAGGCGCCCCTGCCTGCCCTCCGGGTCGGACCAGAAGTTGACATTAAAGCGGGCGTCCTCGCTCAGCTCGACCCGGTGCCAGTACTGGGGCGGCGTGGTAATGAACTGACCGGCTTTGACAGTGAGCACTTGCTCCGCCTCAAGGGTGTTTGCATCGGGAAAGCCATAGTAAGTCAGCGTCCCCGCCATCACACAGATCTGACCAAACACCCCCGCGGCGGTGTTGTGGTGTTTGAGCAGGGCCGCCGGCACGTTGGCGCGGGTGAAAAACGGTGTTGAGCGCTGGATGGTCCAGTCGGGAGGTATCTCTTGCATTGGTGTTTTGCCGTTTTTTAACTGAAACAGAGCACCCGAAATTAAGGCTTGTCCGCCGCATCCTTCATTCGCTGCAATTCCTCCCAGCCCAGAAAACTGGTCAGGCCCTGGTCGTTATAAAAGACGATGGGGCCGTCGGCGATAAACAGGTACTCGGTTTCTTCCAGCGCGGTGGTGGCGTCGTGCAACACGCCGTTGGGCTCATAGTCGTAATCCCCGGCTTCCAGGGTGCCGCCCCGGACCTGGAGCTTGCCCTTGAGTATGTAGGTGTGAGCCGCCGCCAGGTGTTTGTGCCTGGGCGCGACATAGCCCTTGACCCAGCGAAACAACGCCGCCCAGCGGCCGGATTCCGGGCCGGTCCAGAGCAGCTTGATCCAGGCCCTGCCGGGTTCGGATTCGATCCAGGGGTCACCGGCACGGACGATGATGTCCGCCAGTTGATCGTTGATGGGGGTGATGTTCTGTAATGCCATTTATAATCTCCAAGGTCATATGCTCCTCGGGCACCGTCTCCACGGACACAGTCTCCACGGACACAGTCTCCACGGGCACAGTCTCCACGGGCATAGTCTCCACAATCTGGTTTCGCCCCGGCGCCAGCTGGCGTGGAGCGCCCGGTTTTCGGCAGTGTGTCGAACCGGCCACAATCAGTAAACCGCTCAAGCGCACTACCCGGTCAATTCGGGCTTATTCCGCCAGCGCGCCTTCGATCGCTGCCTTCAGCGCGTTGTCATCCGGCGCGATATCGGGGGCGAAGCGACCCACCACCGAACCATCGCGACCGATGAGGAATTTCTCGAAATTCCAGGTGACGTCGCTGGCGTTTTTGGGCAGCAGGCCATTCTTGGCCAAAGCATCCTTGAGTTTGCCATTCTCGGCGACCCGGGCTTCGGGGACGGCATCGATCATGGCCGCGTACAGGGGGTGACGGGGTTCGCTGTTGATCTTCACCTTGCTGTACATGGGAAACTCGACACCAAAATTGGCGGTGCAGAACTCCTGAATCTCGGCTTCGCTGCCCGGTTCCTGGCCGGCAAAGTCGTTGCAGGGAAAACCCAGCACCACAAAACCGCGATCGCGATAGCGTTGGTAGAGTTTTTCGAGCCCCTCATATTGGGGGGTGAGTCCACACTTGGAGGCGACATTTACCACCAGCGCCACCTTATCCTTGTGTTCGGCCAGGGTCGCGGCCTGGCCATCGATTTTATTGACTGCGATGTCATAGAGTGAAGTGCTCATTGTTATTCTCCAGGTTAGTAAGGGTTTTCTTTACCGTACGGTCTTTGAATTACCGTCTTTGAAATACCATCTCTGAAAGACGGGCGTTAAAAAGCGATCCTTGACTCACGATTTTTTATCACACGCACTGGGTCACTATGGCGCAAAATCAAAAAATTGCCAGCGTGGTAATGGCGAGGACGATTGCGCTGACCGACGCTTTCAATCTCGCCGCTCCTGTCGCAAATTGAAAACGTTGCCCGCCACCATAATCAGGGCGCCCAAAAGCAGCAACCCGTCCAGCGCTTCATTATAAAAATACCAGCCCACCAGCATGATGAAAGGCAGGCGCAGGAAGTCCATGGGGATGACCACCATGGCATCGGCGTGGGCGAGGGCCTTTGACAGGCAGTAATGCGCGGACATGGCGGCCAGGGCGATGACCAGCAGCCACGGCCATGTTCCGCTGGCGGGCATGACCCAGTGGGGCAGGGATAGCACCAGGGCCATGGGGAGCTGGATAAGACACATGTAAAACACCACGGCCAGCGGTGAGTCCTCGGTGACGAGGGCCCGGGTCAGGGTATGAGAAAAGCCAAAGGCCACCGCGCTGGCCAGCACTACCAGCGCGGCGGGGTGGACGACCTGTTGGGTGGGCCTGAGAATAATCACCACGCCCACGAGACCCAGGATTATGGTGACCAGACGCGCCCGGCTGATGGCCTCGCCCAGCAGGACCGCCGCGGCAATCGCGGTCCACACCGGCACGGTAAATTCCAGGGCGAAGACTTCCGCCAGGGGAAGGAAGGCAATGCCGTAAATCCAGCCGAACTGGCCGAGAAAATGGGCGAGGTTTCGCTGCACATGCTGTTTCAGGTTTCGGGTTGTGAGGCGACTAGCGCCGCGAACGGCGACGACCGCCAGTATGATCAACAGGCCAATCAGGCTGCGAAAAAAAAGTATTTGGGCCGTTTGCATGCCAGGCGACAGTTCCTTGGCTGAAACCGCTATCAGGGAAAACGATGCGATGCTGGCCAGCATCCACAGGGCGGCCAGAAAAACTGGATGACGGGCTTTGCTCAAGGTCTGGAATCCAGGGCGTTGGCGCTGGGCTGGCCACCACCCGGCGAGGGCTTGCTTGTCAAGGCTTGTTGGTCAAGGCTTATTGATCAAGATTTATTGCTAAAGCGGTCGTGCTCAAGGAGTAGTGGCCGGGACGATTCACTTGAGCTTTGAGGCCCAGATCGCCAGTTTGTGGGCCATGGATTTCTGGGAAACCTGGTCCTCCGGCATGGGCTGAATGACCTTGTCATGGACCAGCAGGCGGTAAATGTATTCGATTTTCTCATGGGCCGAGTCGGTGGCTTCAAACTCCACCACCCCCCGGGCTTCGCCATATTTCACGCCTTCGGCGATGGCTTTCTTGAGTAGCTCTTTTTCGTTTTTCAGTTTTTTCATGGTGACTCGCGCTGGGGATTCAATGAGGCCGATCAAGTGCTACCACTGTCTGGCCAGTTCAATATAAACCCTGCGCGGCTCGCCGACAAAGTATCGGTCCTGGCCAAAACCAAAGTCGGCGCGATCCGCGTAGTCTTCATCGCCGAGGTTATGAATGCGCAGCGCCACCCGCCAGTCGCGGGTCGCCGACCACAGCCAGCGCAGATTGAACACGCGGTGGCCGCGATAGCTGTGCTGATTTTCCGGGTCGGTGTAGTAGCTGCCCATATACACCCACTCCAGTTCCAGCCGGTGGGCTCCCGGCAGCCAGTAACCCCACTGGGCGCTGCCGATGTAGCGCGGCGCGGTGTCGATGTCATTACCGTCGATGGCGGCGGGACTGATGTCCCACGGGCTGGCGTAGGTATGGCGCCCGTAACTGCCGTTGACACTGAAGTACCAGGGGCGTGCGCCCGCCCAGCTTGCGGCGATATCGACTCCCCGATGCCGGGTACGCGCGCCACTGACTGTTTGCCGCTCGCTGTTTTCATGGATCACGTCCTCCTTGTCCATAGACCAGGCCGCGACGCTGAGTTGCCACTGACTCACCATGGCACGCCACCCCAGCTCGATGCTGTCGAGTGTTTCAGCGTCGAAATCCGTACCCAGCTGTCCTTCCTGAAGACGGTACAGTTCCGTGGTTTGGGGCGCGCGGTAGCCCCGGGCCAGGTTGATAAACACCCTGGCATTTTCGCTCAGCTTATAAACCGCTCCCGACTGCCACGAGACCGTGTTGAAGCGGTCGGTGGTATCGGCGGGTCGGGCGAAGCGACAGCTGCTGCCCTGATCGCAGGGGGAAGCGCCCGCCGTGCGATTGTCGTAGTCGTATTCCAGCCATTCCTGGCGCAGACCCGCGGACAGGTCGAGCTGCTCGTTGACGCGATAATTGATCGACACAAAGGGCGAAATCACCGAGGATCGGACGCGGTAGTCGTAGTGCACGCCGGCCGGAATGGCGGCGCTGAACGCCTGGCTCTGGGTTTCCTTGAGCGCACCCCGCGTGTATTCGCCATCCAGACCGCTCAGCACGGTCAGACGGGCGTTGAGGTCCCGCTCCAGCGACAGGCGCCAGCCGCCACTGGCATGCCGGTTGCGCTCGATGGGCTGCCAGGGCACGAAGTGCATCAGAAATGCCATATCCGTATGCCGCGCATAAGGGGTGAAGGACCAACGGGTGCGCGGGTCGGGTCGATACTGAAACTGCATATGGACGCGCTGGCTGCGCGCATCCCGATAGGCCTCGGGGTTGGGGTTTTCATCCTTCAGTGAATCATCGCGATAGGCCTCATGGCCGGTGATAAAACCGGCGGTTTCCTGGTTCAGATTGCTGAAACTGGCCGTGGTGGTAATGTCGAGGTCACCCTCGCCGTAAACCAGGCTCAAGCCATGGCGCAGTTTCAGCTTTTGCTGGTCAAAACCCGAATCATTTTTAAAGCCGCCCTCGCGGGTGCCGGAAAAATCGAGCAGCCAGTGCCGATCCACACGACCCACACCGCCCGTTGAGCCTTTATGCAGTAACGACGTGCGGTAGTAATCGTCACCCCCGGCTTCGATACTCAGTACACTTTTATCCTGCTGTTTCAGCGAGGGGCTGACGATATTGATGACGCCATGCATGGCGTTGGAGCCATAGAGAACCGGCTGTGGACCCGCCAGCACCTCAATGCCTTGCGCACCCTCGCCATGGGCCTCGAACAGTTGATTAACATTGCAAAAACCGGTGGCGCGCAGAGGAATGGCGTCCTCTGTCATCATGAACGCGCCGCAGGCGCCGGCACCGGTAAGCACGGGCGAGCGCATGGCCGTGAGATGCTCCTGGCCGTTGCCGCGGCTGATCCA
>JBECKV010000067.1:0-21853 GCA_040235495.1 Porticoccaceae bacterium
CGGCGCTAAAAGGCCCGCCCGGCGCGGCCCGCACCAGGAAGAATGTCGCGGTAATCACCACCAGCAGAACCGGGATGGCCTGTAACAGCCGGTGCAGGATGAAGCGCCCCATCGTCAGTCCGCCGCGCTTGCGGCCGGGGCTTCCAGGTGAATGTATTTGTACACGCTGTAGTCCAGCATATTCGAGGGCATGCCTTTGACGCTGGGCTGGACCAGGTTGTTGCGGGTGTAAAAATAGATCGGCAGGATCGGCATCTCCGCCAGCAGCAGGGCTTCGGCGCGGGCATGGAAGGCGTAGCGGCTGTCCCGGTCGGTGGCGCGGGGCGCTTGTCTCAGCACCAGGTCGTCGTACTCGGCGTTGGCCCAGCCGGTGCGGTTGTTGCCGCCATCGCTGACCCACATGTCGAGGAAGGTGTTGGGGTCCACATAGTCGCCGATCCAGCCCGCGCGGGCGATTTGATAGTGACCGTTATCGACGTTGTCCAGGTAGACCTTCCAGTCCTGATTGTTGAGCACTACGTCGATATTGAGCTGGGTTTTCCACATCTGTTGAATGGCCACGGCCAGCTCGCGGTGACCCTCACTGGTGTTATAGAGGATTTCAGTGGTCGGGAAACCGGCGCCATCGGGGTAGCCGGCCGCGGCCAAAAGGGTTCTGGCCGCCGCTGGATCATAGGCAAAGCCGTCTTTCGCGGTGTAGCCCAGTGTATCGGGCGGGGTAAAGGTATAGGCCGGTACCTGACCGCCCTTGGTGATCCGCTCGACAATCGCCTGGCGGTCGATACTCATGGCCAGGGCCCGGCGGACGCGCGCATCCGAGAGTTGGGGTACCTGGGTGTTGAAGCGATAAAAATAGGTGCCCAGGTAGGTGGCGATACGCAAATCCTCCGGGCTGTTTTGCTTGTACAGGGCAATTTTGTCGACCGGGATAGCGCCGGTAACGTGCAGCTGGCCGGCTCGATACATGCGTTCCTCGGTGGAGACATTTTCGGTGGGGTAAAAATGGATGGCCTTGAGCCTGACTGTCTCCCGATCCCAGTACGTGGGGCTTTTTTCAACCACCACCTGCTTGTTCAGGTCCCAGGTTTGCAAGACAAAAGCCCCATTGCCGACAAAGTTGCCGGCCCGGGTCCAGCGGCTGCCCCGTTCCGAAGGACTGCCGAATTTTTCGATGGTCGGGCGATGCACCGGAAACATGCTGTAGTGATCCAGCAACTGCAGAAAATAGGGGGTCGGATTAGCCAGGGTGACTTGCAGCGTATGGCTATCCAGGGCCTTGACGCCCACCTGCTCGAAGTCCTCCAGTTCGCCCCTGGCATAGGCTTCGGCATTATCAATGACGTAATACATGTAGGCGTACTGGTTGCCGAGGGCCGGTTGCAGCGCCCGCCACCAGGACCAGACGAAATCCTGGGCGGTGACCGGGTCGCCGTTTGACCAGCGCGCCTCGTCACGCAGGTAAAAGGTGTAGATGAGCTGGTCCTCGCTGATGGTCCAGCGTTCGGCGACCCCGGGGATGGGCTCCAGGGTGCTTGGGTCCTTGAGTACCAGTCCCTCCAGCAGGGCAATGATAATGTGATGTTCCGGCACCCCGGTGACGATATGGGGATCCAGCTCCTGGGGTTCCGTGCCGTTGCCCCAGTGGAGTACCTGTTCGCGATTGCCGCGCTCCACATTGCTCTCGCCGCCGCCACATGCGGCAAGGATCAGGCAGCCGCCGAGAAGGCTGCCCAGCAGTAAGCGGCGGAGCGGGAGCGGCGCGGTCTTGCCCGCGCGGGTATTTTCCGGGGTGTTTTTCGGGTGGGGCGAGTCGGTGCGCCTGCCGGTTCCGCAGTGTGTCTTGGGTGCTGTTGGATACAAGGATGATCCCGGCTGTTGGCGGTTGTGAGTAGCCGATTCAAGGGCTGAGTCGGTCGGCCAATACTAACCCACGCCCGACTCGGGTAAAAGGCTTGTGTCAGCCCGCGAATACGCTCCAGCCTGCCGCGCTTCGGTTGCATTCAAAAAGTGAAATCACCATAATCCCGGCCCTCGATGGCGGCTCTCGCTGGTCCCCTCGCAATAAATATCTGTGAACCCCGCCAGGCCCGGAAGGGAGCAACGGTAACAGTGACTTTATGTGCCGGGGTGTGGCTGGTGGGAGCCGCCACCCTTTTGCCGGAATGGTCGGACCCGATTGCCGGAATTGTCGGACCCGACAGGTTTGCCGGACATGTCGGCGAAACCCGACAGACCCGACAACCGGAACCGTTGCTGGATAAGCGCCGTTCGCTGGTTGCGCCAACTTGCTGTCCGCGTCTCTGGAATAAAACCGCATGTTACCGTTGCCAGTGCGTGGTCGCCCGGGTCAGGGTATCGGTCGCTCCGCCGCGCCCGTATAATTCAGCCTGAATGGCAATCAGTATTTTCAAAGTGACGGGCTCATGAGTTACCAGGTGCTGGCACGCAAATGGCGGCCGCGCGCGTTTGCTGAAGTGGCCGGGCAGGAGCATGTCCTGCGGGCGCTGATCAACGCCCTGGATAATGATCGCCTGCACCATGCCTACCTGTTTACCGGCACCCGTGGCGTCGGCAAAACGACACTGGCCCGGATTCTCGCCAAGTGTCTCAATTGCGAGCAGGGTGTCAGCGCCCGCGCCTGTGAGCAGTGCAGCGCCTGTCAGGAAATCAATGAGGGCCGGTTTATCGACCTGATCGAAGTCGACGCCGCCTCCCGGACCAAGGTGGAGGACACCCGGGAACTGCTGGAAAATGTCCAGTACATGCCGACCCGGGGTCGCTACAAGGTTTATTTGATCGACGAGGTGCACATGCTGTCCCCCCACAGCTTCAATGCCCTCCTCAAAACCCTGGAAGAACCGCCACCCCACGTCAAATTCCTACTGGCGACCACCGACCCGCAGAAGCTGCCGGTAACCGTGCTGTCCCGCTGCCTGCGGTTCAACCTGAAAAACCTCAGTCCCGAGCGTATCGTCGAATATTTGCGCCAGGTGCTCGACCAGGAACGGATACCGTTCGAGGAAGGCGCCCTCTGGGCCCTGGCAAGAGCCGCCGATGGCAGCATGCGTGACGCGCTTAGCCTTACTGACCAGGCCGTTGCCCACGGTGACGGCAAGCTCGTCGAGGATGAACTGAGGGCCATGCTCGGAACCATCGACCGGGGCGCGGTACTCGAACTCTGTAATGCCATCGCCGCCGGCGACGCCACCGGCACCCTGGCCGTGGTGGATGGACTCGCGGAACATGCCCCCGACTATGCCGGAGCCCTGGCCGAAATGGTGTCTGTCTGGCACCGGGTTGCGGTAACCCAGGCCGTGCCGGGTGCGCTGGATAATAGCCTGGGGGATCAGGACGCGATCCGGGCCCTGGCCGAGCGCTGTAGCCGGGAAGATGTGCAGCTGTTCTATCAGATAGGCCTGCTGGGACGACGCGATCTTCCCCTGGCGCCGGACCCCCGGACGGGGCTGGAAATGGTGCTGCTGCGGCAGCTGGCTTTTCAGCCGGCCATGGAAGCGTCCAATGCCCGGCCCGCGTCAAGGGTGTCAGCGGAGCCTTCAGCCGCTCAGCGGAACGGCGGCAGCGGGAGCGAGCCCAGAGCAGGCGGGGTGGAGGAAAAAAAGCCTGAGCCCGGCGCCGTGGCCGGGCCCGAGCCGGGACATGAACAAGCTCCGAGTGGCACTACGGGTACTGGAGTCAAGGCACAAGCCGTTCAGGCAGGCAAGGAACCCCATGAACCTGTTGCGAGCAAGCCATTGGTGTCTGAGTTGGCGGACAACGACGCGACGCCCACTAAAATCGCGCAAGCCCCCGCTGGCGAGGCGGGGGGCATATTAAATCCGGTGCGCTGGTTGAGCCTGTGCCATGAGTTGGATCTGGAAGGGCGCCTGCTCAACATTGCGTCCAACCTGGAGCTGATAGACGGCAACGCGGAAGAACTGTGCTTTCGCCTGGATCCGGAACAAAGCGCGCTTTACAGCGAGGAACACCAGGAGCAACTGGCTCGGGTCCTCGCTGACTACCTGGCTGGCCAGACCGCGGTGCGCGCACCGCTTGGTGTCAGCATCGAGCTGGCGCCAGTGACCACGGAAACTCCCCGGCTCCATCGCCTGCGCTTGCAGGCCGAGCGGCGGGCCGCGGCGGTTCGGGCGATGCGGGAGGATCCCCTGGTCAAGGCCCTGGAAGAACGTTTCGGCGCCACCCTGCTGGAAGAGACAGTGGTACCCATCGATGCAGTGCCCATCGATGCGGCGGCCATTGAAAAAATGCCCGGCAAGTCCGGGAGCAACCGACACTAGCGCGAGGCGAGGTCATGAAAGGTCTGAATGACATGATGCAGCAGGCGCGGCAGATGCAGGAAAAACTGCAAAAGCTGCAGGAACAGGCGGCCAAAGCCGAAGTGGTGGGTGAATCCGGCGCCGGCATGATCAAGGTAGTGATGACCGGACGTCACGATGTCCGCAAAGTCACTATCGACCCAGCCCTGCTCGGCGAAGACAAGGAAATTCTGGAAGATTTGCTGGCCGCGGCTGTCAACGACGCGGTGCGCAAAGTGGAGGCCAATACCTCCTCGGTGATGGGCGATCTCATGGCCGGCGTGCAATTGCCGCCCGGTTTCAAGATGCCTTTTTGAGTCGAGCGGCTTGCCTTTCAGGTCGAGGGATTTGCCTTGGCGCCAGTTTTTGAATGCGCAAGAAATTTTTTAAATATGCATGAAATTGTGCTGCTTTTAGAGACGGAATGGCTTTTAGAGACGGAATGAAGGAAGAACATGTACGGCCCCGTTATCGATGAATTGATAGCAGCCCTGCGTTGCCTGCCGGGGGTGGGGCCAAAATCCGCTCAGCGCATGGCCCTGCATCTGCTGGAGCGGGATCGTCCCGGCGCCGAGCGGCTGGCGGCCAGTCTGAACACTGCCAGCGCCAGAATTGGCCGTTGCCGAAGTTGCCGGACCCTGACCGAAAATGAGCAATGCAAGATCTGCGTCGACGCCGGCCGTGCCCAGAATCTGCTTTGCGTGCTGGAAACGCCTGCCGATCTGTTCGCCATTGAACAATCCGGTACTTACCGGGGACTTTATTTTGTCCTGCTCGGGCATTTGTCGCCCATCGATGGCATCGGGCCGGAGGAAATTGGCATCCCGCACTTGCTGCGGCGTTTGTCCGATGAAGACATCCAGGAGTTGATTCTGGCGACAAACCTGACCGTCGAGGGCGAAGCCACCGCCTTTTTTATTGCGGAAAAAGCCGCTGCCCTGGGTGTGTCGGTATCGCGCATTGCCCACGGCGTACCCCTGGGCGGCGAACTGGAGTATGTCGATGGCGGCACTCTGGCCCATGCTTTTAGCAGTCGTAAAAAGTTCTGAGTGGCTATGAGCGGAGAGTCAGTGGAGGCGCATGGGGTCGTTAGTGATGCACCGAGTCTCGCCCATGCAATCGGGAGTCTGCGTGGCGCCCGGGCAGTGGCTCTGGATACGGAATTTATTCGCACGGACACCTTTTATCCGCGCCTGGCTTTGGTTCAGCTGAGTGACGGCGCAAGCACCTGGCTGATCGACCCGCTGGCGTTCACCGATGCTGAACTGAACCCCCTGCGTGCTTTGCTGAAGGATCGCCAGGTGGTGAAGGTTGTGCATTCCTGCTCCGAGGATCTGGAGGTTTTGCGCCACGTGCTTGGCGTGTTGCCCGAGCCCGTGTTTGACACCCAGGTAGCGGCGGCCTTTGTCGGATTCGGCTTTTCGCTGTCCTATCAGGCTTTGGTGCGCGAGGTGACCGGTATCGAGTTGGACAAGCACGAAACGCGCTCCGACTGGCTGCAGCGACCCCTGTCGCCCCGGCAACTGCGTTACGCGGCCGAAGACGTCGAGCATCTGCCGACCATTCATCGGGTCTTACGGGGCAAGCTGACTGAGTTGGAACGGCTGCCCTGGTTCGAGCAGGATATGGAAAACATGCTACGGGCCGCGGCCGATGAGCCGAACCCCGAGGAGTACTATGCGCGGATCAAGGGTGCCTGGAAGCTGAACCGGCAGTCACTGGCGGTGCTGCGCGATCTGTGCGCCTGGCGGGAGCGGGAAGCGCGCGTCAGGAATCGCCCCCGCAATCGTATTGTCGCGGACAGCGAGCTGTTGCAGCTGGCCATCGGCCAGCCGCGCAACCGGCAGCAGTTATCCGCCTTGGGGACCAGTGGCGGCAGGGACAAGACCGGTTTGCACCCGCGGGTACTGCGAGTCTACGGCGACCAGTTGCTGGCCTTGATTGAACGGGCCGGAACCGCGCAACCCCGGGATTATCCCGCCGAGTTACCCAAGCCCGTGCCACGGGAGCAGGGCGGCTTGATGAAGCAGTGCAAGCGCCTGGTTGAGAGCAAGGCCAGTTCCCTGAATATGGCGGTTGAAATAATGGCGCGTAAAGCCGACCTGAGCTTGTTACTGCAATCAGCCCTGGACGGGCGGGCCAGGTTACCGGAGCGCCTGGCTGATACCTGGCGCAAGGAAGTGGTCGGCGACCAGTTGCTGGCCCTGGCCGCCGAGTGCCGGGGGGTGGCCGGCGAACGGGATAACGGTATGGAATGAAGGTATGGAATGAAGGTGTGAAATGAAGGTCTTATGCAAAATCTACCGCAGCGTTAAGCGAGGCGACTACTATCTGTTTGTGAAACAGGACGAGGATCTATCCCGGGTACCCGAAGCCTTGCTGGAGTACTTCGGTCGTCATGAACTTGCCATGACCCTCGCACTGACTCCCGATCGGCCGCTGGCTGTCGCCAGCGCACCTGAAGTGCTGGCGGCACTGCAAGAAAAAGGCTACTACCTGCAATTGCCGCCGCCCCGCGATGCCTACATGACAGAGGTCCGCGTGAAAAATGAAAAATTGTAGAAATTGTAGAGATTATAGAGAAGGGTGGCGCGGCCAATGAGCCAAAACGCTCCAGGGTGGATACACAAGCCACTGACCGAACTCAATGAGTGGCAGTGGGAAGCCCTGTGCGATGGTTGCGGGCTCTGTTGTCTGGCCAAGCTGGAGGATGAGGACAGCGGCGAAATCGCTTTCACCCGGGTTGCCTGTCGCCTGCTAGACAGGAACAGTTGTCGCTGCCGTGACTATGCCAATCGCGAGCGGAAAGTAGCGGACTGTCTGCGCCTGAGCGCGGATAATGTCGCCGAGTTCACCTGGTTGCCTGTCACCTGTGCCTACCGCAGGCGCCATGAGGGCAAGGCGCTGCCCGATTGGCACCCCCTGATTTCGGGCTCAAATGAGAGTGTCCACGCGGCTGGCGTGTCGGCGCGGGGCCGGGTGATCTCGGAAGACGATGTGCACCCCGATGGCCTGGAAGAGCATATCGTGCGCTGGTTTGATGGCAAGGCTACGGAGCCGACGCCGTTGTAAGCGGGTCAAACCCCTGGTGCGCGCGGCGATGAGTAGACATGAGCAAGAGCAAAAGGCAATAAGCGGGATATCACACTATGTACACGATGGAAAATTATGTCTGGGGACTGGTTGCCTATGTTCTCGGCGTGCTATTGATTACACCGCTGCTGTGGTGGATTACCCGTTTCCTGCCGTGGCATCCCCTCAGGGCTTTTTTTCGCATCCTGGTGCTGGCCATCCTGCTGACGCCGATGATTGCTGATCTCGGGCAGGACTTTCTGGCGCCAGCCTGGATGGTGGGCGTGTTTCAAGTGATTATTCCCCAGGAAGGCCGCGACCCGGGCGATGCCCTGGTGCCGATCGCCGTGTGTTTTGTACTCGTCTATGTTCTGGATCTGGCGATGTGGCAGCTGTTCTGGCGCCGGCGCGCCGCTGATAAGCCCGCCACACGAGCGCCAACGATGGAACAAAGGCTTAACTGACACCGTGCATGCCACGGCGTAAAAGCGGTGAAATGACCAGCAGCAACGCCGCCACCGCCACCGCCAACCAACCCACCTGGGTATAGACCTCCAGGGTTGTCGCCAGAGCCGCGCCGGGGTCGACCAGTTGCTCGGCCTGACGGTCGGCGCCGGTGAGGCGGGCAATCTGGCTGGCGATAAAATTGGCGCCGGCCGAGGCCAGAAACCAGACCCCCATCATCATGCCCACTACCCGGGTGACACTCAATTTGGTGATCATGGAAAGTCCCACCGGGGACAGACACAGTTCTCCCGTCGTGTGCAGCAGGTAGATCAGCACCAGCCAGATCAAGGGTGTCGGCATGCCCTCGGGAGTGTTCTGGGCGCCAAATACCAGCACCAGAAAGCCAAGACCCACCTGAACCAGCGCCAAAGCGAATTTTACCGGCACGCTGGGTTCGCGCCGGCGTGCCGCCAGCCAGCTCCACAGTACGGCGAAAAACGGCGCCAGCATAAAAATAAAAAATGCGTTGAGGGACTGGAACACCGAGGCGGGGATTTCATAGCCCGCCACCACCCGATCCACCGAACGGTCGGCAAACAGATTCAGCGATGAGCCCGCCTGTTCAAACAGCGCCCAAAACAGGACCGAAAAAGCGATCAGGGTGGCCGCGACAAACATACGGTGGCGTTCAACGCGGTCGCATTTGATAAAAGAGTAGGTGACGACCACCAGCAGCATCACGCCGCCGAAGCCCACCAGCGCGTTGCCGACGAACTCCTGATACTGGACCAGTTTCCAGACGATCAGGACGCCAACGAGGCCGGCGCCATAGATCAGCCATTCCCCGTCCACCGGACCCAGCAGCTTTTGCTTGAGCCGAGCTGGTGCCGGCGGTTCCGCCAGATCCGACAGGTGGACCTGGCCGCGCAGAAATACCGCGAGGCCGAATAACATGCCGACACCGGCGAGACCGAAGCCATAGGCCCAGCCATAGGTCTGGCCTAGCCAGCCACACAGGATCGAGGCGAGAAAAGCACCGATATTGATGCCCATGTAGAAAATCGTGAAGCCGCCGTCGCGACGCGCATCGTTGACGCCATAGAGCGCGCCCACCAGGGTTGAGATATTGGCCTTGAGAAAACCGACACCGGTGATGATAAAGGCCAGCGACAGATAGAAAATTTCCAGAAACAGTGGATCGCGCGTCACGTCGGCGCCGTTTACCGCCGCGGGGGGGCCTTCCAGGGCCATGCCGAAGTGGCCGATTACCAGCAGCACCGCGCCGTAGGTCACCGCCTTGCGTGCCCCCAGATAACGATCGGCGAGCATGCCGCCGATCACCGGCATGACGTAGACCATTGCCGAATAGGCGCCATAAATCAGGAAGGCTTTGTCGTCGCTGAAGAGAAAATGCTCGGTGAGATAGAAAATCAGCAGCGCCCGCATGCCATAAAAGCTGAAGCGCTCCCACAACTCGGTCAGAAAGCACACATACAAACCCCGAGGGTGTCCGAAAAAACGCTTGTCCACTGACGGCACGGCCCCCTTGGCAAGGATCTGATCACTCATGGACACGACTCGTATTTGCGGTTTGCATTGCGCGACAAAAGCGCCATTCTAGCAGGGGCGGGTCGGAGGTGAAGATACACCCGGCGCGCGCCCGGGTCAGGGTATTGGATTAGATTCGGAACAGCGGCTAGAATGCAGCGTTTTATCAACTGTCCACTTAGTTAGGGGAATCACATGCAATTTACCGGGACCGAGAATTACGTCGCGACTGCCGACCTGCAAATGGCGGTAAACGCCGCGGTGGTGCTGCAACGGCCATTGCTTATCAAGGGTGAGCCTGGCACGGGTAAAACCATGCTGGCCGAGGAAGTAGCCCATGCGCTTGGCATGCCGTTGATCAGCTGGCATATCAAGTCCACCACCAAGGCCCAACAGGGTTTGTATGAATACGACGCCGTGTCGCGGCTGCGCGACTCCCAGTTGGGTGATGATAAGGTCCATGACATCAACAACTACATCAAACGCGGCAAACTCTGGGACGCGTTTACTTCGCAAGAGCGGGTGGTGCTTTTGATCGACGAGGTCGATAAAGCGGATATCGAATTCCCCAACGATCTGCTCCTGGAAATCGACAAAATGGAATTCCACGTCTACGAGACGGGCGAGCGGGTCGTGGCCAGGCACCGTCCGGTGGTGATTATCACCAGTAACAACGAAAAGGAGTTGCCCGACGCATTTCTGCGCCGCTGCTTCTTCCATTTCATTAATTTTCCCGATCGCGGCACCATGCAGCAAATTGTCGATGTCCACTATCCGGGCATTAAAAAAGAGCTGGTCGACGAAGCGCTCGATATTTTCTTTGACGTGCGCAAGATTCCCGGTCTGAAGAAAAAGCCTTCTACTTCGGAACTGGTGGATTGGCTGAAACTGCTGATGTCCGATGATATCCCCGATGATATTCTCAAGGGCCGCGACGCCACCAAGGCTATTCCACCGCTCTACGGCGCACTCCTGAAAAACGAACAGGATGTACACTTGCTGGAACGCCTGGCCTTTATGACGCGCCGGGAAGGCTGATACAGTTACTAGGTCAGGGGGTTGGTGAAAAGACAACTGATACCGGTCCGCCCCGGCGGACTCAACCGATGATCAAATAGAGAAGACAGGCTCATGTTACTGGATTTTTTCTACGGACTGCGCAAGGGTGGGCTGCCAGTGTCCATCAACGAGCTACTGACTCTGCTGGAAACCCTCAAGCAGCATATCGCCTTTGCCAGTATTGACGACTTCTATTATCTATCGCGCGCCTGCATGGTCAAGGACGAGACCAATTACGACAAGTTCGATCGCGCCTTCGCCCTGTATTTCAAGGAACTGGAAACGCTCGATGAGTTTCTTGAAGCGCTGATACCGGAGGAATGGCTGCGCTCGGAGTTTGAAAAATCCCTCACCGATGAGGAAAAGGCGAAAATTGAAAGTCTCGGTGGTCTGGAAAAGCTGATCGAGGAATTCAAGAAACGTCTGAAGGAGCAGAAAGGCAAGCACGAGGGGGGCAATAAATGGATCGGCACCCAGGGGACATCACCTTTCGGCAACGACGGTTATAACCCCGAAGGCGTCAGGGTCGGCGGCGAGGGTAAGCAGAAAAAGGCACTGAAAGTCTGGGAAAAACGAGAGTTCGCCAACCTGGATGATTCGGTCGAGTTGGGCACGCGAAATATCAAAATGGCGTTGCGGCGTCTGCGTAAATTCACCCGGGTCGGCGTGGACGAAGAGCTGGATCTCGATGACACCATCAGGTGCACCGCGAAAAACGCGGGCCTGCTCGATATCAAAATGGTGCCCGAGAAGCGCAATGGCGTCAAAGTGCTGATTTTCTTTGACGCTGGTGGCTCCATGGATCCCTATGTCAAGATCTGTGAGGAGCTGTTCTCCGCGGCGCGCACCGAGTTCAAGCATCTGGAGTACTTTTACTTCCATAACATGCTCTACGACTATGTGTGGCGGGACAATTTCCGGCGTTTTCAGGAAAAGACCGAGACCTACGACGTATTCCATAAGTACGCCGCCGACTACAAGGTGATTTTTGTCGGCGATGCATCCATGTCGCCCTACGAAATTGAAAGTGCCGGTGGCAGTGTCGAGTATTACAACAAGGAATCCGGCGCGGTGTGGATGGAGCGGCTGACCGACATCTACGACAAGGTGGTCTGGCTGAATCCGGTGCGCGAGGATTACTGGGAGCATACCCCCACCATTCAGCGAGTTCGCGAGCTGGTGGATAACCGCATGTTCCCTCTGACCTTGGGCGGGCTGGAGGAAGGTATGGCCCTGCTGACAAAGTAGGGCTGCCCCAGCCCGTATCCCTGTCGGGACTGGCCACAGTCAGCAGGCGATGCCACAGCCCGCGTTCACGGCAAGCATCAGTGAGGAAATCCGGTCTCTACCAGCGCTGGTGTCCGCCTGCATGGGGCGGGACCAGCGTCACTTTCGCGCTGCAATCGGACGTTTAAGCAAACTGGTCGAAGCCGATGTCCAGGCCGATGTCCAGACCCATGGCAAGACCCGTGGCAAGACGTATAGCGCGGCGCCTGATGTATCGGTTATCACGCGGGAATTGGCAAAACTGCGCACGCGCATGGAGCGCTCCCGACAGCTGGCCGATGCCCGGCGCGCATCGATCCCGTCCGTTTCCTATCCCGAACAACTACCCATTAGCGCGCGGCGCGAGGAAATTCTTGGCCTGTTGCGCGAGCATCAGGTGATCATCGTCGCGGGGGAGACGGGTTCGGGAAAAACCACGCAGCTGCCTAAACTCTGCCTCGAAGCGGGTCGGGGAGTGCAGGGTTCGATTGCCCATACTCAGCCCCGTCGCATAGCCGCGCGCACGGTAGCCAGCCGCATCGCCGAGGAACTCGGTGTGGAACTCGGCGCAACCGTGGGCTATCAGGTGCGCTTCAAGGACCACAGCACCGATCAGAGCCTGGTCAAGCTGATGACCGACGGCATCCTGCTGGCGGAAATCCAGCGCGACCGGTATTTGAGCCGTTACGACACCATCATTATCGACGAGGCTCACGAACGCAGCCTCAATATTGATTTCCTGCTCGGCTACCTGAAGCAATTGCTGCCCCGGCGTCCCGACCTAAAGCTGGTTATCACTTCCGCCACCATCGATGTCGAGCGTTTTTCCACGCATTTTGACAATGCCCCGGTGCTTGAAGTGTCCGGTCGTACTTATCCGGTCGAATATCGCTATCGACCGGTGCTCGAGGACGAGGATGGCAACGAGGCCATGGCACGGGCAATCGAGGAGCTACTGGCGCTACCCCGGCGCGGCGATATTCTCGTATTCCTGAGCGGTGAGCGGGAGATCAGGCAGGCGGCGCAGCATCTGCGCCGGTGTCAGTTCCCTCATCTGGAGATAGTGCCACTGTACGCCCGGCTCGATCTGGCCGAACAGAATCGGGTGTTTCAGCCCCATCGCGGTACCAGGGTGGTACTGGCCACCAACGTCGCCGAAACCTCACTGACGGTGCCGGGTATTCGTTATGTCATCGACACCGGACTGGCGCGTATCAGCCGCTACAGTTATCGAACCAAAGTACAGCAGCTGCCGGTGGAACCGATCTCCCAGGCCAGCGCCAAGCAACGGTCCGGGCGCTGCGGCCGCTTGAGTGATGGTGTCTGCATTCGCCTGTACAGTGAGCAGAACTTTGAACAGCGACCAGCATTCACCACGCCGGAGATTCTGCGCACCAATCTGGCGGCGGTGATTCTGCGGATGCTGCACCTGAAAATCGGCGATGTGCGACGTTTCCCTTTTATGGAAGCGCCCGATCGCCGGTTGGTTAACGACGGCTTTGCGCTGCTGCAAGAACTGCGCGCGCTGGATCAATCGGAGCGACTCAATGCCGAGGGCCGCCGGCTGGCTAATTTCACCGTCGACCCGCGGTTGGGGAAAATGCTCCTGGCAGCCGAACAGCAGGGGTGCGTCCGGGAAATGCTGGTCATTGTCGCGGCCCTGAGTATTCGGGAGCCCAGGGAACGGCCCGCGGACAAACGGCAACAGGCGGACCAGCAGCATCGCCAGTGGCGGGATAGTGACTCGGATTTCATCGGCATTTTGAAGCTGTGGCGACATTTTGAAGACCAGCGCCAGGCACTCGGCCGCAAGCAGTTCGCCAACTACTGCCGCCAGTCCTTCGTGTCCTACCCGCGCATGGTCGAATGGCGGGACCTGCATCATCAATTACATCTGGAAGTTCGCCATGCCGGACTCGCAATCAACAAGCCCCTGGAAGATGACGAGCAGTCCTATGCCCGAATCCACCGTGCGCTGCTGGCGGGCCTGCTGGCGCATATCGGTTTTCGTCACGAGGCCAGGGAATATCTCGGTATTCGCAATCGCCGTTTTTATCTGTTTCCCGGTTCGGGACTGGCGGCGCGACCGCCTAAATGGGTGATGAGCGCGGAACTGATCGAAACCTCGCGGCTGTATGCTCACTTCAACGCCAGGATCGATCCCGAATGGCTGGCGCCGCTGGCCGGGCATCTGAGCAGAAAACACTACAGCGAGCCTCATTATGACTGGCGCCGGGGCCAGGTCATGGCCTACGAAAAGCAGACCCTGTACGGATTGACAATCAGTGAAGGCAAAAAGGTGAGCTACGGCCTAATCGACGCAAGGATGGCGCGGCAAATCTTTATTCAATCCGCCCTGGTGGAGGGCGCTTACTTAAAAACCCTGCAACATCGGCGCGGTCGGGGACCGGCAAGCAAAGATTCCCGGCAGGGGGAAAACGGGCTTTTTGCCAGGCATAACGCGGCTTTGATCGCCGATCTCCAGGGACTGGAAGAGCGCTTGCGCCGCCGTGATATTGTCGCCGACGACACGGTCCTGTACGCATTTTACGATGAGCGTGTACCGGCGGAGGTATTTAATTTCACTGACTTTGAACGCTGGCGCAAAAAGGCGGAAGCAAAGCAGGCCCGGTTGTTGTTTGCCGAGCGTGCCCTGTTGCTCAAGCAGGCGCCCGGCGAGGAAGAGGAAGCCCAGTTCCCGCAATCGCTGGACTGGAATGGTATTCGCTATCAGCTCAGCTACCGTTTCGACCCCGGGCATCGGGAAGACGGGCTCAATGTTGATTTACCGCTCGATATCTTGCACCAGGTTCCCCGATACCGTTTTGACTGGTTGGTGCCCGGACTGCTCAGGGATAAATGCATTGGGCTGATTAAAAAAATGCCCAAACAGTGGCGCAAGCATTTTGTCCCGGTGCCTGAGTATGTGGATCGTGTGTTGCCGCGCCTAAGGCCGGAAAATCGTCCCTTGCATGAAGTACTGGGAGAGCAGCTTGGCCATGAAAGCGGCGTCGATATCCCCCGATCGTGCTGGCGGCCCGAGGCGCTGGAGGATCTCTATCGCGCCAATTTTCGCCTGCTGGATGAGCGGGGCAAGGTGCTAGCCAGCTCTCGGGACATGGATGTTCTGCGTGCCCGGTACCGGGGCGCGGTGCAGGAGTCCATCGATAAAAATGCGGATGATCGGTTTATTCGGACCGGGCTGAGTCGCTGGGATTTTGGTGATTTACCTGAACAAAGGATCATTGAAAAAGGACGCCATCGGATTCGTGTTTATCCCGCGCTTAGGGACGCCGGCGACAGCGTATCGCTGGTGCTATGTGATCGTCCCGAACTGGCGGCGGGTGATACCCTTGCCGGGGTAATCCGTCTGGCCATTCTGGCGAACCGGGATACCGTGAAGTACCTCCACAAAACCCTGTTCAAAACCAGGGATCTTGTCTTGAGTGCGGCAAATTTGCCGGATAAAAATGCCCTGCGGGACGATCTTATTCGTCTGGCTTTTTTCCAGGCCTGCTTCGCGGAGAGACCCGTGCCACGGGATCGGCAGGCCTTTGAAAGCCAGGTAAGTGCCGGAAAAAGCAAGGTGATTGAAATCGCCCTGGCCATGGAATCCTGTTTGCTGGAAGCCCTGGAGCAGGTGGTGAGGGTGCGTGCAATCATGCGCGAAAAACTGGAGCATTTTCCAAAAGTCCGGGAGCAGGTCAATACTCAGTTGCAGGGCCTGTTCTCACCGGGATTTTGTTTTTATGCCGGTATTGACTGGCTCAGGCACTATCCGCGCTACCTGCATGCACTGGTTCAGCGCCTCGAAAAGCCGCTTCAGGAAAATGCCAGGGAATTGGATTTCCAGGCTCGGCTAGCCGCATTTGAGGGGCTCTTGAGTGGCTGGCGGGCGCAAGACGCGGAACTCACTCCGGAAATCAGGGAACGGATTCGGCACTTTCGATTTATGCTGGAGGAGTGGCGAGTCTCGCACTATGCTCAGCAGCTTAAAACCATTGAACCGGTATCGATAAAGCGCCTGGAGACGATGCGGCAGGCCATCGAAGCGGCTGTGCAATAGTTTCGTTTGTCTTCAAGCGCGCGGCGAAGCTGACAACGAAATTTTATCGCGGTTGCAAAAAAACCGGGAGTGTGGAAACTAAGTTGCGCGGTCCCGGTCATAGTGTCGGCTTGTAACGCTACCGAAACGGGCTGCCATTCAACCGCGCCAAATACCGCGCCAAATACAATGCGCATATCTTAAGCGGTTAAATACCAAAGTGGTTAACCATCAAAGTGGTTGAAAATCAAAGTGGTTAAAAATCAGGAGACGATCTTATGACCAAGTACACAGTGAAACCTCTGGCCGCGGCTGTAGGAGCCGCTTTCATGGCGTCCGCGATTACCGTACCCCTGGCTTCGGCGACGGAAAATCCCTTCCAACTCACCCAGCTCAACGGGGGCTACAGTCTCGCCGCGAAGGCCGAGGGAGAAGGTAAGTGTGGTGAAGGTAAATGTGGCGAGGGCAAATCAGCCAAAGCCGAAGGCGAAGGCAAGTGTGGTGAAGGTAAATGCGGCGAAGGCAAGTGTGGTGGCGCCAAAACCGAAGCCAAAGCCGAAGGTGAAGGCAAGTGTGGCGAAGGTAAGTGCGGCGGCAGTAAGTCTGGTGATTCCAACTGATACAGCCGGATGACGCAAATGCAAAAGTGGCCTGTTCAGGGAGCAGGCCTGGGATTAAGGCGGGCTTTGTTAAGCCCGCTGGCCTCCTGTAGCAATAGCGATGTCGGTTTCATGGAAGTGGCGCCGGAAAACTGGATCAATGTCGGTGGGCGCTATGGTCGCCAGTTTTGCGAATTTACCGAGCGTTTTCCGTTTCTCTGCCATGGACTGTCATTGTCGATAGGCTCGCCCGCGCCGCTCGATTGGCACTTTCTGCGCCGGGTCAAGGACTTTTTATCGCAACACCGGGTGCTGGCCTATTCCGAGCACCTCAGCTATTGCAGTGATGAAGGTCATCTCTACGACCTGTTGCCCATTCCTTTCACGGAAGAAGCGGTCAGATATGTTGCCGGGCGTATCGCTCAGGTACAGGATTTTCTCGGTCAGCGTTTAATCATCGAAAACGTCTCCTATTACGCAACCCCCGCCGGGGATATGAGCGAAAAGGATTTCCTTCGCGCCGTGCTGGAGGAGGCCGACTGCGGTTTGTTGCTGGATGTCAACAATATCTACGTCAACAGTATCAATCACGGCTACGACGCCGAGGATTTTTTGCTGGCAATCCCCGGGGAGCGCATTGCCTACGGCCATGTGGCGGGGCATTTCGTCGAAGCCGATGATCTCAGGGTCGACACTCATGGCGCCGATGTCATTGACCCGGTGTGGGCCTTGCTGGCAAAAGCCTATGCGCGCTTTGGTGTTTTTCCGACCCTGCTCGAGAGGGATTTTAATTTTCCCGAAACACCGGCCCTGTTGGCTGAACTCGATACCATTCGTGGCTTGCAGCATCGGGCGGCTCATCGGTCGGAGCCTGCAAGCGCCACAGTGACGGCCTAATGGCCGGCGGATATTACGGTAAGCACAGAATATCAATATCCCGAGCGCGGCAAGCATGATGTCGAAACCCGATTTCCAGCAAACCCAGCGTACCTGGGTGGCGCACATGAGGGATCCGGAAACCCATCCAGGTCCCGCGGGAATCGAAGCGCGGCGTCTGAAAATCTACAGCGAACTGATATTTAATAATATCGAATCTTTTCTGGGCGGCGGCTTCCCGATTCTGAAAAGCCTGATGTCCGCCACACAGTGGCGGAGCCTGGTCCGCGACTTTATCGTCAACCACCAGTGCCACTCCCCTTATTTTCTGGAGATCAGTCAAGAGTTCCTCACCTACCTGAATGAGCAAACGCCGGCCATGATCGCCCAGTGGCCTTTTGCCCTGGAGCTGGCGCACTATGAATGGGTGGAGTTGGCCCTTGATATTTCCACGGAGGTGCTTCCGGCGCAAGGGAAAGACGAGTATGACTGGAAGTCGCTGAGCGATGACAGGCTCCTGTGCTCCAGGCCGCTGATTTCTCCCCTGCTCTGGCGGCTGAGTTACCAGTACCCGGTGCACCGGATTGGCCCCGACTACCAGCCCCAGTCCCCGCCTGAGCAGCCTACCTGCCTGCTGGTTTACCGGGATCGTTGCGACCAGGTTCGATTTCTCGAATCCAATACCGTCACCCTGCGTTTGTTGCAACTGCTGGAAGACGGCACCTTGAGCGTGTCGATGGCGTTTCGACAAATAGCAAGCGAGCTAGGCTGGCAGGACGAGGCGAGGCTGATCAGGCCGGGTCTGGATATCCTGCGTGAGTTGTTTTCCCTGTCCATTCTGTGCGCTATGCGTCGCTGACCGGCGCCGCGGTCATTACACGACACTGTTCCGCGCCTTCAATCGGACGCCTGCCGGTTTGGGGGGAATTACTATCATCTGTCGTCTGCTTTGACTAGAATGCGAGTAATAGGCATATTGAATAAGCAACCAAGGATTACTGATGACAGTCCGGTTTCGATGGCGAAAACCCTGCTTGCCCGGCTTTGCGCTGATACCGCCTTTTTCGATATTACCTCTCTCGATACGGCCTCTCTCGATACTGCTCCTCTCGATACTGCCCCTCTCCGTTGTCGCGGCGGAGAGTCGCGATCAGGATCCGCTCGAGGGCTTCAACAGGGCCATGTTCCGCTTTAACGACACCGCCGATCGCTGGGCGCTGAAACCCGTTGCGCGGGGTTACCGCGCCATCACCCCGGATCCGGTGGAGCGCGCTGTCGCCAGAATTTTTGGTAATCTCGGTGAAGTGGTGAATATCGTCAACGACGTGCTTCAGGGAAAGGTGGGGCAGGCTGGCAACGATAGCGGGCGATTTATAATCAACAGCACCGTCGGGCTGGTCGGTATTTTTGATGTCGCCGAACATTGGGGACTGACGAAATCCGATGGCGAGGACTTTGGTCAGACCTTCGCCACCTGGGGCGTCGGCCAGGGGCCCTATCTGGTATTACCGTTTTTAGGGCCCAGCACTTTCCGGGACGCTCCCGGCAAGGCGCTGGATAGCTTTCTGAATCCAATCGCATACGTTGAGCACATTCCCACCCGCAATCAGCTCCACGGTACTAACATTGTGTCGGATCGAGCGGTGTTGCTGGAAGCCGAAAAATTGGTCAAAGGTGACAAATACAGCTTCATTCGTGATGTCTATCTGCAACGGCGCGACTACCTGATCAACGACGGACAGGTGGAGGATGATTTCGGTGGCGAAGATTACGAGTGAAACCATCCTTGGAATTGAGACCAAAACACCCAAGTGGTGAAATATGGAGGGGGAAAACAAGCGCGTTCTGGTAATCGCCCGTGACGCCGAGCGTTTTTCTCGCTGGCTGGAAATTCTTGAAAAAGCCGGATGGACTTCGGTGCGGGTCGCGACTCGCGACGAGGCGCTGACGTGTCTCCCCCACGTTCTACCATTTCTGATGCTCATCGATCTTGATCCGAATGAGCGAGTTATCGATATCGATGAGGATTTTGCGCGGCGGTGCCGGGATGCCGGCCTTGCCGTGATTCCCATCATGCGTAAGCCCGACCCAGAGGACGTAGCCGATTGCTTCCGTCGTGGCGCCGTCGATGTTCTGATGGAACCTTTCAGTGACGCTGATATGGAACTCGCCCTGGCGCGAGCCGGCTCGTTCAACGATCTGTACAGGGAAAACCGGGCCTACCGAAAGCAACTGGAAACCGCGAATCGGGAGCTGCGGGAGAGCCTCAGCATTCTGAAGATGGACCAGTTGGCTGGACGAGAGGTGCAGCTCAATGTCCTGCCCAGGCAGGCACTGGTTTATGGCGACTACGAGGTTGCGCACACGATTCTGCCTTCCCTTTATCTCAGTGGTGATTTTGTCGGTTACAGCGTACTGCTGGATCGTTTTTTAATTTTTTACATGGCCGATGTATCCGGTCATGGTGCGTCCTCGGCTTTCGTCACGGTGATGCTCAGCTTTATGGTGCGGCAAATCTCGCGCAGGCATACTCAGGAGGTGGATGTCGACGCGCTGATAAGGGCGCCGGAGGGCCTGCTTGAGCACATTAATCGCCAGGTTCTGGCAATGAATATTGATAAACACCTGACCATGTATGTTGGCGCCATTGACACCCAACGGGATGTATTACGCTACGCCACCGCCGCCCAGCAGCCCATGCCGGTTCTGGTAAGCGATGCCGGCGCCAGTTTTATCGAAGGCAAGGGCAAGCCTTTGGGGCTGTTCGAGGGGGGGCGGTGGTCGGTCAACGAAATCGAGCTGCCCCGGGAGTTTTCGCTTTCCATCGCATCTGACGGTTTGCTGGCATGCCTGCCCGGTGAAACCCTGGCCGAGCAGGAGGCGGTTCTGCTCGAAGCCTGTGGCCGGGCAAAATTGAGTCACCGGAGTATCCGTGCCGAACTCAATATGGACGCCATGACTGAAGCGCCGGACGATGTGTCGCTACTGACCGTTACGAGGAAGTCCCGTGGCGGAAAAGGGTAAAATCCTGGTCGGCGAGGACGATGGACATTACCTCATCAGGATGACCGGGGATGTGCGCGTTACCCTGTGTACCTCGTTAAATCACTATATCAATAGCATTTTTACCAAGCCCGGGGTGGAAAGCGTTCTTATCGACATGCGCGATATCGAGGGCCTGGATAGCACGGCCCTGGGGCTGCTGGCCAAACTTGCCCTGGCCTGCGCGCAAAATTACGGACTTCAGCCCAAACTGTTTTGCGGCAACGAGAGTGTTTTGAAAACCATCGAGGTGATGCAGCTTGATGAGTATTTCGAGATTATCCGCAGTCGCGATATCGAGGACATTGACGTGGCTGAATTGCCATGCGATCCCGATGAGCAGCGAGCTCGCGAGGATGTGCTTGAAGCCCACCGTCTGCTGATTGAACTTAACCCCCGCTGCGAACCGGACTTTATCGACCTGATCCGCTATCTGGAGGACCAGGTGCCGGTGTGACCGCCGCTGCGAAATCAGCGGTTCCGATCGCTTGCCTTGAGCTGCTCACCGGCTCGATGTTTGGCTTGGATGAAGTGGCCGTGGCTGATATGTAGCAGGTCCGCGAGGCGTCGTATCAGCCCTTCTTCATACTTATCCAGGAAACCATCCGCCAGCGCCACCTGCCATATCTGTGTCAGCAAGTCGAATTTTTCCCTGGCTGAAAACTGCTTGTTAATCAGGCCTGTGAATTGATACAGGGAAGTTGCCTCGCCGACCTCCTCACGGGCCAGTGCAAATAGCTCCTCGGTTTCGGTGGGCGAGAGGTCGAAGCGGGCTTGTAACAACCGCTTGATAGTATTCTCTTCCTCCAGCGTTGTTTGAGCGTCGATCACCATCACTTCGACCAGCAGGGCCGCGGCCGCGAGTCGCGCCCGGCTGTGTTCCAGCGCGGCGTTATCCCTTTTGGCGCCCGCGATATTGTCGGAAAAAAACTGCTTGATTTTGCTGATCATTATTTAACGGCCCTGCTGGATTCAATCACGCCAATATCCAGCTTCTGTTGTGCGAACTCTTGCATCATGGTTAGTGCCTGGCCCAGCACATCAATGCCCGTGCCGGCACGGAGTGCTTCGGCACCCAGAAACTGGCGAAATTTTTTGCCGCCAGGTTGTCCGTGAAACAGGCCAAGCAGGTGACGGGTGATGTGGTTCAGGCGAACACCGTTGCGCAGTTGGTCTTCGGCATAGGGGATGAGCTGTTCGAGAATATTCAGACGGTCAACTGCCGTCGGTGCTTCGCCGTACAGGCAGTGATCAACAGATGCCAGTAAAAACGGGTTTTTGTAGGCTTCCCGGCCGACCATGACACCGTCGGTGTGGCGCAACTGTTCGCCAATGTCATCAAAACTGGTGATGCCACCGTTAATCACGATTTCACAGACGGGGAAATCCTGCTTGAGTCTGTGGACCAGGTCGTATTGGAGCGGCGGCAGGTGGCGGTTTTGCTTCGGGCTCAGGCCATCGAGCCAGGCCATCCTGGCGTGAACGATAAAGGTGCGACAGCCGGTTTCGGCGACGGTACCGACAAAATCAGCGAGTTTTCGATAACAGGTCTGTTTGTCAATGCCGATGCGGTGCTTGATGGTCAC
>JBECKV010000083.1:0-21175 GCA_040235495.1 Porticoccaceae bacterium
GCACTGACAACGCTATTCATTTTGGACTCTCGCCAACCACCAGCTTCCAGTAAACAGCGCTGATTTTGAACGACGCAGTATTCCACTCCTTTTTTCTGATTTTTTCTGGCGCCGCGCTGCTAGCCTCCGTGGCGCTATACGGGCGCCAACCCCTGCTGGTAGCCTACATCGCCCTGGGAGCGCTGCTTGGCCCCCACGGCTTGGCGCTGGTACCCGACGTCAATCTGATCTCTGATATTTCTCACGTCGGCATCATTTTTCTTCTGTTTCTCCTGGGACTGGATATGCAACCCCAGTCCCTGCTCAGGGTGTTCAAAAAAGTTACCCTGGTAACGCTGGTCAGTTCCTTGATATTCATGGCCACAGGCTACGTAATTGCCCGCCTGTTCGCGTTTAGCGTGGTCGAAAGTCTTATCATAGGCGCTGCGATGATGTTTTCCAGCACCATTATCGGCATTAAATTACTGCCCACGACTATTCTGCATCACCGCCATACCGGTGAACTGATGGTGGGAATGTTGCTGGTGCAGGATTTTCTCGCCATTTTTATTCTCCTGGTTTTGTTTAGTAGCCAGAGCGGCAGCATTGATCCGGTCCGGATCGGTACTGCATTTCTGGCACTACCCCTTATTTTTCTGGCGTGCGTGGGTGCCGTCCGCTACCTTCTTCTGCCGCTGTTCGCACGCTTTGATCGCATGGGCGAATACGTTTTTTTACTGGCTATCGGCTGGTGTTTGGGTGTATCGGCGCTGGCCGAAATGGTGGGCCTATCCCGGGAAATCGGCGCCTTTATCGCCGGCATCACCATTGCCACCAGCCCCATTGCTCAGTACATCGCCCTCAGCCTGAAACCGCTACGCGATTTTTTCCTTATCCTGTTTTTCTTTTCGCTGGGCGCCCAGTTCGACGTGGGCCTGCTACCCGAGTTGCTGGCCCCGGCCCTGGCCATTGGACTTTGCATGCTGGTACTGAAACCCCTGGTATTTCACTACTTCCTGCGCGCGCAACAGGAGCGCAACGCCCTATCCTGGGATCTGGGTTTGAGGCTTGGACAAATCAGTGAGTTTTCCCTGCTAATTGCTTATGTGGCTCACAGCGCGGATCTGATCAACAACCTGACATCACATCTGATCCAGGCAGCAGCGATCCTGACCTTCCTGGTTTCCAGCTACATCGTGGTGCTGTACCTGCCCAATCCAATCGCGATCAAGGAGCATTTACGCCGGGATTAAACGGCAGCAAACTCAGGAAAGATTACGGGTATTGAGCAGGCGCTCGAGCCAGCGCAACAGCAAGCGGTCGCTGCTGTCCTCGGCAGCCAGACCCAGTTTTTGCGGCAGTGACTTTTTCTCGACGTACCGCAACTTGAACACTCGACAGTCACTGGCCAGGCCGGTCAGGTATTCATCACTGGTTTTCAACTCATCCACCAAACCCAGACTCAGGGCACGGCTACCCTGCCAGACTTCACCGGTGGCAACTGCTTCGATATCCACCTGGGGGCGATACTCCCCTACATGCGCCTTGAACAAATCGTGAATTTCCTCGAGGTCATCGCGAAACTTGTCCCGCGCCTCATCGGTATTTTCTCCCAACACCGTCAGCGTGCGCTTGTACTTACCAGCGGTCAGCAACTCGACGTCGATATCGTGGCGTTTCAACAGACGATGAATATTCGGAATCTGAGCGACAACCCCGATTGACCCTATCATTGCAAAGGGCGCGGCCAGGATTCTGTTGGCGACGCAGGCCATCATATACCCGCCACTGGCCGCGACTTTGTCGACGCAAACGGTGAGTGGGATATCGCGCTTTCTAATTCTGTCCAGCTGGCTGGCGGCAAGGCCGTAGCCATGCACCATGCCACCACCGGTCTCAATGGTGACAACGACCTCGTCCTGTTTCGTCGCTCTCAACAGAACCGCACTTACTTCCTCACGTAGCGAGGCGACCGCCGAGGCACGCAGGTCTCCATGGAAATCCAGCACAAATACATTTTTCTTTCCCTGCTGCTGTTCATTGTCACTGGCTGTCTTTGATTTAAGTTGTCTGGCCGCCGCTTTTTCCTGCTTTTTCCTCGCCTTTTTTGCTGCTTTTTGCTCGTTCGGCGCTAATAACGACCGACTAAGGGTATCTTCCAGGCCCTGAAGTTTGTCATTGAGCGAAATTATTTCAAGGTGGCCTTTATCCCGCGCCATGCCTTTCGAGGCATTTGCAATCAGACCAATAATGATGCCAACAGCGACCAGCAGGGTGATCGCTTTGGCCAGAAACAAACCGTAGTCCGCTAGAAACTCCAAAATCCCGTCTCCATCCAGAATCCAATGCCCATCATTTTGCCGCCCGGAATTCGCCGGACGCCGCTTGTGTTTGCTCGGCCACCAGACCCAAAGCGCTCATGCTGACGCGATATACCGTTTTGTCGGCAATGGGTTTTCTCACGCTGCGGGTAATTTCAAAATCCAGTAGCGCGCGTAACCCGGGAATTTCCTTTAACCACTGCCAGGTATCGACATTGACGGGGTAACGTCGCTGACTGATCGCGACCTCCTCTATTTCCACACTTTGATTCCGCGGATTACGGTGGTAGACATAAAAATTCTCAAGCCGAGCCAGAGGCTGAATGTTAAATGGCAGGCGGCGATCGCCATTCAGCGTCCTGGCATCCATCTGCCAATATTCCCCGCGAAGGGTCAGTGACGATTCGGCGTTATCCGCCCTCACCACCCTCACCGTGTAAGCGTTATCCAGGCCTTGGCTGAAATATACAGTGGCCAGTAATTTATCCTCGGGGACAATCTGATAGTCAAGCAGACCCAGACCCAGGGCTATAAACACGCCACCCGCGCCACTGAGCGCCAGGCCCAGGATTAACGCCGGCAGATGCCTGAACAGCCCGAACTTCCAGAAAAGTCGCAGGGTCAGCACACATAAAAGGCCACCCGCCACGAACAGAAACAGAACATATATGTTGAGTTGCTGCATCACCAGTCCCAAAGCATGACCAGGCCTGCTCCCGAAAATGCTCGACCCTGGAGCCGGTGTAAATGCTTGTTGGGCGGCAGTCCAGATAGTCGCCTAGACCAAACGACTAGCAAGAGGGTCGACTGACCAGCTATACCCCCAATGAAGTCAGGCACTTGTCGGCCGTTTGCAGGGGCGCTTCGTCGTCGAGATATCCGGCCTTGCAGTTATCAATATAATATTCCAGACAGCTGATGCCGTCGGCGAATACATCCCAGTAATTCTCCATCAGGTTCAATGTTTGACCTGAAAACACAACTTCATTAACAAAGGTCAGGCAGCGGTCGGTTAGATCGGCGAGACGCTGGTGCTGGATAATTCTGGCGCTGACCCTTATCGCCTCGAGCGCCGATTTCAGTTCAGGCAAGACTTCGTCTCCGGTATAGCCGGCCGAAACCTCGGTCAGCAGCTCCTTGACCTGGTCCAAGCGCATCGCTGCCTCATTCCACACCGCCATTTGAGCAGTCCGCAAAAGACTGTGCCGCAAAATCTCACTGATCGGTCGACTCTCCCATTCTTTTGCCTGTACTCTGGAAGGTTCAACATAGTCAAATTCAATGAGCGCGCACTCGGATTGCAGAATCGCATCGATCATTTCCACCATCATTTCCGGCGCAAGCGATCCATCGGCGTGAGCGTCGGGTAGGCGAGTCGCCAGTAATTTAAAGCGACGAGAAAGCCCATTAAAGCCCGCTTCGGCCCATAATGCCGCCATTTTGCTGAACGCTTCCTTCACCTGGGTAACCGATACCGACGCGGATCCGTTAGTTGCATCCCCGGAGACATCAAGCAAAAACCGGGTATTCCAGATCAACTCCTTGAGGGAGCGAAATATTTTCCCCTCGCTCTCGCCATCATCGACGATATATTTTCTGATATTGGCAATATCTCGCGCACCAAAGCCCAGCTCGGGAACACCAATATCCTGCCTTCTCGATCGCTCCGCCTGGTCGAGCGGCTCCAGCAGAGCCACCAGACCGACAAATGCTCGCCACAACCCTTCCGGATAGGGACTGCGACCAGCACCGGGATGCTCGGCTGCAAGCAGCCGTATCTGCTTCTCGACAACAGCCAGTAAGCGCAGGCGTTCCACCTGTAATTCCAGCCGCTTTTCGGCCAGCGCCCTGATGACCAGAGAGACAATCCACCAATAATTTTTCTCCGCTTCAAGGACAGCAATGTCCTCGATGCGCTTGCAGACGCGAAACAGAATGACAAAGGCCTTGTTTCTATTATTGTCGCGGATCACATCAAGCAGACCAAACTGGTAGAGATGCAACAGTCGCCGTACATCATCCTGTTGCTCGCCGCCAAGGGGGTTGGTGGCTACCGCGGAATCCAGCGCCGGCCAGTTGACCTGCGTCAAACAGTGATATTCATAAAGCGGGGGTTCACCCCGCAGGCGCCGAAGCGCCGTCATTTCCGGCAATAGCGCACAGACGTTATCGGTCCGTGTATCGATAACGGCCCTGGCCAGTTTCCTGGCCGAGACCAGACTTTGATGCACCAGTTCCTTGAGCTGCTGCGGGTCAACTACTTTCGCTAGCGATTCCTTTGTCAAAGTCCGCGCCAACTCGTCGGCCAGATGCCTGAGGCTGTCCAGTCCGACCATCGCGCAGGTGCCCTTGATCTGGGTGATCAACTGAACAAAAGCAACCGGATGTTGCGGATCAAACGTTTCCGCCATCCTCTCTGCTTCACCCAGCACAAAGCCCAGTTCGCCTTCCAGCAACTCCACTACCTGGCTGTTAAGCTTATTCATGGAAATCTGGCCTCAATGCCTTTTGGATAACGTTTATAAGTCACGCTCGGTACGAAAATTTGCTTTTTATTCAATGGCTTTTTGCTGAAACCAGACTCAACCCAAAATAATACCGTGGTTTACTGATAGTGAATAGCGAGTCCAGGCGCCTATCGACGAGGCCTTTCAGGCTGCTGAAAGGATTTGATGGCTGTTTCGACGCCCGGTGGAAACAAACACTCGATTAGTGTCAGGCCTCGCCCCGAGACCGACAATTCGTGTGCCACCGGAGCCGTTTGGGGGACTTCAGTTTCAACTACCAGCTATCTTCCTTGCCACTGATTGCCGCCAGATCGATCAGCCGTCGCTCGTGCAGAGCCCTCTCATTGGCGTTGGCATGGATGATTTTAAGAGGCGTTCTATCACCATCGAGGCGTCGGATTGGTGAGACCGCGACACCCGGATGTTGCCGCGAGAGCCCGCTCTCCAGCCCGAGATCAGCTTGCCCACCGGTCATCGCGAGGAAGACTTCGGCGAGTATCTCGGCATCGAGCAAGGCCCCATGGAGTGTTCGTTGCGTATTATCCACTCCGTAACGCTTGCACAGGGCGTCCAGGCTGTTACGCTGCCCCGGGTGCAGTTGGCGGGCCATCGATAAGGTGTCGGTGACGCGACAGTGTTGATCGACTACCCCTTCTCCCCGGCCCAACCGGGTGAATTCATGGTTCAGGAAGCCGACATCAAAAGGCGCGTTGTGAATGATCAATTCGGCGCCGTCAATGAAGGTCAGGAATTCATCGGCGATGAGTCCGAAAACCGGCTTGTCCGCAAGAAATTCGGGGCTGATCCCGTGAACCTCGAGAGCACCCGCGTCAATGTCTCGCTCGGGGTGGATGTAACGGTGGAAGTGCCGGCCGCTCAGCCGCCGGTTTATCAGCTCAACGCAGCCTATTTCTATGATCCGATGATCCTGGGCCCACTCCAGGCCTGTGGTCTCGGTATCCAGTACCACCTGTCTGGTCGCCGTCATCTGCTTGCCTGCAACTCGTCTATAGCTTTATTGGCCAGACAGTCCGCGATCTCGTTCTCGCGATGGCCGCTGTGGCCTTTGATCCAGTGCCAGTTAACGTCGTGATTGCGGACCAGGATATCCAGGCGCTGCCACAAATCCTGATTTTTAACAGGTTTTTTTGCGGCCGTTTTCCAGCCCCGGGCCTTCCAGCCAGGCAACCATTCGGTAATGCCTTTGCGCAGATACTGGGAATCGGTGGTCAAATCGACGTTGGCGGGAACCTTGAGCGCGGTCAAGGCCTCGATCGCGGCGATCAGCTCCATTCGATTATTGGTGGTCTCGGGTTCGGCCCCGTAAATTCTTTTTTCCATCGTTGCGTAACGCAACAACGCACCCCATCCGCCCGGGCCCGGATTACCCCTGCAGGCGCCGTCGGTAAAAATTTCCACATGTTTTTTCGGCTTATGCATCGGCGGCGTCATTATTTCGAGCGAGTATCGTCTGCCCGGTTTAACCCCTGTAACGCGGGAATTTTAACAGGCTGCCAGGTTCCCTGTCTGGCCGGGGTCACAAGGAGGCTACGCTGCCGGGCGACCAGCACGTAAAAGGCCCTGGCCATTGTGTGCCAGCGCCACCAGCGGGCAATACGCCCGATGATCGACCCACCCGAGCGGTCAAGTGCCCCCCGCGGTCGGCTATCGACGGTAGTTGCCTCGAAGCCGATCAGGTATAACCAGTCCACCAGCCGCGCACGCCGTAAACTGTGATGTCGCCAGATCGGCTGTCCGGTCAGCAGGCCACCCAGCCACTTACTGACACCGAACAGGCTAAAGGGATTAAAGCCGACGATGATCAGATAGCCCCCATCATTGACCACCCGCGCGGCCTCTTTCAATAATTCGTGGGGATGGGTCGAGAAATCCAGGGCGTGATGCAGCATGACCGTATCAAGCGTTTTTGAAGGCAGGGGAAGCTCATGAAATTCGGCGATACAAACCGCCGTGCCTCCGGGGGTGGGAGCCAGAATAAATTTGTGTGCGTGGCCTTGCGTATCAATCAGTGAGTGTTCGGGAGAACAGCCCAGCTGCATAATCCGATGCCCGGGTGTTTTGCAAACATCCCGTTTGCTTACCCGTCGCTCAGCTTCGTAAAGAAGCTGCCCCCAGGGGGTATTCAACCAGGACGTCAGTTTATTTTGCGACTGCTCAAGCGGAGGCACCTGATAACGTCTCAAAAGAAATCCGGTGAACTTATTTAACAACAATCCCCTCCCTGAAATGAACGCGCTCTGGCCTAGCGCGGTCACAACCTAACTTGCCTGGAATACCTTAATTGGGCATTATCCTGGTCGGGCCGGAGACCTATGGCCGACCCTGCTTGATATTCTAATTATATCTGCTCAATCACACGAGTCGCTTGGGCAACAAAAATACAACGACCCGAGCCGCGCCCGTGCGCTGGCTTGCCGATAACGGGAAACCGCTACCTCGACAACCAGGCCGATAAATCATGCATAAAAACCTAGTCACGGGCTTGCTGCTCGGTATTTTGCTGAGCGGCTGCGCCAATCAGCCCGGTGGGTCCGCAAAGCTCGTGCCTGCGACCCGATCTGGTGCAAAGTCACCTGAACCCGAAGCCGCTGACGATGCCCGGAACGCTTCAACGTCTGCAACCAGGAAGCCCGCTGCCGTCCCGTCCCTTGGCAAAGCCCGCCCACGTGATATTAATCCTGAACCGGCAACCTCACCGAACCAGGCGGTGAAGTCGGGGAATTTGTGGAAGGAGCTGGGTGACGGCCAGTTATTCGCCGACGACATCAAGCACCAACGCGTCAATTCCCAAATGCGGGTCTATCTCCGTCACAAAACCAGGCTGGCCCAACAGCTGAGTGAGGCTGAGCTGTATTTGCCTTATATCACCGAACAACTGAGGCAGAAGCGACTACCACTTGAACTGGCACTCTTGCCGATGATTGAGAGTGCTTACGACCCTTTCGCCTATTCCAGCAGCGGCGCCGCCGGATTATGGCAGTTCATCCCCACCACGGCAGACCATATCGGTCTCGAACGTAACTGGTGGTACGATGGTCGCCGGGACATTATCAGCTCAACGGAAGCCGCTCTGGAATATCTCAGGTATCTTAACCAACGCTTTTCAGGGGATTGGTTGTTGACCCTGGCCGCCTACAAT
This sequence comes from Porticoccaceae bacterium, assembly GCA_040235495.1. Taxonomy (GTDB): domain Bacteria; phylum Pseudomonadota; class Gammaproteobacteria; order Pseudomonadales; family Porticoccaceae; genus HB2-32-21. Next base: position 7,968 of record JBECKV010000083.1, read on the forward strand.
GCCGGCGAAGGTACCGTGACCAGGGCTGTTGAGAATAACCAGAGACGGGGCAGGGATGCGAGCTTCTGGGCCCTGAATCTGCCTGAACAAACCCGCGTGTACGTGCCGCGGTTTCTTGCCCTGGCCAGGATCATTGCCGACCCTGGGCAGCATAAACTGGAACTATCGACCCTGAGCAAGGAAATAAGCTTTGAACCAATCCGACTACCGCATTCGATGGATTTGCAACGAGCGGCTTTTCTCGCCGATATGGACGTGGAAACCTTGTACAGACTGAATCCGGGTTATTTACGCTCCGTTACCCCGCCGGCCAGACCCTATAATCTTGTCCTCCCGAAAGAATCCACCAGCGTTTTCAAGGCCCGTCTCGCAACCACGCCGCCGGCAAAACAGGCAGACCGACAAACCCATATCGTCGAAACCGGAGACACCCTGAGCGCAATCGCCCGCCAATACCACATCTCGATCAACAGCCTAATAGCCGTAAATCGTTTGCAATCCACCTTGATCAAAGTCGGCCAGGCATTAGAAGTCCCGACAGCTCTAACGGCGTCACCCAGTAACCAGCACCGAACCGGAACCAAAGCCACACTGACAGCCAAGCCCAGGCGGTATAAGCTCTATCAGGTAAGGAAGGGCGACACACTCGCGGCGATTGCTGGCAAGCACGGAGTTTCCGTTTCCAAACTGGTGTTATGGAATCAATGGCCGCGATCCAAATCGTTGATGCCCGGCCATGAGCTGGTGGTCGGCTATGACTTAATAGCTTCCGGGGATGCAACAGTCAGCTACGATGTCCGGGCCGGCGATTCACTCTATAAAATCGCGAAAAAATTCAAGGTTGCCGTCAACGATATCGTGCAATGGAACGACTTGAATAAAAGCTCAACCCTTCAACCCGGTCAGCGCCTGCTGCTGTACCCCAGTTCCTGAACGTTTTTGACAGCCTGTTTGCCGGAGTTCACCGTCTGCCGGCCTACAAACCCTTGACCCTCACGTCGGCGACGAGCGCCCGCTGGTAGAGTCCACTCTCCCGTAGCGCCATATCGTTGCCGAGGGACAGGATAATACTGTCTTTTTGCTCCTGATTGAGCCGGGCGACATCACCCTCGTTTATTTTAGCCAGGGACAGAATGACGTAGTCCCCCTCTTCCGTGAGAAAACCACTGACATGGGGTAATTCGGTTCGCACGGGGATGGCGAAAGCTTTGGTTCTAACACTTTCGTCAAGATTGCCTCCGTAGAATTTGGTATCAATACTCACCTGCCAGGGAAGACCTTCTCGCTTGGCCAGTTCCTCGATACCGACTCCCGCCTCTGCTTCTTTGAGTAATTTGTGTCCCCTCGCGGCAACCAGCGCCATCGCTTTTTTGTCGGTAAGGGTTTCCTGAATGCCGCCGGCCACTTCCTCGTAGGTTTTGATACGGCTGGGCAAAAATTCTTTCAGCTTCAGGACCACCGCCCGTCCGCTATTGAGCTCTATCACTTCACTGGCGTAACCCTGATCGAGAACCTCGGCGCCAAAAGCTGCTTCCACCACGGCGGGAAAAGACGCGATGTCCGGACCGCCACTGCGCGAAAAAGCAGCCGAAGTCTTAACCTCGAGGCCGAGGTCTCGCCCCACATCGGCCAGAGACCCAGCGTTGTATACAAGCTCTCGTAACTCATCGAGTTTCAAGGGCAACATCTCGGCGGCCTGCTCACGTCGCAGTTCCGATTCTATGCGCGCCCTGGCAAGCTCATAGGCAGGCATTTCGGCGCTGTCTTTTTCGGCAACGTGAATCAGGTGCAGTCCACTGTCACCAGGAACCGGCTCTGATATTTCGCCGACCCCAAGATTACGCGCGGCCACGGCGAACGCTTCGGGAAACGCACCCAGGTCGACAAAGCCGAGGTCGCCCCCCTGCCCGGCACTGCCCAGGTCATCACTATATTCCCGGGCAAGTTCCGAAAACGGCACCCCTTCCGCCAGCTTTGCCTGGACTTCGGCTATCCTCGACCGAACCGCTGCGTCCTCCGTCCCGGAGAAAAGGATGTGTTCGATACGTGTTCGCACCGCCGCCTTCAGTTGCTCGGCTTCTTCCGCGTAGCGATCGCGCACCATGGCCTCATCGACACTGGCCTGTTGTTCCAGCTGCTCCAGATTCAATTCCAGATAATTGACGACCACCTGATCTTCGGTTTTAAACACTTCCTGATTCTCGGCGTAAAATTCTCGCGCCTCTGCCTCGCTGATCGCAATCCCTTCGCGCGAACCGTCCACCGGGATGGTCAGATAGTAATAATCCCGCTCCTGTTCCATCAGGGCAAGCGTCTCTTCCACCGCCGCCGCGGTGACAAAACTGGTTGCGGCCACCCCTGCTGATATTTGTGCTATCAGCAGGCTATCGGTCAGGGCTTCATGATGGCTGGTCTGGGTATATCCCGTTTGCTGAAGATAGAGGTTATAGGCATCGCGGTCAAAACGGCCATTGACTTGAAAGGTTTCAGCATTTCTGAGGATGTCGGCGATGGTGGTATCGGCAACACCCATGCCCTTATCCCTGGCACGCAAGCTCAAGGCCTTCTCGTTAACCAGACGCTGTTTAACGCCGGGTAGCAGCAGGCCATCGTCCAGCTGAGCGGGATCTAGATCCGGATACTGGCTGAGCAGACGTTGTTTCTGGATGCTCAGGGCGCGCTCCACTTCCAGCTGGGTGATATCTTCACCATTGACGCTGAGTTCGGCTTTGGTGGCACTACTGCCAAGAAAAATCTGATCGATGCCGACCAAGGCAAAGGGAACGGAAATAAGGACCACGATAAAAAACGCGGTACCTTTCAAATTGTCGCGAAAGCTCTGAAGCACGATTTCATCCTTACCGATCTGGCATTACCGACCCACCAAACGGATAAAGGCGCACTTTGACGTGCGCCTTTACCTCGCCAAAAACCTGCTGGGTCGGAAGTTAATTCACCGCATCCTTGAGCGCTTTACCCGCCTTGAAGCTAGGAACGGTCGCGGCGGCGATATCGATCTCCGCACCGGTACGGGGATTGCGTCCCTTGCGAGCCGGCCGAGGTTTGACCGAGAACGTGCCAAAACCCACCAACGAAACAGGATGACCTTTTTTCAAGGAAGCCGTCACGGCTTCCACGGCGGCATCCAGGGCGCGACCCGCGGAGGATTTGGAAATATCGGCAGCTTCAGCAATGGCGTCAATCAGATCAGTTTTATTCACTTGTAGCCTCTTTTTTTATACATGAAATAACGAAGTTAAGTAACATCGTGAGCGTGACTTGGGATCACGGTAATCACTGCTTCCCAAACCAGGGGGCACAACCCCAAATTAAGTTCCGTGTTGGCGGAATTGTATACTAACAAGCCATTACGTGGTCAAGCCGCGCCCAATGACTCAGTGGGTACTGGGCCGGGAGCCACTTTCGCTCTCGCCCTTGTCCCCGGCTGCTGGTGTGGAAGGGGAAAAAAACTCTTCGTCGGAAAGTGGATTGGGCATCGATTGCAAGGCCAGTTCAAGCACCTCGTCCACCCAGGTCACGGGATGAATTTCCAGATCCGCTTTAATATTGTCCGGAATTTCCTTGAGATCCCGCTCGTTATCCTTCGGAATGAGCACTTTTTTTATGCCACCACGGTGCGCCGCGAGCAGCTTCTCCTTAAGTCCACCGATCTTCAGCACTTCGCCCCGTAGCGTGATCTCACCCGTCATGGCGACCTCCGCCCTGACCGGAATTTTGGTTAACACGGATACCAACGCGGTACACATCGCGATACCCGCGCTGGGGCCATCCTTGGGTGTCGCACCCTCGGGTACATGGATGTGCAGGTCATATTTCTGATGAAAATCCCGCTCGATTCCCAGCATTTGGGCGCGGCTACGCACGACAGTCAACGCCGCCTGTATGGACTCCTGCATGACATCACCCAGTGAGCCGGTTTTAATGATGTTGCCCTTGCCGTGGACGGCTGACGATTCGATAGTCAACAGCTCGCCACCCACTGACGTCCACGCTAGTCCTGTAACCTGGCCAACCTGATTCTGATCCTCGGCCCTTCCGAAATCAAACTTGTACACACCCAACAGATCTTCCAGCTGCTCGGAACTGACCAGTGCCTTGGCAGCGCTGTCAGCCTGCACGTGAAGAGTGACGACCTTGCGGCAAATCTTGGCGATCTCCCGCTCCAGGCCGCGCACACCGGCCTCGCGAGTGTAAAACCGGATGATATCCTGAAGCGCGCCCCGGCTGACCTCAAGCTCCGAGGATTTCAGGCCGTTGGCCTTGATCTGCTTGGGCAGCAGGTATTTCTCGGCGATATTAACCTTTTCTTCCTCGGTATAACCGGGAATGCGGATCACTTCCATGCGGTCCAGCAGGGGTCCGGGAATATTCATTGAATTCGAGGTGCAGATAAACATCACTTCGGAGAGGTCGTAATCAACCTCCAGATAATGATCATTGAAGGTGTTGTTCTGCTCGGGATCGAGGACTTCGAGCAACGCGGAAGCCGGATCTCCGCGGTGGTCCATGCCCATCTTGTCGATTTCATCGAGCAGGAACAGCGGATTTTTGACTCCCGTTTTTGATATCTTCTGAATCAGCTTGCCGGGCAGCGATCCGATATAGGTTCGACGATGGCCGCGGATTTCAGCTTCATCGCGCACACCTCCGAGGGACATCCGAATAAACTTGCGCCCGGTGGCCCGGGCAATGGATTCTCCCAGGGAGGTTTTACCGACACCCGGTGGGCCAACCAGGCACAACACCGGACCTTTCAACTTTTTCACGCGCTTCTGAACCGCGAGAAATTCCAGGATGCGCTCCTTGACCTCGTCAAGCCCGTAGTGGTCTTCATTGAGAATACGTTCAGCCCGCGCCAGATCATGCCGCACTTTGGAACGCTTTTTCCACGGCACGTTGGCCATCCAGTCGAGATAGCCTCGCAATACCGAGGCCTCGGCCGACATCGGGGACATCATTTTCAGCTTGTTCAGCTCAGCAATGGCCTTATCATAAGCCAGCTTGGGCATACCCACCCCATTGAGCCTGGCTTCCAACTGTTCAATGTCACTGGAGGCATCGTCCATGTCCCCCAATTCTCTTTGAATCGCCTTCATTTGCTCATTGAGATAATACTCCCGCTGGCTCTTCTCCATCTGTTTCTTGACCCGACCGCGGATTTTCTGCTCCATTTCGGCCACGTCAAGCTCACCTTCCATAAACTCCAGGAGCTTTTCTACTCGCGCTCGCTCGTCAGTAATTTCCAGTATTTCCTGCTTTTGCTCCAGAGACAACGCCATGTGACTGGCAACGGTGTCCGCCTGCCGGCCTGGTTCATCGATACCGGCAACCGTGGTTACCACTTCCGAGGGGATTTTCTTGCTGGAAGAAACGTATTTTTCAAAGCGCGCATTAAGGGCTCGCACCATGCCTCGCGCTTCACTGGCACCCAGCCCCGCAATTTCCAGAGCTTCGAAGTCGGCGACAAAATAGCCGCCTTCCTCGTTTATTGCCGTAACAGTTACCCGCTGGACGCCTTCCACAAGTACTTTAACCGTGCCATCCGGAAGTTTGAGCATTTGCAGAACGGTGGCGAGAGTACCAACCTGATACAAATCGCCGGGTTGGGGATCATCACAGCCGGAGTCCTTCTGTGCCAGCAGAATGACCTGTTTGTTGCCAGCCATGACCTCATCGAGTGCAAGAATGGATCGCTCCCTGCCCACAAACAGGGGCACCACCATACGCGGATATACCACCACATCGCGCAGTGGCAAAAGGGGCAGGCGCCGCGGTGAAGTATCTTCTGTCATTTAAAACCTCATTTCCGGAAATCACCGGAACACAAAACCATGGCATCTGAATTGGGGTTGGAGGCCTCAATTACAAGGCTGAACAGTAAAAAAGGGCCTTTATCAGGCCCTTTTTGCTCTAACTCATGCATCGTCACTTGCCGCTTTTCGCGGCTCGGGGACCGGCTCCGAATTCTCATATACCAGCAGCGGTTCCGAATCACCTTCAATGGCCGCGGCATCGACAACCACTTTGCATACGCCCTCCTTGGAGGGTATTTCATACATGGTCTCCAGCAAAACCCCCTCGATAATCGAGCGCAGGCCCCGAGCGCCGGTTTTTCGTTCCAATGCTCGCGCGGCAATCGCCTGGAGGGCATCCGGACGAATATCCAACTCAACATCTTCCATTTCGAATAACGTGGCGTATTGCTTGACCAGCGAGTTTTTGGGTTCCACCAGTATATTCACCAGTGCCGCCTCATCCAGTTCATCCAGCGTAGCGATGATCGGCAGGCGCCCGACGAACTCGGGAATCAAGCCGTAGCGAATCAGGTCTTCTGGCTCCAGGTGAGCCAGCGTTTCACCGATATTGGCTTCCTGGGCCTTGCTTTTAACGGTCGCGCTAAAACCAATGCCACCTTTTTCAGAACGGTTCTTGATGATCTTTTCCAGCCCGGAAAAAGCCCCACCACAGATAAAAAGCATATTTGAAGTGTCCACCTGCAGAAATTCCTGCTGGGGATGCTTGCGTCCACCCTGAGGCGGTACCGAGGCGATCGTGCCCTCTATGAGTTTTAGCAAGGCCTGCTGAACGCCTTCACCCGACACATCGCGGGTAATCGACGGGTTGTCGGACTTACGGGAAATCTTATCTATCTCATCGATGTAGACGATACCTCGCTGCGCCTTTTCAACATCGTAATCACATTTCTGCAGCAGCTTTTGAATAATGTTTTCGACGTCTTCGCCAACGTAGCCGGCTTCGGTCAAGGTCGTTGCGTCAGCGATCGTGAAGGGGACATCCAGCAGACGGGCAAGGGTTTCGGCAAGCAGGGTTTTACCGCTTCCAGTCGGTCCCACCAGCAGGATATTACTTTTGCCCAGTTCCACTTCACTACGCACGGCCTTGGCGCTGACCTGCAAGCGCTTGTAGTGGTTGTAAACAGCCACCGAGAGGATTTTTTTAGCCCGCTGTTGATCAATGACATATTGATCAAGAATGACCTTGATTTCGGTGGGAATGGGAAGTTTGTCGTCCGCCTCGCCGGATTTGCCAGACTCCTGCATTTCCTCCGAAATGATGTCGTTACAGAGGTCTACACACTCATCGCAGATGAAAACCGACGGGCCCGCGATGAGCTTGCGCACTTCATGCTGACTCTTGCCACAAAAAGAGCAATAGAGAAGTTTTTCTTTCCCGTCATTGTTTTCTTTACTCACACCGACTACCTCTTGCGCGCAAATCTTTTGTATTCAATACGTTACGATACCAAATCCCGAAACCATAGGGAAAAATCCTATAACGTCTAGGCGCGCTTGTCCAACACTTCATCGACCAACCCGTAAGCCTTGGACTCGTTAGCATCGAGAAAATTGTCCCGTTCGGTATCAAGACTGATTTTTTCAATGGCCTGCCCGGTGTGAAAAGCCAAACGCTCATTGAGCCGTTGTCGAATCTTGAGAATTTCCTGGGCGTGGATATGAATATCGCTGGCCTGCCCGGTAGCGCCACCGCTGGGCTGATGAATCATGCAGCGGGCATTGGGCAGCGCATAACGCTTGCCCGGAGCCCCGGCAGCCAGCAGGAAGGCACCCATGCTGGCCGCCTGACCGACACACATGGTACTGACATCGGGAGTGATGAACTGCATGGTGTCATAGATTGACAGGCCCGCGGTCACTGAGCCGCCCGGAGAATTGATATACAGGTGGATGTCTTTATCCGGGTTTTCCGATTCGAGAAACAAGAGCTGCGCAACAATGAGGTTCGCCATGTAATCCTCAATCGGCCCAACGATGAACACCACGCGTTCTTTCAACAGGCGGGAGTAAATATCGTAGGCCCGCTCACCCCGAGCGGTTTGCTCAACCACCATTGGCACCAGCCCTCCGGCTGCAACAACTTCGGGCGCGCGGTTCAGTTCGTTATAAGCCATAAGTATCTCTAATCAGGGGATTGTGGGATTGGGGAAACCCGGCAATTGTAGCCTTGCGGTCACATAAGGCAAGCCAGGGCGGCCAGGCCACGCCGCGGCTGGACAAACCGTACGTGCCTTAAATCGTTAACGCAGCTCTGGCTGAACGAGACACAGGTACCCGTGCGTGAACCTGTAAGGGCGACTTTAAAATCTTGTCACGGCGATTCTGAAATTAAGGAGGACACATACCAGGCTTTGACCGAGTCAGGCTAGCCAACCACCCCGATCGAGCCGGTCGGCGTGTGAGTCCTTATTGATCCTTGTCGGCTGGCAACTCTTCGCTACCTTGCCGCGCCTCGTCACCATCGGCCTCGAGCTCCGGCTCCTCGGGAGTATCCGGTCTCAGCGCCTCGGCGTAACTGACCACTTCCTCACTAATCCTCGCCTGTGTCAGGACGTGCTCCACCACCTGATCCTCGAGTACAGCGGACTGAATGCCGCCAAGCGCCTGCTCGTTGGAGTAATAGTACCGTGCCACCTGTTCCGGTTGTTCGTACCTCGCGGCAAGCTCTTCAATACGCGCGCGGACTTTTTCATCATCCACTTCGAGCCCGGCTACCTTGCTAATTTCGGCGATCAGCAGGCCCAGGGTGACACGTTTTTCAGCTTCGGGCGCGAAAAGGTCATCGGGAAACAGCGAAGAATCCATGGGCTGTCCGCCCGCAAACTGCGACAGGAGCTGTTGCTTGACCGCGGCAATTTCACTCTTGATCAGTGCCCTGGGTTTTTCGAACTCGTGCATCGCTTCCAGCGCCTTGAACAGGCGAAATTTCAGTTTCGCGCGGACGGCCGTTTCCAGCTGTTTGCTCATGTTGTCCCGGACTTCCGCCCGGAACGCACTTTCACCCCCTTCGTTTACCCCAAATTGGGCAAACAATTCTTCATCCAGCGCCGGTAGCTGACGCTCGCTGACCGAATTCAGCTTGATCGTAAACTCGACCTTGGCGCCCCGCAGTTCCTCCTTACTGTAATCCTCGGGAAATGTCAGTGGAACCACTTTCTCCTGACCTGCGGACATACCAATAATGGCATCCTCAAACCCGGGGATCATGCGGCCCGAACCCAAAACCAGATCGGATCCCTGGGCCGAGCCACCCTCAAATGCCGCTCCGTCGCGGGTACCGGTGTAATCAATATTGACCCGGTCCTTGTCCGCTGCCGGGCGTTCAACAACACCCCAGGTGCCACGCTGTTCGCGAATATTGGCTATGGTTTTATCGACGTCCTCGTCAGTGATCTCGGCCACCGGTTTGGTGATTTCGATGGCGGCAAAATCCTTCAATTCGATTTCCGGATAAACTTCAAAAGTCGCCGTGTATTCGAGATCCTTTCCGGCTTCATCATTGAGGGGCTGGATATCGGGCATGCCGGCTGGCTTCAGGTCCTCCTGAGTGATGGCTTCATAGAACGAGCGGCTAATCACCTCGCCAACCACCTCCTGACGAACACCCTTGCCAAAGCGTTGTTGCACCACTTTCATGGGCACCTTGCCGGGTCGGAACCCCGCCAATCGCACCCTGCCAGCGGACTCCTTGAGCTTCGCCCGCACCTGCTCATCGACCTCGGCAGCCGCCACGCCAATGGTTAAACGCCGCTCCAGTACCGAGGTTTTCTCGACAGAAACCCGCATGTATTTTCCCCATTTGATAACTGTTTAATGCCGCCCACCTTCCCGGATCCAGTCTCCCGTCGCGTAGGCAAGGAGGTTTCCGCAACAGGTGGGTAGCTGAGGTCCATGGTGCGAAAGGAGAGACTCGAACTCTCACGGGTTGCCCCACTGGAACCTAAATCCAGCGCGTCTACCAGTTCCGCCACTTTCGCATTTCCCGGCGGATACCGCCGCGCGCTTGGACAATATGCTCCGCTGACCCCGGAAAAAAGGCTGCCGATTTTGCCACACAGCCCCGATCGCGGCAACACAAAGACCGGATCTCGAGTGCGGTCGAACCCGGAAGAGAGGTCGCCAGTCAGGCAGGTGGCCGAGACAGAAGCAAGACGCTCGGCTGTGGCGACATACTGGCCACAACCGAGGTCGCGCACCGGGCAGGCAAGAACACCGCCTGTTCCGGCTCCAGCCGCAGCTCGCCAATCTCGACATTGCCCTGGACAAGCATCATTAGGCTATAGGTGGTACTGGTAGGCAGCCGCCACAGGGCCCTGGGTTGCAAAATCACGCGTTGAACTTCGAAGTCCTGAAACCGCACTATTTGCTCGCGCCGGATCAGGCCGTCATCTCCCAGCAACTCGAGATTATCGTCCTCCTCCGGATCAGGCGCCATTATGGCCACCGCGTCAGCGCTGTCCCAGTGACCCTGCGTCAGCACTTTCTGGGCAAAGGATAATATCTTGCGTTCATAAACCGGTGTCTGAAACTCAACCGCTCTGACTCCGTGCTGCAGGGCATGGGGCATTAGTAGCGGCACCTTGACGACATCGCCAACGCGCAGGGGCTTCATTCTGGTAAAAGCATCCATTTTTGCCCGAAGCGCCACCTCTCGAGCACACAGGCCGGATGGCAATTCGGCCTGCCAGGCACGAGTCTGTTCAGCCGGAACCGGCTCATTCAAGCCGACGCCATCGCGCAGACGCAGGGCATCGATAAGAGTATCGAGCTCAACACGCAGCGCTCGGTAGTCGCCCACCGCCCGCAGATAAGCATCTCTGAAACCCGCTTCGTCGGCAAAACCGGCCCGCAACGCGGGATCAAAACCGTAACGTATTCCCCCCACACCTTCGGGCCAGGCGTCGTGATCGACATGGGTAACGACGTAGACTTCCCGTTTCTGTTCGTGCAATTCAAAATACAGATCGCCGTAAACCGGCTCCGGCAGAGGGTCCAGTATCTTCAACAGGTTGGGCGCCCGAGGCCCGGACACCGCAGCCTTGTCGCCGGACTCAGCCATCCCCATCAACTGCTCGGGCAGCAAGCCGAGCAGCCAGGCCAGGGGTATCGAATAACGCCCATCGGTGACGGCTGACAAACCACGCGCTTCCATCCCTGTGTACCAGATTTCCCGACCCCAGGGTTTGGCAATGGCTACCGGTTCCAGCAGCAAAGTCCGGCTCAAATCCAGCAGGGGCGCCTGCCATGCCTCCGCCAGTTCCTGCAATTCCTGTCGCGAACAGGGGCCTTTGGACAGCTCTCCCGCGTTCGTCATGCAGTCCGGCTGATCGCTGAGAACGACTGACAACGCTTTGGAGTCTGGACACCGCCACGCGGCGACAAGCAGTGCGAGCGAGGGCTGTTCGGGCAAATACCATTGGTTAAAATCACATCGAAACAATGCGGATTCGCCAGGCCCGAGATGAGCAAGGATGGATTCCGGGGAGGCTTCACTCACTGACAAGGCACTCGTTAATCATTGAAACTCCTGGCGGCAATGCTACCAGAAGCATTAGGGGCCGGCAGCACACCGTCACGCTTGACGATGGCCGCTGACCGTCATTAAATGACGCGCACATGACGTTAAACCCCTCATGACAGGAGCACTCCATGTTCAATATAAAAACGCTCGCAGCCCTGCCCCTGACCATTGCCCTGATCTTCGGCCTCGGGGCCTGTGGCGACAACGGTACTGGTGATCAGGAAAAAGCCGCTGACACCGCGCCAGCAAGCTCTCAAAGCGCCGGCAAAGCCGAGGAAATAAGGGGCAAAGTGCTGGATACGACCGCCAAAACCGGGGAAATGGTTGGAAAAACAACGGAAACCGTTGCCGGCGCCATTGATTCAGCAAAACAGGCCGCCGAAAGCCGAATCGCTGAACCCAGCGTCAATGCAGATCAAGAGTCCGAAAACTAATCCCTGATCCAGCAGCAAAAACCATAATATTCAAGGTACAGGAGAACCACCATGAAAGCAGCGGTACTGGAACAATTTAAAAAGCCGATGGTTGTCCACGACAACTGGCCAGATCCGGAGTGTGGCCCGGAAGATGCGATTATCAAGGTTGAAGCCAACGGTATTTGCCGCAGTGACTGGCACGTCTGCGAAGGCGACTGGGCCTGGATTGGTTTGCAACCCGAGCTACCCCATGTGATCGGCCACGAATACTGCGGGGTGGTCGAGGAAGTCGGCTCGATGGTCAAGAACTTCAAAAAAGGCGACCGCGTGATCTGCCCGTTTAATTTTGGCTGTGGCTCCTGTTCGTTCTGCCTCGCCGGACACCAGAACACCTGTGCCAACTTTGAAGGTGCCGGCTTTGTCAGACCCGGTGGCTACGGCCAGTACGCCGCGGTATCGAGAGCCGACCTCAACCTGGTAATGCTCCCCGAATCGATTCCCTTTGTCGAGGCTGCCAGTATGGGTTGCCGCTTCATGACCTCCTTTCACGGCGTAGTCGATCAGGCCCAGGTGGGTGCCGGCGACTGGGTAGCCATCCACGGCTGTGGTGGTATCGGTTTGGCGGCCACGCAAATCGCCAACTCACTCGGCGCCAATGTCATTGCCGTGGACATCAATGATGAATCCCTGGCGGTAGCCAGGCAGATGGGCGCGCTGCATACCGTTAACGCCGCCAAGACCAACGCCCCGGAAGCGGTGGTCGAGCTTAGCGGCGGCGGCGCTCACGTTTCCATCGATGCCCTTGGCATCGCCACCACCTGCCTTAACTCCATTCTAAGTTTGCGCAGCCGTGGTCGCCATCTGCAAATCGGGCTCACCACGCAGGAGGAGAAAGGTTTCGTCTCCCTGCCTGTCGATATCATGGTCGCCCGCGAGCTGCAAATGGTGGGCACTATTGGCATGCAACCCCAGCGTTACCCATCAATGTTAAATATGGTGGAGTCCGGCAAGCTGACCCCCGGCAAAATGGTGACCAAGGTGATCCCCATCGAGGACGCTGCTGGCGTGATCAGCTCCATGGGCACCTATGGAACGGTCGGCACCACCGTCGTCAAATGGTAGTACCTGTTCCGGTCAGGGTCGTTGCAAACGACCTGCCATCCATACACCCCGCCGTTGCGGGGTGTATGCGTTTAATACCCCGGATTTAGTGATCCGTTGCTCGCGTGGCAAATATCAGCAATCAAGCCGAAGTGATCACGGGTCCTCATGTTCGTGGACTGGTAAACAGAGTCGACTTGCGCCGGCTTCTGGAGGCGCGAAATCCGACCCGCCTGTTGGACAGCGGCCGGGTTATCAAGGCAGACCGCAACCGTAAAATCATCATTCTCAGCACCGGCACGGACAGTGAGGTGTTCGTTAAATTGCATCACC
>JBECKV010000152.1:0-3189 GCA_040235495.1 Porticoccaceae bacterium
CGGTCCCGGCATCGGGGGCCGGTGGTTTGAATCCGGCGGAAAGCAGCGGCGGGATAGCGCCTCCGAGAAATACGCCCAGAATAAAGAGGGTTCGCCAGAGGCGCTCATGGGATGTTTCGAAAAAAGAACCACTTAGAATCCCGCTGACTCCGGCGATACGGCCTTTAAGGCCCATCATCATGATCGCGGCGATGCCGACCAGGGCGCCACCGATACTTGCATAGACAAAAGGGTGCATACCTACTCCCGATTAATGTGCGCTCAGTGCGAGTGAATGACCGATAAAGTTCATTTTAATGTAAAAACGTTCCCGGCAATCGAAGGCCAGTCAAACCATAACCAACGACCAGTTCCTTGTCGGTCGCGGATAAATGGCATCACATCCAGACGATCCGGGAACGGCATTAATATTATAAAAATATAATGTAATAATAAACAAGCGGTTTCTGACACGAAGCCCCGCTGAATTCAGCGAGCCGGGACGAGGACAACTTGCGCAAAGGCAAGCGTTGGATGATCGGCGGCGGTGAGCAGGTAAGGGATCTGGCTGGTCACTTGAAGCAGTGTTCAGGCGCGGGGAATGCCTGTTTCCTCACTGCCTCGGCATAGGCTTTCAATGCCTCCTGAACATCCCCGGTGTCGGCGAGAAAGTTGCGGGTGAACTTGGGAATTCGGGGTGAAAAGCCGAGCATATCGTAAAGCACCAGGACCTGGGCGTCGGTATCCGGCCCGGCTCCTATACCGATAACCGGTATGGTCAGATGTCCGGTGATACGGCCGGCAAGCTCAGCGGGTACACATTCCAGCACCAACAGATCGGCGCCTGCGTCCTGTAACGCACAGGCATCATCGAAGATGGCCTGCGCCGCGTCTTCACCTCTGCCCTGAACCTTGTAGCCACCGAGTTTGTTAACGGACTGAGGAGTTAGCCCGAGGTGACCGCATACCGGGATGCCGCGTTCGGCCAGACTGGCGATGGATTCAGCCAGCCACGCGCCACCCTCCAGCTTGACCATATGGGCGCCCGCCTGCATCAGCCGGGCGGAATTTACCAGGGTCATTTCCTCGGTGGCGTAGGACATGAATGGCATATCGGCGATCAGGAGAGATTTATCATTACCCCTGGCAACGGCGGCGGTGTGGTGCAACATATCCGCCATGCTGACCGGCACGGTGCTGCTATAGCCGAGCACCACGTTACCCAATGAGTCGCCTACCAACATGACCTCGATACCCGCGAACTCGATCTGGTGGGCGAAGGCGCTGTCGTAGGCGGTAATAACCGGGAATTTCTGCCCATCGCGTTTCAGTTGGTTGAGCGTGTGGATGTTGACGGCTTTCATTGCTTGGCCTTGTGGTTAAAGAGGAGAGACTAGAGGTGTGGCTGGGGATTGTAATACTGGCGGCCGCATTTGACGGTGAGGAGGTATTCAACCAGGTTGCGGTAATCGAGATCATTATGGACCGGGTCGATGGCTTCGGCATTGACGATCAACAGGGGCGCTTCTTCGTAATAGTGGAAAAATTGCTGATAAGCTTCGTTTAGTGCGTTCAGGTAACCCCGGTCAATGTTTTGCTCCATGGGTACACCGCGACGGGCGATGCGCTCGAGTAATACTTCGCTGGGTGCTTGCAGATAAATAACCAGGTCGGGTTTTGGACAATCGATAACCAGCTGGTCGAAAACAGTTTGATACAGGCGTAATTCGTCATCATCCAGTGTCACCTGGGCAAACAGCGGGTCTTTTTCAACCAGAAAGTCGGCGATTCTCAGGGGCTTGAACATATCATCCTGGCGCAGGCTTTGAATTTGCCTGACCCGCTGAAACAGAAAGTAGAGCTGGGTAGGCAGGGCGGCACCTGGTGTGTCCCGGTAAAAACGTTCAAGAAACGGGTTGTCCTCGGCCTGTTCGAGGAGAGTATGGTAATTAAAAGTGGTCGCCAGGCGCTTGGCGAAAGCAGTCTTGCCAACACCGATGGGGCCTTCCACGGCAATGTAACGGGGCAGGGTGTCTGCTTCGAGGTTGAGTTCGATGTCGTTAGCCAGCACTACCAGGGTACTCTCCAGCGTCGAGGCGGACGATACCGTTTGAATCGCAGTTTGCCAATAGCAGGCGCAGGGAGCGCCCGTCCGGCAGCACCAGTTCGGGTGCAATATCCGCCAGTGGCAAGAGCACGAAGTTTCGTAGCTGCATGCGCGGGTGGGGGATGGTCAGCCTGGCGCTGTTAAGGGACTGCTTTCCATACAGGAGGATGTCCAGATCGAGGGTCCGCGGTCCCCACCGAACGATGCGTCGCCGTCCCTGAGCGCGTTCAATGGCCTGGAGCTTTTTTAACAGCATAAGCGCATCGAGCCCGGTGCTCAGCTCGGCGACGGTATTCAAGTAATCCGCTTGAATGCCCGGGCCCAGCGCGCGGCTGCGATAGAAGGGCGCGACTTGCAACAGGCGGGTGGCCGGCAGCTGGTTCAGGGCCTTTAGAGCCGTGCATAACTGCCGGGCGGGATGATTGAGATTGCTACCCAGCGCGATGTAACACTTAATTGGCATTGGCGCGGGTTTTGCGAACTCGTGGCCGGCGTCCTCGGCCCTGCTTGCGACTGCCAAGGGCGTCAATCATGGCCTCCTGTCCGGCGTTATCGGCTTCCTGAAAACGGGTCCACCATTCGCCAAGGCCGTCCAGTTCCTCGCCGCTTTGCTCCCGCAAAAGAATAAAATCGTAGGCGGCACGAAAACGAGGGTGCGCCAGAAGTCGTTGGGCCTGTTGTCCCCCGCGACGAAAAAAATGTCCCTGCAGGTCCCATATCTCACGCATCGGCAGGGTAAATCGGCGCGGTATGGCGATGCGCTTTATCTGGGCGGCGATGATCTTGCCAATGGCCTGCTGGCGTGCCTGCGCCCGTGGACGGCCATTGTTTTCGAGGTTTGTCTGTGTCTCGCACACGGCTGGCCACAACAGTGCCGCGAACAGGAAGGCTGGCGTTACCCGCTTATCCTGGTGAATGCGCTCGTCGGTATTGTGCAGGGCCTGGTCAATGAATCTCTGGTAAAAGCCATTGTTTTCCAACAACGGCGCGGTGGCCGGAAACAGTTGTTCGGCCAAGCCGAGTTGCTCCAGTTTCTTCCAGGTGGCGGCGGCGTAGCCGGCCATGAAAAGTTTCAGTGTCTCGTCAAACAGTCGGGCAGGCGA
>JBECKV010000195.1:0-9721 GCA_040235495.1 Porticoccaceae bacterium
GAGTCGGTAGAGATCATCAAAAAACTCATCCCGCAAACCGACGTGCTCATCGAGAATTTTGCCCCCGGTGTCATCGCCGATATGGGCTTCGGCTGGGAGGCGATGCGGGCAATCAACCCGAACCTGATTTACTGTTCCATCTCGGCTTTCGGCCAGAACGGGCCACTCTCCCATTTGCCCGGTTTTGATTACATGGGGCAGGCCTATGCCGGTGTCACCAGTCTAATGGGAGAGCCCGATGATGTGCCCATCATGCCGACCATTTCCATGGGTGATGTGAATACCGGCGTGCATGCGCTGGCTGCCATCAATGGCGCCCTGTTTTATCGTTCCCAGGGCGGCGGCGGTCAGCGTATCGACTGTTCGCTACTGGACAGCTACTTTCATTGCCATGACCTCAATGTGCAGCTTTACAGCAACACCCATGGCGAAAAGCAACTCACCCGCAACGGCCGCCACCATCCCGCCGTCGCTCCGGATGGTATTTATCGGGGCAAAACATCGAGCATGTTTGTTATCGCCGTGTCGCAAAAACAATGGGAGGCCCTGTGTCAAACCATGGGCCAGCCGGAGCTGATCGACGACCCTCGTTTCCGGAGCAATAGCAGGCGCGTGCGCAATATCAAGGAGCTGGTGGCAGTGATTGAAGGCTGGATTCAGTCCATGCCCAGTGACGATGCCGCTCGCGAAGCACTGGAAGCGGCACGCGTCCCGGTGGCGCCCGTGCTTACTCCTGGCCAGGCCATGCAGCATCCTCATCATATTGCGCGCGGCACGGTCCGTACTATCAGCGACCGGGTGCTGGGTGATTTTCAGGTGCCCGGCATGCCGCTGCGTTTTTCCGAGTGCATGGATTCAGCGGATCTCGAAGCACCGTTTCTCGGCGAGCACAATGAAACTATCCTGCGCGAGCGCCTGGGTATGAGTAGCGAGGAAATCAAAGCGCTGAATGAAGGCAAGGTGCTGATCGCGGAAGCCATTCCTGCTTAAAATCTTTCCCGTTTGAAGCCGCAGGGTGCCGCGTAAACTGGCTACTCCAAAAGGCTGCTCATTGTAGTTTGGCGGCAGGCTATTAAATGATTATTTGGAGAGTATTGGTTCGAAGGTGAATTTGAAGGTGGCTTGATAAGCCAGCACTATCAACTTGTAGGGGGAAATATAAAGTGGACTATAAGACCACCTCTGTAAACAAGTTGACGCCTGCCACAGGAGACCCAATAAGCAGCGATAGCCACGATGGTCAGGCCGATGCATCTTTCAGGGCTTATGAGCTGTTGCCCCGCACCCCTCGGGGAGGGTGAGGGGGCGTTAGTGATTAACCCCTGGTCGGCAATCCTAGCCCGCTTTACGTTTTTCATAAAGGATTTTGCTGAAATCCATTAACTGCTGGAAATCGTAGGGTACTTCTTGCATCGTTTCCGGATCCCAGGCGCTTCGACTGGATCGTTTGAGTATATTGCCGCCATAAACGTGGAGCCCACACAGGGGCTTGTCAGGCGATATCTCTATGGCGTGAATGGCGTCAGCCCGCAGTGAAAAGATACCCGTTTCGGGTGTTAATACCACCTCCCGTTCCACTGCCACACCGCCGTCGGCCGTGCGCCGGTAGAGGTAATTCTTTTCCTCGCCTTCCAGAATTCCAATTTCTACCCACATCAGGTGGTTGTGGATGGGGCTGACGAAATTAGCCGGCGTAAAGACCCGCAATACAGTCAGGTTTTCATCGGCATAAAGCGGATTGACATCTTTTTTGGGCGCGGCGTCATCCAGTGCCCGGCGCACTGCCTCGGGCTCGCGGAAAGCATTCTCCATCAGTTTTTTGACTTCGTCCTGGGGATTCCTTCTCTCCACGGCCGCTTTACAGTCCTCAATAAATTTGTGTAAATCAAACATAATAAGCTCCTGTTGATCATCCTTTACATGGTGCGGTTACATTGTCGGGTGACATGGTCCCGCATTAACAGCTCATAAATTTGGTCTGTTCCCGGCAACGGTACTATCCTGAGAGCGGTACTGTCTTGCTTGAGAGCGCTACTATCTTGCATGAGAACAGTGCCTTGCTTGAGAACAGTACTGTCTTGCTTGAGAACAGTACTGTCTTGCTTGCTTGAGAACGGTACTATCCTGAGATTGCAAGTCCACGAAACAGTAGGGGTCTGGAAAGACATGATAGTTGAGTATAGCCAGATTCTGGAGATTAGCAGAGCGAACCAGGCAAGTCTCGGGAGGTAGCCGATGATCCACGATTTCACCGCCATTGGCCCGCAGCGTGTCATCAGCGGCATTGGGGCCTTGGCCCGCCTCCCCGCGGTGCTCGACAGTGTTAACGCCAGGCGAGCCATGGTGGTAACAGGCAGCACCCTGGCTGGCAAGACGGACCTGGTGTCGCGTGTGGAAGCGGCAGCGGGTCCGGCGCACGCAGGGACATTCTCGGGCTGTGGACAGCATGTACCGGCGAGTACAGTGGCTAATGCTGTCGAGCACGCCGCCAGGCTAAAGGCCGATGCGCTGATCGTATTCGGTGGTGGCAGTCCCATCGACACCGGTAAAATGATCGTTTATCGGCAAATTGAAGCTGGGGCCGGACCCATCCCCCAGATCAATATTCCTACGACATTGTCGGCGGGGGAGTTTACCCACGCGGCGGGCATGACCGATGAGGAAACACGGGTAAAAAATATATTTGCCCATAAAGGGATACAACCGCGTGTCGTGATTTATGACCCTGAATTGACGGTCGCCACACCGCCGCAATTGTGGATCTCGACCGGGGTCAAGGCGCTGGATCACGCGGTAGAGGGTTTGTGGTGGCCCAACTGTCACCCCTATCTGCACTCTCTGCGACTGGGTGCGATCGCGGATTTACAGCAATACCTGCCTGCGTCCGCCGACCCCCGAGAGCTTGAGGCCCGGCTGGCCTGCATGCACGCGGCATGGAAATCAATTGCCGGTTTACTGAGTGCCGATAATGTCGGCTTTCGACTCAGTCATCCCCTGGGCCACCAGATCGGGGCGCGCTGGGATATTCCCCACGGTGTGACATCGTGCATTGTGCTGCCGGCGGCCTGCCGGTTTCTGCTGCCTAGAACGGAAGCCGCCCAGGCAGGCATTGCCAGCGCCATGGGGATGCCCGGCAGCTCCGCTGAGGAAGCCATCAACCGCTTTTTGGATCGCCTGGACGTGCCCCGACGCTTATCGGACTGTGGCGCCACGCGCGATGAAATTCCGCTGGTGGCCGAGGCCGTGGCAAACGAGCTGGCGATGCTGGAAGCCCCCGACCGGGACCTGGCAACTAAAGCATCGCTGTCCGAGCTGCTGAAAAGCGTATGGTGAAAAAGGAATCAATGGCTGTGGAGGGTCAGGATCTCATGTCATTGGAGACCTGACCCAGCTTAGCCAGGCGATGTCGCGGCCTTGGATTCTGCCACGGGGCCGCCGTGTTCCAGCCAGCCGGCGCACTCCGGCGTCAGAACCTCTTTGATCAGAACCTCTTTGATATGTTGATCGCAGGTCGCCGGTTGCTCGGCCGTTAGCACGTCGCGTCAGCGCCCCTTGGACCCTTGTTGATCAAAGTGCGCGCGCCGCCATCAAACAGCACCTCGGCCATGGCAACGACCTCATTGGCGCGTTGTTTCATGGACTCGAGCCGGCACGGGTCAGTCACCTCCCGGAGATATTGCGGTGTCATTTCGATCTCGAGGTAATCGGCGATGCGCTGAATCCGACCTGATAAGTCCTTCGGCATATCGACATCATTAACAAACAGGATGTTGGGAAGGTGGCACTATTCCCACCAGGTTGTTATGACGTGGAGTTGTGACCGGAAAGGATAACCGTCGCTTTCCCGGTCAAACCAGCCGCGGCCAATCCAGTCGCGCCAAACCTGGTGAATGTCATCGCCGGCTGGCGGAAATGCGTCCCCGGCTCGGCCGGGTAATTCGTCCAGCATCTTGAGGAAGTCCTGGGAATAGTTGGAATAATGATTCCACAGTGACATAAACAGATCGCGGCCGGCGCGAGTGACGAACACATGTTGCACCTCGGGGTGAAAGGGAAAGCCGTCCAGCGCGGTGTGCGTTTTCACACAGCACCGGTGGGTTTGTGCCTCCAGCGCTTTATTTCAGCTCATCGCGTGGTGAAAAGCGCATGTCAGCAAACACCGAGAGATCGTGAGAAGGGCGCGGGTGGTGGCCCGTCCTGAAATATCAGCAGGGAGATAATCCGTTGCCTCCAGATGGCGCCGGATTTTGCATGATGGCGACGATGATATCGTCCGGGCGCGGCTTGAATACCCGCCAGCGGGTGCTGTCGATAGGGTGGTTTTGGTAGACCCGCGTGACTTTGGGTCGTGCGGTTTGTTCCGACATATTAATCCTTTGGGTTTTTATATTTTGCGCGTGGATGCTGGCAGGCACTTGAGTGTCGCTTAAACCTGTGTTTACGGCGGCAACTAAACAGACTGGGAGGTCGATTTAGTTGCCGGGAATGTCATTCCCGATTGCCTTAGCTTCCAGTCGCACCGGGAGCGCCAGCATCAACCAGTGCGTGGGAATTTGCCGACCAGTCGAAGCCCTGGCGGATACGGTCAAAGCGGCGCTCTACCTGCTTGATCATGCGCGGGTCGGTAAACAGGTAAAACTGCTCGGCGAGAATGCCTTCCAGCACCAGCTTGCCCACCACGTCCGGGTCGAGTCCCTGCTCAAGAAGAATGTTGGCGTCGCCGGGAATAACCGGCTTGTCGCCAGAACTGCCATAATCGGCAGGCCGGTGTTTGGCGGCCTCGACAATATTGGTGGCCACCGCGCCGGGACACAGTACCGAGACGCCAATCGGGGTTTCCTTCAGTTCGCTTTTCAATACTTCCATCATCACCACCACGGCAAACTTGCTGGCGTTGTAGGGCGCCCAGCCGGGGCCGGCATTGACCAGGCCCGCCATGGATGAGGTGGTCATGATATGGCCTTCCTCACCGTTGGCTTTAATCTTCGGCAGAAAGGCGGAGATGCCGTACTGTACGCCCAACTGGTTCACCGCGATCACCCAATCCCAGTCCTGCTGGGACAGTTCTTCATAGGTGCCACCGACGTTGATACCGGCGTTGTTGCACAGCACGTTGACTTTACCGAAGCGCGCGACCGTGGCATCGGCTGCGGCGTATACCGAGTCCCGCTTGGTGACGTCACAGACCACGGTGGCGACGTCGGCGCCCTTGGCTGTTAACTCCGCCGCCGCTTCACTCAGCTTGCCTGCGTCGATGTCGGCCATCATGATTTTCATGCCGGCATCGGCAAAGGCGCGCGCCATGCCCAGACCCATGCCGCTGGCGGCGCCGGTGATAAAGGCAACTTTTCCTGCCACGTCTTTCATTGCTTTGCTCCACTTGTCAGTTATTTAGTGCAGGAATTATATGCCACCGGCCTGGGGAGGCCAGTTGCCGAGAGGTTCTTTTCGGGACAGGGCATTGTAGAATCAAGGCTGTTTGACACGGTCTTGACATAAGCGCACCCGGATTGACGGAGGAACCATGACCGAAGCCGCTCAAAAATCGAACCCCAGAGACATGGTCGACTATCCCATGGTCGATGCCGACTGCCATTACTACGAACCCGATGACTGCTATACCCGCCACATGGAAGCCAAGTATGCCGACGACGCGATCCAGGTGGTGCGAGGCCTGAGCAAGCATGCCCAGGTGCATTTTCGCGGTGAGCGCATCGGCTTCTTTGCCGCGCCGCCCGGTGAATTCGCTGGCCGGCCGGGCTCCTACAAAGCTTTCTATGAGGGAAAGGCCAGCAAGGGCGAGCACATTCTCGCCGCCGACCCCATTTCCTGCTTCGAGTTGCCGGCATCCATGCAACGGGATGTGCGGTTGAAATGGATGGATGAGCACAACGTCGAGGCGGGGTTGTTTTTGCCGTCCCTGGGCGTTGGCGTGGAAATGGCACTGCGCGACGCCGGTCCCGAGGTCGTGATGGCCAATCACCGGGCCTTTAATCGCTGGCTGCGGGATGACTGGGGCTGGGCCTACCGGAACCGTATTTTCAGTGTCGCGCAATTGTCCCTGGTGGATCTTGACCTCGCTGTCGCGGAGTTGGAGCGCGTGCTCGGGGAGGGCGCGAAACTGGTCAACCTGATTGCCGGACCGGTCATGGGACGCTCGCCCGCCGATCCCCACTTCGACCCCTTCTGGGCCCGCTGCGAGGAGGCCGGGGTGCCGGTGTCATTTCATTTGGGCAATGCCGGTTTCGAGGAACTGGTCTCCGCGGCCTGGGGCGAAAACCCGCGTCCCCAGCATCACCGTGTCACTGCTTTTCAGCACATGATCGGCATGATGGAGCGCCCGGTGACCGATACCCTGTCCGCGCTGATCATGCACAATCTTTTTGGCCGCTTCCCCAACCTGCGGGTGTTGTCCATCGAGAATGGCTCCGAATGGGTGAAGCCGCTGCTGGGCAGGTTAGACAAGGCAGCCAAGGTGGCTGGCAAAAATTTCACTTTTGGCCCGCTTCACGACAAGCCCAGCCGCATCTTTCTCGAGCGCATCCGTGTCTGTCCCTTCCCGGAGGATAATGTCCCCAGGCTGATCGAGGCCGTGGGTCCGGAGGTGGCCATGTTTGGTTCCGACTGGCCCCATCCGGAGGCCCTGGCCGATCCGATTGAATTTGCCGATGGCCTGGGTGGCTTGAACTACCAGCAAGTGCGCAAGGTGATGCGCGCTAATACCGCGGAGTTCTTGGGCCTGACGCCGTGAGGCAGGCGGATCGTCTTCAGTTATGATGGCCGCTGTTGCCTGAATCGCCAACCTGGATCGGGATGGATCTGATCGCCCCTTTGCCTGCCCTGCCCAACGCCCATGCTGTAGTAATGATGGGGCTGACCGTGGTGGCCTTGTACCTGTTCACCCGGGACCGTCTGCCCCTTGAAATCACCTCCCTGGGCCTGCTGGCGCTGATGGCGGTGGGCTTCTCGCTATTTCCTTTTCAATCCTTCGACCCGCTGCATCTGTTCGCGGGTTTCGCCCACGAAGCCCTGATTGCGGTATGCGCACTGATGGTGCTGGGCCAGGGCCTAGTGCATACCGGCGCGCTGGAACCGGTCGGGCGTATGCTGGGCACGCTGTGGGGCAAAAACCCGCTGCTGAGTTTTCTGGCGGTGTTGGTGGTTGGCGCGGTGCTGTCGGCCTTCGTCAACAACACGCCCATCGTGGTCTTGCTGCTGCCGATACTGGTGAGTGTCTGCATGCGCAGCGGCAGCCAGGCTTCCGGCGTGTTGATGCCCATGGGCTTCGCTACCCTGGTGGGTGGCATGGCCACTACCATTGGCACCTCGACCAACCTGTTGGTGGTCAGCGTTGCCGCTGATCTCGGTCTGGAAAAATTCGGCATGTTTGATTTTGCCATGCCGGCCGTCATTGCCGGCGCGGTGGCGACCGTGTACCTGTGGTTGATTGCACCGCGACTGTTGCCCGAGCGCAAGATGGTCCTCTCGGATGGCTCGCCCCGCTTGTTTGAAGCGCGTTTACTGCTGCCGGAGGAATCACCCGCCTGCGGCAAGCGTCTCGCCGAGGCCATCGCCCTGAGTGGTGGGCGAATGCGGGTCATTCGCATCCGTCGCGGCGATGCCTTCGTGACACCGCTACCCGATGTCACCCTGAAAGCCGATGACCGGTTACGAGTGAAGGACACACCGCAAAAACTCAGGGAATTTGCCGATGCCCTGGGCGCGGTGTTGTATTCGGGAGAGCAGCGCGTCGATGAGGACAATCCCCTCACGGCAGGCAACCAGGTGCTGGCGGAAATCGCCGTGGTGCAGGGCTCCAGTCTGGATCGGGCCAATCTGGCCCATACCCGTTTTATCGACCGTTACCAGCTGGCGGTACTGGCGCTGCACCGGGCCGGGCGGGACATTCTCAAGCCCCAGGAGGAAATCACCGACGTGGTGCTCCAGGCTGGTGACATCCTCCTGGTCCAGGGCGCCAAGGCCCAGGTGGCGGAGCTGAAACAGTCCACCGAGTTTGTGGTGCTCGACGCCAGTATCGATTTGCCGCGCACGGACAAGGCTTATACCGCCCTTGCCATTCTGGCCGCCGTGGTGACGTCGGCGGCGCTGGGCATAATGCCTATCGCCATCTCCGCGCTGGCTGGGGTGTGTTTTATGTTGCTGTTCCGCTGCCTGGGCCTGGGAACGGCGATAAGGGCCATCAGCCCCTCGGTTTATTTCGTCGTGGTGGTAAGCCTGGCTCTGGGCATGGCCCTGCAGGAAACCGGCGCCACGGCCTATGTCACTGACCTGTTTCTGGCCCTGACCGCCGGCGCCAGCCCGGTATTTGTGCTCTCGGCGTTGATGGCGTTGCTGGCCATCCTGACCAATATTATTTCCAATAACGCCGCCGCGGTGATTGGCACGCCCATCGGCGTGGGGATAGCCGTGAGCCTCAACCTGCCGGCCGAGCCCTTCGTGTTGGCGGTGCTGTTTGGCGCCAACATGAGCTTCGCCACGCCCATGGCCTACAAAACCAACCTGCTGGTGATGAGTGCGGGTAACTATACCTTTGCCGATTTTATGCGGGTGGGGGTGCCCTTGACCGTGCTGATGTGGCTGACCCTGACCTGGGTGTTGAGCACCATTTACTTCTAGTTTTTATTTCCAGTTTTGGTTCACGGCACCTTGCGGCCGAGTGTTACGATTCGAGTTTTACAATTCGAGTATTTCGATCCGATTATTACGATCCATTCCTGACCCAGCCAGCCAACTGTTTTTCACAGCGCTCTTGCAGCCAGTCCGCCATCAACCAGCGCAGTCCGTGGAACACCGCCGCCGTGCGAACCCGATCCCGTTCCTGAAGCAGTTGGATCCGAGTGGACTGGCTACCCCTGCGGTCGGCCTTGCCCAGCCAAACACTCCCCACCGGCTTTTCCTCGGTGCCGCCATCGGGCCCGGCGATGCCGGTAAAACTCAGGGCCAGATCCGCTTGAAAGCGCTCCCGCACACCCCGCGCCATCTGCTCGGCGGTTTCACCGTTAAAAGGGCCTTCCCGAGCCAGCCAGTCCGCCGACACGCCGAGGGCGGAGGTTTTGATCGGGTTGGCGTAGCTCACCACACCGCCAAGAAAGTAGTCTGAACTATGGGGTGTGTCCGAGACGATCTTGGCCGCGAGGCCACCGGTGCAGGATTCTGCTAAGGCCAGGGTGAGCCCCTTAGTCTGCATAAATTCGATAAACAGCTCCGGCACGGTCTGGCGGGAATAGGTGGTCAGATAAGCGCCGAGATTTTCCTGGGTGAAGCGGCACAGGGCCAGGCGTTTTTGCAATGGCGGCTGGTAGAGTTTGACTTCCATCTCCGGGAAGTCCTGACGGAAGCTCACCTCGCCCCATTCCCGGCACCAGGGTTCGAGAACTTCCGCCAGTGGTGACTCGCCAATGCCGAGGAAATGCAAAAACAGATGCTCCTCCGGTGGTAGCGCGGTGTAGCCGCGATCCTTGAGCCAGTCGCCGATCATGGGCTTTAATTCCCGCGGCGGGCCGGGCAGGGCGACAAGGGTTTTTACCCGTCCACCCCGCTCAAAGGTCAGGGAAAAGCCGGGGGCGGTGCCGTGATTATTGGTGAGAATATCCGCGCCCTCCGGCAGCATCGCCTGCTTGCGGTTATTGTCGCCGGGCTCCAGCTGGTATTTGTGAAACAGGGCGACGATGGCCCGCCAGCTGGCTTCGTCAAAAGCCAG
>JBECKV010000190.1:0-12457 GCA_040235495.1 Porticoccaceae bacterium
GCTGGAAATGGTGGAAAAGGCAAGAACCCGATCTGGACCAGGTAAAACTGGAATTGGTGGATATCTGGCATTTTGGCATGAGCGACCTGCTCGGAGGCGAGAGTGACTACCCCACTGTGGCGGGCGGTCTCGCACCCGCCTTCGAGCGGTTTACGGCCCCCGGGGATTTTCCTGGGCACCTGGAAGCCTTTGCTGCCGATACTCTGCGATACAGGCGCTTTGATCCATTCCGATTTGTGCCCCTGTTGACTGACGTGGCCTTGCCTTTTGATGAGTTGTATCAACGGTATATCAGCAAGAATGTCTTGAACTTCTTCCGTCAGGATCACGGTTACCGCGATGGCAGTTACCGCAAGACCTGGGCGGGACGAGAGGACAACGAGCATCTTGTGGAGCTGGTCGACGAACTCGATTCGACCCAGCCTGATTTCAAGGACTTGCTTTACGCTGGGCTTGCCGAGCGCTATCGGCGGCTCAAGCCATGATTCAGTCGTCTCGGTGGCCGTCTCCTGGGGCCTGGTCGCTCGGGTACTGGGGCGGCTCCGGATGAAAAGGCCAGGCAAATCCGTATAATGTCGGCGCTTGTTTCCATCCACTGGTTTTGGAGTTTTAAGTGAAATCACCTGTACGCGTTACCGTCACTGGCGCCGCTGGCCAAATCAGCTATTCGTTATTGTTTCGCATCGCCGCTGGCGAGATGCTCGGGCCCGATCAACCCGTGGTTTTGCAGATGCTGGAAATCACCCCGGCCCTGGGCGCTCTCAAAGGCGTTGCCATGGAGCTGGAAGACTGCGCATTCCCGCTGCTGGCCGGCATGGTCTGCACGGACGACGCTAACATGGCGTTCAAGGATACGGATTACGCCCTGCTGGTCGGCGCCCGGCCACGAGGCCCGGGCATGGAGCGCAAGGACCTGCTGGAAGCCAACGCGGCAATTTTTTCCGTCCAGGGCAAGGCTATCAACGACAATGCCAGCCGTGCTATCAAGGTGCTGGTCGTGGGCAACCCGGCCAACACCAACGCGCTGATTGCCCAGCGCAACGCTCCGGATATCAACCCCCGCCAGTTCACGGCGATGACGCGTTTGGATCACAATCGCGGCATGACCCAGCTGGCGCTCAAAGCCGGCACCACTATTCACTCGATCAGTCACATGACCATCTGGGGCAACCACTCAGCGACCCAGTATCCGGACCTCCACCACGCCCGCGTTGACGGTGTAGCCGCCCTTGATAAGGTTGACCAGAGCTGGTACGAAAAAGAATTTATCCCCACGGTCCAACAGCGGGGCGCGGCCATTATTACCGCCCGTGGCGCTTCCAGCGCGGCTTCCGCCGCCAATGCCGCGATTGGTCACATGCGCACCTGGGTCAGTGGCACCGCGGCCAATGACTGGGTGAGCATGGGGGTGTACAGTGATGGCAGCTACGACATCGAGAAGGGTTTGATCTATTCCTTTCCCTGCGTCTGTAAAGACGGCGATTGGGAGATTGTCAGAGGTCTGGAAATCAACGATTTTTCGCGCGCTAAAATGACCGCGACCGAAAAAGAACTGCAGGAAGAGCGCGACGGGGTCAAGCACCTACTGCCCTAGGGCCTGCTCCCCGATATCGGGATTTTCGAGAGGATTCAATCATGAGCTTCCCTAAAATTGGCACTCTGGCGCCGGCTTTCACCCTCAAAAACCAGCGCCAGGAAAAAGTGTCCCTCAAGGATTTTCGGGATAGAAAAAATGTCGTACTCTATTTTTATCCCAAGGCCCAGACCCCGGGTTGTATTGTGCAGGCCTGCGGTATCCGCGATTCCCGCAAAGATTTCGATAAGCTCGATACCATTGTACTCGGGGTCAGCCCCGACCCGGTCGAGCGGCTGGTAAATTTCGAAAACAAGCAATCCCTGAATTTTGATTTACTATCGGATGAAGATCATGCCGTTGCCGAGAAATACGGCGTCTGGGCGCTGAAAAAATTTATGGGCCGGGAATTCATGGGCATTCTGCGCACCACTTTTATTATCGGCAAGGACGGTCGACTCAAACATGTCATGGACAAGGTGAAAACCAAAACCCATCACGAGCAAACCCTGACCTGGGTGCGCGAAAATCTCACCTGATCATTGTGTCACCCATCTTACCGGAGACTCATTCATGTCTTTTTTTATTCCTGCCGCGATAGCGGCGCCGGCGCAAGCGCCTGGCGAGCCGAATCCGCTAATCACCCTGGTCATGTTTGGCGGCCTGTTTCTGTTCATGTATCTGCTGATCATCCGGCCCCAGCGCAAGCGGCAGAAGGAACACAGGACCCTGGTCGCCAATCTCGCCAAGGGCGACGAAGTGGTCACCAATAGCGGGATTCTCGGTAGGATTGGCAAAATTGACGGCGAATATATCGTGCTGGAAGTTTCCGATACCGTGGAGCTCAAATTCCAGCGCGCCGCCGTCCATGCGGTATTGCCAAAGGGCACCATCAAAGCGATCTGATGCCGGTCGGGGGTATGCCCCGGCAGGGTGGTTGCTGTTAAGCCACGCCATCCGCTAAGCTCGGGCGAATTTCATGGAGTACCGGGTGTTGCCTGGTTGACTAAAAAAGAGCATGGCCTCGTTCCGCTACCCTCCGCGTTTAGCGCTGGCGCGTTTGCCGACACCCTTCCAGCCCCTGGACCGCTTGTCCGATAAACTCGGTGGACCCAGGGTCTGGGTCAAGCGCGATGATCTCAGTGAGTGCGCGATCAGTGGTAACAAGATTCGCAAGCTCGAATTTACCCTGGCCAGGGCTTTGGAGCAGGGCAGCGATACCCTGATTACCTGCGGTGGCGTGCAATCAAACCACTGTCGCGCCACCGCCTTGCTCGGCGCTCGATTGGGCTTGAAAGTCCACCTTATATTGCGTCGAGAACAGACCGGTGACGCGCCATTGAACAGCATTCCCGACGGCAATCTGTTTCTCGATTGTCTGGCTGGCGCGAAAATTTCTCTCTACGATAAAAACGAGTACCAGAAAAATCTGCCGGATCTGTTTAACCACTGGTCGGATTATTACCGTAAGCAGGGCGCCAGACCCTATGCCATACCCACTGGCGCCAGCGATGGTACCGGGGTCTGGGGCTATGTTGCCTGCGTCGCGGAATTGCGTGAAGACTTCAAGCGGGCCGGCATAGCGCCCGTCAGCATTGTGCACGCCACCGGTTCGGGCGGTACCCAGGCGGGATTGAGCGCCGGCGTGGCGCTGTACCAGCTCGATGCGCGGGTGATTGGTTTGGCGGTGTGCGATAACGAGCGCTATTTTCTGAATAAAGTGCGCGACGATATCGCCTCGTGGCGAGCGCGCTACGATGTTTCCCTGGACCAGGCCGGTGTTCATATCCAGGTCGACGATCGATTTGTCGGGCCGGGTTACGGGCGCGCCGGTGACGAGATATTCGCGACTATTAGTGAGGTAGCGGCGCTGGAAGGCTTGCTGTTGGACCCGGTTTATACGGGCAAGGCTTTTTATGGCATGGTCGAAAAAATTCGAGCCGGAGAATTCGCCGGAGAGTCGGACCTCGTATTTATTCACACCGGCGGTATTTTTGGTCTGATGGCACAACGGGACTTTGTAAGCATCGGTTGAATATTCCAGTGGTGGTGGGGTGGGACAGGTAACCCTGGCCGCCTCATAATCAAATATCGGGACAAACAGAGGAAGGATCGCTGTGTTCGAGGAATTGATCAGGGAAATCAATGATTTTGTCTGGGGTCCGGTGATGCTGGCGCTGATCCTCGGCACGGGTGTCTGGCTGACCATCGGTCTGCGGTTTTTGCCGATCCGTAAATTATTTTTCGGCTTTCGCCAGGTTCTGAAAAGAGATTCAAATAATGGTGATATCTCCTCTTTTTCAGCGCTGATGACCTCCCTGTCGGCGACCATCGGCACCGGTAATATTGCTGGTGTTGCCACCGCCATCGGCATCGGCGGGCCGGGCGCCTTGTTCTGGATGTGGTGCACGGCTCTGGTGGGCATGGCGACCAAATACGCTGAAGCCGTGCTGGCGGTGAACTATCGCGAGACCGATGAATTGGGGCGCAAGGTCGGCGGTCCGATGTACTACATCAAAAATGGACTCGGTCGACGCTGGGTATGGCTGGGGGTGCTGTTCGCAATTTTCGGCATGCTGGCGGGTTTTGGTATTGGCAACACGGTGCAGGCCAGCGAAGTGGCGCGCGCGTTGCGTTTTTCGTTTGCGGTCCCCGAGACTGTCAGCGGCGCGGTGATGGCGCTTGTGGTCGGGCTGGTTTTGCTGGGTGGGATCAGGAGTATTGCCGCCGCGGCTTCGAGTCTGGTGCCGTTGATGGCAATTACCTACCTGCTGGGCTGTGGCGCTGTTTTGATTGCCAATCTGGGGGCAATCCCATCCGCCCTGGAGGAAATTCTGGTCGCGGCCTTTTCGCCTACTGCCGCTCAAGGGGGCTTTGCGGGGGCGGCGGTGTTGTTGGCCATCAGAATGGGGGTGGCGAGAGGCATTTTTTCCAATGAGGCAGGCTTGGGCAGCGCGCCTATCGCCCACGCTGCCGCTAAAACCGATAGCCCGGTAGTCCAGGGTTCCATCGCCATGCTCGGCACGTTTATCGACACGCTGGTGATCTGTACCCTGACGGGTCTGACGCTGCTGGTTACCGACGTCTGGACTGGCAGCGAGCAGGGCGCTGCCATGACCGCCGCCGCCTTTGCCACGCTGGCCCCCGAGTTGGGTGAGAAGTACCTCACCGTGGTGCTGGTCCTGTTTGCGTTCACCACGATTGTCGGCTGGAGTTACTACGGTGAGCGTTGCGCGGAATTTCTGTTTGGCGTCAAGGTCATCGTACCTTACCGCCTGCTCTGGGTGGCGGGGGTTTATATCGGCGCGACCCACGGCCTGGGAGTTGCCTGGCTGGTGGCCGATACACTCAATGCGATGATGGCCGTGCCAAACCTGATCGCCCTGTTGCTTTTGAGTCCGGTGGTATTTCGGTTGACCCGTGAGTGGTTTGCAAGTCAGCAATAACACCACCTATAGTAGTGGGCGAATCTCGTGCTGATTGGTGAGCATGTACCGGTGCCCAAGGATCTAGACCATAACCTCGTAATCGCCATTTCCTCCCGGGCCCTGTTTGACCTGCGCGAAAGCCACCAGGTTTTCGAGCAGGAGGGTCTGAGCGCTTATTCCAAATATCAGATCGAACGCGAAGCTGAGCCACTGGCGCCGGGGGAAGCCTTCCCCCTGGTGCAGAAGCTCCTTCGAGTCAATGAGCGCTTCGATACGCCGCGCGTGGAAATCATCCTCCTGTCACGCAATTCCGCGGACACCGGATTGCGCATCTTCAATTCCATAGAACACCACGGGCTGAGCATCACCCGCGCGGCTTTCTGTGGCGGCCGGAGTCCCTATCGCTATGTGGGCGCGTTTGGTTGTCACCTGTTTCTCTCCACCCACGGGGAGGACGTTGCCAACGCGCTTAATCATGGTGTGGCAGCGGCGACGCTGCTCGCTTCTTCTCAAACTCGCTCCAGCGACGATGAACTGCGTTTTGCCTTTGATGGTGATGCCGTTGTGTTTTCAGACGAGGCGGAGCGTGTCTACAAAAGCGAGGGGCTGGAGGCTTTTGCGCGCAGCGAAAAGGCCGCGGCAAAAACGCCTCTCAGTGGCGGGCCCTTTAAAAACTTCCTGCAGGCTCTGCATCGACTTCAGGCCGAGTTTCCTCCGGAGACAGGTCCCATCAGGACGGCACTGGTGACCGCCCGATCGGCTCCGGCTCATGAACGGGTTGTCCTCACCCTGCGCGACTGGAACATCCGTATTGACGAATCCCTCTTTCTCGGTGGCCTGGCCAAGGGTGAATTTTTAAAGGCCTATGGCGCCGACGTGTTTTTTGACGATCAACTCCAGCACTGTGAATCGGCCAGTCGGAATGTCGCTACGGGGCATGTTCCCCACGGGGTCGTTAACGAGTAATAGGGAAATTTTGCCGACCGGATCCGGTACTCGGTGCTGGTAAGTTGCAAATTTAAGCTCTATGCTTTGGGGGAATAGCTATTTATTTTCTTAGACCAATGGTGTCTAGATCGGGATGATATGAAACTACAACAACTACGATACATCTGGGAAGTGGCTCACCACGACCTCAACGTATCCACTACCGCCCAGGCCCTCTATACCTCACAGCCGGGGATCAGCAAGC
Organism: Porticoccaceae bacterium; assembly: GCA_040235495.1. GTDB lineage: Bacteria > Pseudomonadota > Gammaproteobacteria > Pseudomonadales > Porticoccaceae > HB2-32-21. The sequence continues at coordinate 6,194 of JBECKV010000190.1, forward strand.
AGATACGATTACTCGAGGATGAGCTGGGTGTGGAAATTTTTTCCCGCAGCGGCAAACACCTTACGCGTATTACGCCGGGCGGCGAGGAGATTCTGAAAATCGCAGGCGAAATTCTCGGCAAGGTTGAGAGTATCAAGCAATTGGCCCAGGAGCACAGCGCTCCGAATAGAGGTAGTTTGTCGATCGCTACCACCCACACTCAGGCGAGGTATGCCCTGCCGCCGGTGATCGAGTCCTTTATCGAGCGTTACCCGGATGTCGCTCTGCACATGCACCAGGGAACGCCGGCGCAAATCTCTCAGTCAGCCTCCGAAGGCGAGGTGGACTTTGCTATTGCCACGGAAGCCCTCGAGCTGTTTCAGAACTTGCTGATGATGCCCTGTTATCGCTGGAACCGCTGCATCCTGGTGCCCAAGGGCCATGCCCTGACCAAACTCAAGGAGCTGACTCTCGAGGCCGTGGCCGATCACCCCATCGTCACCTACGTGTTTGGATTTACGGGGCGATCCAAGCTCGATGAAGCCTTTCGACAACGGCAGCTCAAGCCGCGAGTGGTGTTTACCGCCACCGACGCTGACGTCATTAAAACCTATGTCCGTCTCGGCCTGGGCATCGGCATTGTCGCCCGCATGGCCTATGACCCGAAGCTTGACGATGACCTGGTGCCCCTGGAGGCCAGGCACCTGTTCAAGCCCAGCATCACCAGTATCGGTTTTCGTCGTGGTACCTTTCTGCGTGGTTTTATGTACGATTTTATCGAGCGCTTCGCGCCGCATTTGACTCGTGACGTGGTTGATGAAGCCTGCGCCCTCGGCTCGCGGGAAAAGCTGGATGAATTTTTTGCCGGAATCGACTTGCCGGAATACTAGAGGCGGTTCCATTGCGAACCGCGCTTGAGTTCAGTAGAGTGGCCGCCGTTTGATCAAGCCCGTCCCGTTCGCGCAAAAAAGGCCTGGAGTATTAAACCGTGGAAATCGCCTGTCTCGACCTCGAAGGGGTGCTCATCCCTGAAATCTGGATTGCTTTCGCCGAGGAAACGGGCATCGATGACCTGCGGGCCACCACTCGGGATATTCCCGATTATGATGTACTGATGAAGCAACGTCTGGCCCTGCTCGACAAGCACGGACTGGGGCTGAGGGAAATCCAGGACGTCATTGCCCGCCTGCAACCCCTGGAGGGCGCAGTGGAATTCACCAACTGGTTGCGAGAGCGCTTCCAGGTGGTCATTCTGTCCGACACCTTCTATGAGTTTTCCCAACCGCTGATGCGCCAGCTGGGTTTCCCGACCCTGTTGTGTCATCGCCTGGAAGTAGACCGGGAGGGCAGGGTAGTCGATTACCATCTGCGCCAGGTGAATCCCAAGCGACAGGCCGTGCTGGCGTTGAAAACCCTTTATTACCGCGTTATTGCCGCCGGCGACTCCTACAACGACACGACCATGCTGGCCGAGGCCGATGCCGGCATCCTGTTTTGCGCCCCGGACCATGTCATGGCGGAGTTTCCCCAGTTTCCGGCGGTCCATTCCTACCAGGATCTCAAGCAGGCGTTTATCAACGCCAGCAACCGCGAGCTGTCCCTTTAGCGGGGTGCTGACCCGGCTCAAGCCGGCTCAAGCCGAAAGGGTATCCATCAGCAACTGAATTTTGGTCAGTGACTCCCGGTATTCGCTGTCGGTATTCGAATCGGCAACGATGCCGCCACCACCCCAACAGTGCAGCCGCTCGCCGTCGGCGACCATCGTGCGGATGGCGATATTGGTGTCCATGTGGCCGCAGGCGCTGATATAGCCGATAGTGCCGCAATAGACCGAGCGCTCCACGGGCTCAAGTTCACGAATGATTTCCATGGCCCTTTTCTTCGGCGCGCCGGTGATCGAGCCGCCGGGAAAACAGGTGGCCAGCAGGTCCAGTGCGGATTTGTCTTCCGCCAGCGTGCCGGTAACCGTGCTCACCAGATGGTGCACGTTGGCCAAACTCTGTAGCTGAAACAGCGCCGGCACTCTGATTGAACCCGGCATGCAACTTTTGCCTAGATCATTACGCAACAAATCCACAATCATAAGATTTTCAGCCCTGTCCTTGGTGCTGCTCATCAAGGCGATCGCCTGCTCTCGGTCAGCCTCGATGGTCGAGCCCCTGGCAATGGTGCCCTTGATCGGGCGAGTCTCGGCTTGCCGGCCCGAGAGTTTGATAAATCGTTCCGGGGATAGCGACAGCAGGGCCTGATCGTCCCAACTCAGATACGCACTAAAAGGTGAGGGAAGCGCCGCTCGCAAACGTCGATAAGCCTGCCAGGGGTCACCCTGATACGCGGCGCTGAAGTGCTGGGCGAAATTGACCTGGTAACAATCGCCCGCTTCGATATAGTCTCGAATTACGCGCAGCTTGCGCCGGTAATCAGCGCGGGTATTGCTGGCTTTAAAAGGCCCGTGAAGCGAAAAATCCGCATCGCCATATCGGACCTCGTCGCTCGTATGCCGCTTGTGGGCCTTGTTAAGGCGCCTCACCACGTCCTTGTTCAAGCCCTCGGCGCAGGCCGGATGACACACCAACCAGGCCTTCCGGGTCTGGTGATTCAAGACCAGCGCCCAGACGTAGAACCCCAGGCGCATGTCCGGTAGAGGAATAGGCATTCGCGGGTTGACCTGATCGCGCGACCCGCTGGCGACATTGAGCGTCAGGTATTCGCCCAGGGGATAGGAAAAATAACCGATCAGACCGCCATTAAAGGGCAGGTGAGTTGTGCCGCTATTAACGGCGCCGATTTCTCTAATCAATGTTTTCGCTGCCTGGAACGGGTCACTACCGGCCTTGAGGACGTCGTAGCTCCGCGCTGCCGTGGTTGCCGACCTGCCGCTTTCCAGACCGGCCACGGGGGCGGCGCTGATGATATCGAAACGACCCTGTAACGACCGGGGTTTACCGCTGTCGAGCCAAACGGGATCAGGGAGATCGCTGATGGCCGCAAACAGCACTTCGGCGTCTTCGCGGTAGGGAAAATCCTGAATGACTGGAGTGAAGGTCACGGGCATCTAAATCCGCCTGGGGCGAAACCACTGATCCTGGGGAGGGGTGCAGATTAGTGTGCGAGTCCGCGTAATACAACGTTGGTAGCACGGATTGGGCTATTCCGGCCTTGGGAGGCGGTACGGCCGGATTTAACGGACTACCCCCTTTAGGCTTTTCTTGAGGTAGTGGCCGCGCAGTGGGTGCCGCGGGCCCTGGTAGCAATTGGTAGCGGCATAAGCACATGGCTTTCGGGGTTGCGGGCTTTCTCCTGGGACTTCCTTGAGGTTTTTTCCCAGATAAATTAAGTCGCGGGGTCGGGTTAATGTTTTACCTTCCAGGCGCAGCGGGCTCTTCATCAGGCGCTCGGGTCAAGGGAAAGTAGAGGCTTAAGTCTCTCTTAAGGTCGCAACGCTACCGTCCGCATCTCGGATATCCATAAACATGGTGTCGGGTGATGCAAGAATATCGTGGCCGGTTTTCATTGAAGTCCGATCTGGGCTTTCTGTTTTGCAGCATGCTTCTATGGGTGCTTATGTTCACCCTGTGCCGCGCGCTGTTGCTGGTCTGGAATTACAACTTGGCGGTTGGCGCGAGCGGGATGCTACTTGCGCGGGCTTTTTTCACCGGCGTGCGTTTCGATCTGACGATTATCGCCTGGCTGTTGACTCCACTGGCACTGGGGCTGCTCCACCCCCGGGGTCTGGCCCATCGCCGGGTCTACCGTCACTGGATGGCCCTGATCGGCGCCATAATGCTGCTGCTGGCGGTTTCGGAAGCCGAGTTTTATCGCCAATTTCACTCCCGCCTAAATACCATTGCGCTGCAGTATTTTGCCGAAGACAGCGAGACGGTTTTAAGCATGATTGTTCACGGCTCGCCGGTTTTGTCACTCGGCGCGATCTGGCTGGTGACGGTTTCCCTGGCCTGGCTGGGACTGCAACGGTCGGATCGCGTTAACCGCGAACCCGCGACAACAAGCAAAGGTAATTACCTCCATCAGGTCGTCGCCTTTGGCTGTGTATTGATCCTGCTCGCCGCGGCGGGGCGGGGCACCTTGCGTTCCGGCCCTCCGCTGCGTTGGGGGGATGCGTTCCACTCTGATAATTTATTTGCCAGTCATCTGGGGCTCAATGGTGTTTTCACCCTGGCACGCGCCGCCAAAGGGTGGGGTAGAAGCGAAGTGGCGGACACATGGCGACATTTCACGGATGCCGAGACGGCCGAGCGCTCGGTAAAGGCTCTGTTGAATGTGCCCGGTGACCGTTGGCAAGGCGGTGACCAACAGGCGCCAATCGTGTCGAGAACCAGTGAGCCGGACAGGCAGCTGGATCTCGGTGTGGAAAACGTTGTCTTCATTCTTATGGAAAGCTTCAGCGGTCGTTTTACCGGGGTCCTGGGAGCGAAGGAAAACGTAACGCCTAATTTTGATCAGCTGGCCGAGGAAGGACTCCTGCTCACCCGTTTTTTTTCCAGCGGTACCCATACTCACCAGGGCATGTTCGCCACCTTTGCGTGTTTTCCGAACTTGCCGGATTACGAGTACCTGATGCAACAACCAGCTGGCGATATTCAGTTCAGCGGTCTTCCGGCGGTAATGAAGTCGCTCGGCTACGACAACAGCCTTTATGTCTACAATGGCGATTTCGCCTGGGATAACCAGGAGGGGTTCTTCCGCAAGCAGGGGCTTAACAGATTTATCGGCAGGAAGGATTTTGTCGATCCGGTTTTTGTTGATCCCACCTGGGGTGTTTCCGATCAGGACATGTTCCAACGGGCTGTGACTGAACTCGACCAGGTCGCGGGAAAGGGGAAATTCTTTGCCATGCTGCAGACGTTGTCAAATCATCTGCCCTACGCGTTGCCGGACCCGCTGCCGGTGGAGCCGGTTGCCGGCTTCGGCCCTCTGAATCAACATCTGACCGCAATGCGTTACAGCGACTGGGCGCTGGGGCACTTTTTTGAGACGATCAAAACCAAACCCTGGTATCGAAATACTCTGTTTGTGATTGTCGGAGACCATGGATTCGCCGCGCAACCGGTAATCACGGACATCGATCTGCTTCGCTTCCGCGTGCCGGCCTTGCTTATAGCACCGGCCATTCGCCAAAAGGTCGGTGCGCGACTCGATCTTGCCGCCTCCCAGCCCGATCTGGTGCCGACCGCCGTGGCCCTGTTGGGTCGGCCCTTTGAGCATGCGTGCTGGGGACGCAATCTGTTGGCGGTCAACGCGCGAGATCCAGGTTTTGCCGTGATCAAACCCTCTGGTAGCGACAAGACCATCGCAATGATCAGCGGTAGTGACGTATTGGTTAAGGCGCCGGATCAGGAACCCCGCCTCTTTCGTTACGACTTCCAGGCCCCGCCCTTTAGCACCCAGCTTGACAATGCCGGGAAAAGCAGCCTTTTAAGTCTGCAAATGGGCAGTTATCTGCAAACGGCGCTGGCGGCCTTGTCTGAACGGCGCGCGGGCGAGTAACACCGACGCGGTAGCCGCGAGAAGTGGTATCGCTCCATTGTGCGTCCCTCCCGCGCAAGTACGGTAAGACAGGGCTCGACCGAAATCTCCGCGGGCCATGACAGCCGGTTGACGGGCCCTTGAGGGCGCGCAACACGACTCGTGCCTGAACACCGCTTGTTGCCAGCGTACAATGTCATTTCCGCCCCTCTCTTACTCAATTCGCTTGGGAGTAGGCGGCAAATAGTGCTTAATGACCTATCGGTGTGGCGCTCACTGAACAGAGGGTCGTGCGCGGTGCAAAAAGGAAAGAACAATGACTGATATAACCCCCGACCTGTGCGATGAGTACCCTGATCTGGTACGCGTATTGGAACCCATGCTAGGTAATTACGGCGGCCGTGAAGCCTTTGGGGGCGAGATCGTGACCGTTAAGTGCTTTGAAGACAATTCACTGGTCAAGGAGCATCTTGGTATGCCGGGCCAGGGCAAGGTCTTGGTCGTCGATGGCGGCGGTTCGCTGCGCAAGGCCCTGCTGGGCGATATGATCGCCGCAAGTGCCGTCGACAACGGCTGGCAGGGTGTAATCATCAACGGCTGCATACGGGATGTCAGCACCATTGCGACGTTTGAGCTCGGTGTCCAGGCTCTGGCCAGCGTGCCCTTGAAAACCGAAAAAAGAGGTATGGGTGACTACAACGTGCCCGTCACCTTTGGCGGCGTCACGTTCAATCCCGGCGAATATGTCTACGCCGACAGCAACGGCGTGGTGGTGTCAGCGCGGCCATTGGTGGCGCC
>JBECKV010000015.1:0-49950 GCA_040235495.1 Porticoccaceae bacterium
ATGTTCACCAGGGTCGGCACGTGCTGAATCGCCCGCAGATCCTTGGAGTTCATGATGTAGGTGCCGTGCTCGTCCTCATAGGCGGGCATGAGTTCCCCGGGACGATTGGCTTCCTCCAGCAACATCAGGGGTGGGGCTTCGTCAAGGGTAGCTGCTTGGTGACCCGAATTTTCCGGCGACCAGCTGGCGACCGAACCTGCAACCGAATTCCTGGTTGAGGTGATGGCTTCTATATCGCCAGTTTCTGTTTCCTTTGCCTCCTGGGCCTTGTATTGCCAGCGACAGGCGTTGGTGCAGGCCCCCTGGTTGGGATCGCGGTGATTCATATAACCGGACAGCAGGCAGCGCCCCGAATAGGCGATACACAGGGCACCGTGGACGAAAACTTCAAGCTCCATGTCGGGGCATGCTTCGCGTATTTCGCCGATTTCGGCAAGGGATAGCTCCCGGGACAGGATCACCCGGCTGATACCCTGTCTGCCCCAGAACATGACACTGGCGTAATTGACCGCGTTGGCCTGCACCGATAGATGCACGGGCATCTCGGGCCAGCGCTCCCGCACCATCATAATCAGGCCGGGATCGGACATGATCAGTGCATCCGGTTGCATATCGATCACCGGCTGCATGTCGCGCAGATAGGTTTTCACCTTGTTGTTATGGGGCGAGATATTACTGGCGACGTAAAACCGTTTGCCCGCGGCATGTGCCTCGGCCACGGCTTCGGCCATGATGTCCAGGTGATTAAACTCGTTGTTGCGCACGCGCAGGCTGTATCTTGGTTGCCCGGCATATACCGCATTCGCGCCATAGGCGAACGCATAGCGCATGGCCTTATAAGTACCCGCTGGAGAGAGCAGTTCGGGTTTGCCTTGTCTGTTTGACATCTGAATGTTCAGCCGTCGTAAAAGACGGATAGTTTAACCGATTTGGCATTATTCGATCCGATCAGACCTGGTGGCTGCGCCGGAATATGGATTTATTACACCTCGTATGCCAAGTCCCTATAATAAACACGCTTTACAACCCGTAGCCCCCGGCCGGGATATCCGCCTGATGACAGTTCATATTGGAAATAGTGCCATGACCAGTTCCGCTGCTCCCAGCCCCTCCGACGGCAAGCCTCCTGCGACACTGGGTACACCGTTTTCAGCCACGGCCACTCGGGCGCTGTTATGCGGCTCCGGAGAATTGGGCAAGGAAGTGGCGATTGAATTGCAACGTTATGGCGTCGAGGTTATCGCCCTCGATCGTTACGACAATGCCCCGGCCATGCAGGTGGCGGATCGCGCTTACACCCTGTCCATGCTCGATGGCCAAGCGCTCAGAGCCGTGATCGAAAAAGAACAACCCCACTTTGTCATTCCCGAAATCGAGGCGATCGCCACCGATACGCTGGTGGCGCTGGAAGCGGAGGGCTTCACGGTCGTGCCCACGGCGCGGGCAGCGCTGCTGACGATGAACCGCGAAGGTATTCGTCGCTTGGCGGCCGAGGAGCTGGGCCTCGCTACCTCGACCTATCGTTTTGCCACTACCCGTAAGGAGTTCGAGCGTGCGGTCAGGGAGATAGGTCTGCCCTGCCTGGTCAAGCCAATTATGAGTTCGTCAGGGAAGGGGCAGAGCTTGATTCGCAATGAGGCGGAAATGGATTCGGCCTGGGCTCATGCCCAGGAAGGCGGGCGCGCCGGGGCGGGGCGGGTGATAGTCGAAGGTTTTGTCGACTTCGATTATGAGATAACCCTGCTGACGGTGCGTCATCGCGGTGGCACCAGTTTCTGCGCGCCCATTGGCCATCGTCAGGAAGATGGCGACTATCGGGAGTCCTGGCAACCCCAGGCCATGAGCGACAAGGCCCTGGCGGGCGCCCAGGCGATGGCCGAGACCATTACCACGGCCCTGGGTGGATGGGGCATTTTTGGTGTCGAACTGTTTATCAGGGGAGACGAGGTTATTTTTAGTGAGGTTTCGCCACGGCCTCACGACACCGGCATGGTGACCATGATTTCCCAGGATCTGTCGCAATTTGCCCTCCATGTTCGGGCGATTCTCGGTTTGCCGATACCCAATATCAAACAACATGGACCCTCGGCATCGGCCGTTGTGCTCGTTGCAGGTGAGTCGCGACAACTCCGGTATTCCGGCCTGGAACAAGCTCTGGCCCAGCCTGATACCCAGCTGCGCTTGTTCGGCAAGCCGGAAGTAGCGGGGCGCCGCCGCATGGGTGTTTGCCTTGCCCGCGCCGAGGATGTTGAAGCGGCGAAAAGCAAAGCCATCGCCGCCAGTCAGGCTATTTCGGTGGAGCTGTGAGCGGGAATTTCCGAGCACCATGTGTGCGCACCACTGGCCGCTTCGATCAACTATTTCTGACTTGATTGAGGCAAATCATGGAACGTGAGCAAATGGCTTGTTAATCTAAATAATAATCATTATCATTTGCTCGCAAATAGGCCTGCCGCCGTGGGCTGGTGCGCCAGTGAGGGGCACGGAAACGACCAACCTGTGAGAGGAGTTGAAACGTGATGAAGTGTTGCAAGCGAAGTCTGCTAGCGTTGATAGTTTTGCTCGCGCCCCTGGCTGCGGTCGCCGAGACCCCGGAATTTCGTATCGTCATCAAGGACCACAAGTTCGAGCCGGCGCGAGTGGTCGTTCCGGCCAACACCAAGGTCAAGTTGATTGTCGACAATCAGGACCCGACGCCCGAGGAGTTCGAGAGCCACGATATGCATCGGGAAAAAATCATCGCCGGCAATAAAACCGCTGTTATCAACATTGGGCCCCTGAAACCCGGCGAGTATTCTTTTTTTGGCGAGTTCAATGAAGCTACCGCCCAGGGTGTGGTGGTCGCCCAGTAGGAGTGCGGGCGCCTGCCCGACGCTGCTTTCACACAACCGTCCCCGAATAGGATCATTGCGGTGTTTAGTTCGCTGATTATCGTATTTCGAGAAGTACTTGAAGCCGCATTGGTGATCGGTATCGTGTGCGCGGCAACGCGCGGTGTGCGCCGCCGAGGCGTAGCCGTCGGTTCCGGTATCGCCGCCGGCGTTGTCGGCGCCGGAATTGTTGCCTGGTTCGCCGATGGTCTGGCCGACCTGGCGGAAGGCATGGGGCAGGAGTTGTTCAACGCCATCGTGCTCCTGACAGTGGTCGCCATGCTCACCTGGCATCTCGTCTGGATGGCTTATCACGGCGCGCAAATAGCGCGCGAGGCGGTGGCAAAAGGTGAATCAGTCAAACGAGGCAATGAACCACTGACGGTGCTTTTCGTGCTGGTGGGAATGGCCGTGCTGCGTGAAGGCGCGGAAGTCGTATTGTTCCTCTATGGTATTGCGGCGGGGGGCTCAAGCCCGGGGATGATGGTGACGGGTTCAAGCCTTGGCCTTGCGCTGGGCCTGGTCGTCGGCTTTGCCCTCTATGCCGGTCTGATCCGCATCCCGACGCGCTATATGTTCTCTGTCACCACCGTGATGCTGGTACTGCTGGCCGCGGGCATGGCCGGCCAGGCCTCCAAATACCTGGTGCAGGCAGACTACCTTCCAGCCCTTGGTTATGGCATCTGGGATAGCAGCTGGCTGATCGACAACAGTTCTATTACCGGTGAGATATTACGTACGCTCATCGGCTATGACGCGCAGCCCGCGGGTATACAGCTGGTGTTTTATATTTCAACGCTGGCGCTGATCGGCCTTTGCATGTGGTGGGTGAAAAGCCACTATGGCGTTGACAGGGATGCTGCGGCGGTGGACATTCGTATGTCCTAGCGCGGGCTTTGCGACCCACTATAACAATCGCTCCAGGCGCCAATATTTATTTGGATTGCGCGCCACTGGACACTTGATAGTGCTCGTCCAGTGAATTAAGCATTCTGCTCAACTCACGTTGCAGTCTATGGAGCTCTTCCTCGCTTCTATCCAGATTTAGCCGATTGAGTACCCGTTCCACCGCCGTTTCCAGCTTGGCCTGCATTTTTCTCGACTTATCGGTGAGATAGACGCGCGTGACACGGCCATCGTCCGGATCACTTCGTCGCTCAACATAGCCCTGCATCTCCAGCTGCACGAGGGTACGCGCCACCGCTGCCTTGTCGGCCTGCATGCGGTAAGCGATGTCCTGTTGGGTGACTCCTTCGTTGATATAGAGAATAAACAGGTAAGAGAAACGACCCGCGCCCATGCCCAGGGGTGCGGTTTCGGCCTCCAGGGCGCGCATCATATATCGATATAACAGGCCAATTTGCCTCACCAGATTGTCGGAAAGATTGATCATGAATCAGCCAGACTCCTTAATTTTTGTAACCCTCCAAACACCTTTGGACAGAGCCGTTTAGTGAATTGGTTAAAGATCGATATTGGCGCGCTAGGGGCTTTTAGTTACCGTTTGGGAGGATTCACCGGAGTCTTGCCGGGGCAAATGTTGGGCAATGATTTCGTCAGCCATCTCTTTTGTGCCCTCTCGCCAGTATGCGTAGACCGGTGATACGTCGACTGGTTTCGCGTCGGGGACTCGACTCAAGCGCTGGCCATCGCGCTCGCTGGTATCCACCCTGACATGGAGGGATGAACCAACAGGGAGGGGGTATTCCGTGATCTGCTCATCGATCAACTCGATCCTGACCGGCACCCGCTGGACAATCTTGAGCCAGTTACCCGTGGCGTTCTGAGCTGGCAAAAGGGAAAAAGCGGCACCAGTGCCCGTGCCGGTGCCCATAACTCTGCCCTGGTAACGGACATCGTCGCCGTAGAGGTCTGAGACAATGGTGACCGGCTGGCCGATGCGCAAGTGGCGCAACTGAGTTTCCTTGAAGTTTGCTTCTACCCAGATTTTATCCAGTTGCACAAGCTGGAACAGCGGCCCGCCAGCCTGCACTATATCGCCAGCCGAGGTAAAGCGCTTGGCAATGTGCCCTGATACCGGGGCGACGATAGTGGTTTTATTGACGTAAGCCTGATTGCCGCTTGCCCATGACGCCGCGTGGCGGACGCGGGGATGCTCGGCGATAGGCATGTCACCGGCCTCCAGTTCCGCTTCGGACAGCTTTTGCCGGGCCGTATCCAGGGAGGCGGCTATTTCCTCCAGATTGAGGCTGGCGATGTCGGCTTCTTCCTGGGAAACCATGCCTCTTTTTGCCAGTGTCCGTCTGCGGTCTGCTTCGTTATTTGCCAGCTTGTAGGAGGCCTGCCACTGCAGGACCTCGGCACGTCGGCGTTCGACCTTTTGCTTCAGCTTGGCGACTTCCTGCACCGCGCGCGCAAGGTCACTTTTGGCTCGCGATAAGGCATTTTTTGGGGCGCCGCCGTCCAGTCGAGCGAGTTGTTGGCCGGCTTCCACATAATCGCCCTCCTCACCGCCCACCCAGGTGACGAGATCTTCAAAGGGCGAACTGACCGTGATTATATCGCCCGTGGCATAAGCATTGTCCGTGCTGGTGTATTTGCGGTTTTCAAAATAGGTGATCAGCGCATAGCTTATCCCCGACAACAGCAAGATGACGAAAAGCAGGCTCCAGATACGGCGCATAGGCAGGGTCTCAAACAGGACTTGACAGCGATTTTTAAAGCGCTGCCAATCTACCTTAAAATCATTGATAGATCAACGTTGATTGATCAACGAAGATGCAGGCTGTGAGTGCGTTACGTCGAGTGTCAAGAAACCGTCAAGCCTGGTGATTCCGGAGCCTGGCGTCGGCATCCCACCTCGGGCCGAGGATTGATCCGACCCAGGTAGCGCGCGGAGCGATAGTGCGCCAGACATTAGAAGGAAAATGGGGCCTCTGACTCAGAGGCCCCCTTAACACGGCTGTGAGGTGATTTCGCTAACTGACTTCGACGATCAATTGCGTGGCTATGCGCTTGCCTTCTTCCGCGGCCCTTTGGAAGGAGGTGATTTGGTCAAAGTTCATGTACCGATAGATATCCGTCGCCATGGCGTCAAGCTGGCCGGCATATTCGAGATACTCTTCCGGTGTTGGCAACCGTCCCAGTACACCACCGACGGAAGCCAACTCCGCGGAGGTAAGGTAGACATTGGAGCCATCGCCAAGCCGGTTGGGGAAATTACGGGTCGAGGTTGACAGTACCGTGCAGCCAGGTTGCACGCGGGCCTGGTTGCCCATGCACAGGGAGCAACCGGGCATCTCAGTGCGAGCGCCGGCGCGACCGTAGATGTTGTAATAGCCTTCCTCCATCAAGGTGTGTTCGTCCATGCGGGTTGGCGGCACGATCCAGAACCGGGCCTTCAATTCCCCGGGCCTGACTCGTTCCAGGAGTTTGCCGGCGGCGCGGAAGTGGCCGATATTGGTCATGCAGGAGCCGATAAAGACCTCGTCGACCGTGTCGCCAGCGACCGCTGATAGCAGGCGGGCGTCATCGGGGTCGTTGGGCGCGCAGACAATCGGTTCCTTGATCTGGTTCATATCGATATCGATCACCGCGGCGTATTCGGCATCGGCATCGGCTTCGAGTAATTCCGGCTTGGCCAGCCAGGCTTCCATTTTCCGGGCGCGGCGCTCCAGAGTACGGGCATCACCATAGCCTTCGGCGATCATGCCACGCAGCATAGTGATATTGGAGCGCAGGTATTCGGCGATGGTGGCCTCGCTCAGTTTGATAGTGCAACCGGAAGCGGAACGCTCCGCCGAGGCATCGGACAACTCGAAAGCCTGCTCGACCGTGAGGTTTTCAAGGCCTTCGATCTCCAGAATACGGCCGGAGAATACGTTCTTCTTGCCTTCCTTTTCGACGGTAAGCAGGCCTTGCTGAATAGCATAATAGGGAATGGCGTGCACCAGGTCGCGGAGGGTGATACCGGGTTGCATTTGGCCCTTGAAACGCACCAGAACCGATTCCGGCATATCCAGCGGCATGACTCCCGTGGCAGCCGCGAAGGCCACCAGACCAGAGCCAGCGGGGAAAGAAATACCCAGTGGAAAGCGTGTGTGTGAGTCACCACCGGTGCCGACCATATCGGGTAAGAGCATGCGATTCAGCCAGCTGTGGATAATGCCGTCGCCTGGCTTCAGGGAAACACCGCCTCGATTTCGAATAAAGTCCGGTAACGTGTGCTGAGTTTCGATGTCCACCGGTTTTGGATAGGCGGCGGTGTGGCAGAAAGATTGCATCACCAGGTCGGCCGAAAAACCCAGACAGGCCAGATCCTGAAGTTCGTCTCGTGTCATGGGGCCTGTGGTGTCCTGGGAACCGACGGTATTCATTGCCGGCTCGCAATAGGTGCCGGGGCGGATGCCCTTGACGCCGCAGGCGCGGCCGACCATTTTTTGCCCCAGGGTAAAGCCCTTGCCGGAATCGGCGGGCAGCTCCGGGGTGCGGAAAATATCGGTTTCACCCAGACCCAGGGTTTCGCGCGCGCGACGGGTAAGGCCGCGACCGATAATCAGATTGATACGACCACCGGCGCGGACTTCGTCGAGGATGACATCGGACTTGAATTCATATTCGGACAACACCGCCTGAGTATCGTGGTCGACAATTTTGCCTTCGTAAGGGAGGATGTCGATGACCAGGCCAGTAGACAGTTTTTTCACGGGAGCCTCGAATACCAAAGCCCCTGAATCTTCCATCGTATTGAAAAAAATCGGCGCCACCTTGCCGCCGATACAGATTCCCCCGGCCCGCTTGTTGGGGACACCCGGTGTGTCCTGACCGATGTACCAAAGTACCGAATTGGTGGCGGATTTACGGGAAGAACCGGTGCCCACCACATCGCCAACAAAGGCCACCGGATAACCACTTTTTTCCAGCTCCTTGATCTGCTGCTCGGCGTTTTCCGCGCCTTCACGAGGAATCTTGTACATGGCCTTGGCATGCAGAGGGATGTCCGGGCGGGACCAGGCATCGGGCGCTGGCGAGAGGTCATCGGTGTTGGTTTCGCCGGGGACTTTAAAGACGATGGCAGTGAGTCTTTCGGGCACTTCCGGGTGTCGTGTAAACCACTCGCCCCTGGCCCAGGATTCCAGTACCGCCTGGGCATTGGCGTTGCCGGCCTTACCCTTTTCGGCGACATCGTGGAAAGCGTCGAATACCAATAAGGTGCTTTTCAGCTGTTCAGCCGCCAGCTCGCCCAGCTCAGGGTCGTCCAGGGCTGATACCAGGGTGGCGATATTGTAGCCACCGAGCATCATCCCCAGCAGTTCAATGGCTTTGGTGCGGTTGATAATCGGCGAGTGGGCTTCGCCGGCGACGATGGCGGAGAGAAAGCCGGCTTTAACATAGGCGGCTTGATCCACCCCCGGAGGTACACGATTAGTAATCAGGTCCAGGAGGAAGTCTTCTTCGCCAGCGGGAGGGGTTTTCAGTAGTTCGACTAGATCGGCGGTCCATGCGGCGTTGAGCGGCTTTGGGGGTACGCCCTCGGCGGCGCGTTCAGTGACATGTTGGCGATAGGCTTCTAGCACGACCTTGTTCCTCTTGATTGACGATAGTTCCTGCCGCCGGGGTAGGCGACATAACGGTCTATTGTGAGTAATGCGGTAATGAGTTGGATTGGCGTGGAGCCGATCCGAGCGAGAGAATTCTACCGTAAAGCAGCGGGCAAATGTAATGCCTCCGCCGCAGCGTGGTCGGCAAGCCGCCATGAAATCCACTGGTTCGCGGTATTCATATTCGCGCCTGGAAGATCTTTTCCCCGGAGCGCGGGCTCTTTATAGTTGCGGCATTGGAACTGAAGCAGAGCTTATGACAACAAGACCCGGCACCCCCTGCGTTGGCGTCTGCTCCTCGGGCATTGGTGATGATGTCTGTCGGGGCTGCAAACGTTTCGCCCATGAGGTGATTAGCTGGAATGCCTACAGCGACGCTGAGCGCGCGTCGATTCAGCAGCGACTGGACCAGTTTTTGATCCAGATTGTGGAATTCAAAATCGAGATACTGGATGTTCAGCGGCTGGCTTCCGCACTCCGACAGGAGGGGATCCCTTGCGATGCCAGCAAGGCGCCTGGCCACTGGATATACAAGCTCTTGCAATTCCGGCATCTAGAGCACCTAAAACCGGAACTTTGGGGGTTTCGTGTGCGGATTCCTTTTCAGCAGCTCGGTAGTGCTGCCCTTCATGCGCTGATCGATCGTGAGTTTTATGAGCTTTCCCAGGCTCATTACGAGCGTTATATTGAACCGGGGCTCAAGCGCCTGGGTAAATGATCCCGGTCGAGTTGAATGCGGCTTTCTGTCAGGATATGTCAGGATGTCGGGATATTCCGGTTCCGGGCGGGCAACTCAAGAGGCGAGTGGATGAATGGGCCTTATAATAGTTATGATCGATAAATGATATTTGACTAACCGAGGACGTTTTAAATGTACACACTTTATGGCTTTCCCGTCAGCAATTATTACAACATGGTTAAGTTGGCCCTGCTGGAAAAGGGCCTTGAATTTGAGGAAGTGACGACGCGTCCCAATCAGGAGGCGGCCTACCTGGTGAAAAGTCCCATGGGCAAGATTCCCTGCCTGGAAGTCGGGGAAGGGCCGATCAGCGAGACCAACGTCATCCTCGATTACCTTGAGGAGGTGAGTGGTAAGCCCCCGTTTTATCCCGCCGATCCCTTTCAGAAAGCCAAGGTCAAGGAGTTGATGAAGTCCACGGAGCTGTATCTGGAACTGGTGGCACGGCGCTTACTGGGCGGCGTGTTTTTTGGTGAAAAACTGAGTGAGGAACTGAAAAACGAAGTGCGCGGCCAGCTTGAGAAGGGCACGTCAGCCCTGAATAAACTGCTGAAATTTGGCCCCTATGCCGCCGGGGAGAAATTCACCTATGCCGATATCGTGCTCTACTACACCGTCACCTTGGCCAATATGGCTACGCAAAAGGGGCTCGGGATCAACCTGGAAGATAAACTGACCGGCCTCTCCGACTGGCTGGCGCTGATGGAGCAAAACTCCCACGTTCAGGTGGTGAATGCCGATCGCGATGCCGCCCTCAAAGCCATGGCGGGTTAACAGGGCGTCCACACCGTGATGGCGGAGAATGCAGCTCGATCGACGCCGGATCAGGCCGCGGCGGATAAATTGACCGCCGCCCTGGCAGCCATCGACCGGTTTCTGCCCTGTTCGACTCCGCCTGCCTGGATCGAGGCGGCGCTCGATAACCTGCCGCTACTGTTGATCGATCACGCCAACTGCGAGAAGAAGGCAGCCAGTACGGCCTTAAGTCTGATCCACCGCTATAACGATCGCTTTGAACTGCTGGATAACCTGTCGCGACTGGCGCGGGAAGAGCTGCGTCACTTCGAACGGGTGATACAGCTTATGAAACGGCGGAAGGTCGTCTATGACCATGTCCCGGCCTGTCATTATGCCGGCGAGCTGCGCAAACTGGTAGCCAGTGGCGAGCCACAAAAGCTGGTCGACACCCTGATCGTTAGCGCCTTTATCGAGGCTCGGTCCTGCGAGCGTTTCGCCAGGTTAGCGCCGTATCTGGATAAAGAGCTGGGGGGCTTCTATCTGTCCCTGCTTAAATCCGAGGCCCGCCACTTTAGTGATTATCTCAATTTGGCCGAGCGGTATGCCGAGAACGATATCAGTGACACAGTAGCGCGCGTTGCCGAGCGGGAGCGGGCGCTGATTACAGCACCCTGTAAGGAGTTTCGCTTTCACTCCGGGCTACCGGACCGAAATTGATTCAGCGCGTCGTTTCCCGAGGATTGACGATGTCAAAGCTGTGTAGCTCCAGTCCCTGATTAGAGGCTTCGACATACCAGCCCCGGGCATGCCAGTCACCGAGCACGATACGACGTCCCCGATGGGTCGCTCCATGTTCCTGCCATTCAAAACGGTGATCAGCCGGGCGGTGGGTATGGCCGTGGATCATGGTGTCCAGGCCGTGTTCTCGCAGGGTCCGGCAAACGGTTGCTTGCTCGACATCCATAATGTCACCACTTTTGTCGCGGACGGCGGCAACACTTTGCTTGCGTCCAAGGCTGGCGATTTTCTGACGGGCCTTCAGGGGCAGCCTTTTCATGATGCCCAGCAATATCGGGTTGCGAATCCAGCGGCGTGCGCGTTGATAATCGATATCGCCGGTGCACAGCGTGTCGCCATGGAGCAGGAGCACTTCATGGCCGTGGAGATTGGCCCGATGTGCTTCGCCCAGCAGCGTGCAGCCTGTTTCCCCGGCGAAGCGGCGACCAATGGCGAAATCGCGATTGCCGTGAATGAAATAGAGGGCGGTGCCGCTTTTGCTGAGCCAGCTTAGCGTGGTGATGGTTTCCCGAACCCAGGGTGCTGGATCGTCATCCCCGATCCAGGCTTCATATAAATCACCGAGGATGTAAAGGGCTTCACTGCGCGAAGCCCGTTCACGGACAAACCGATGAAAGGCGGCGAGCAACGCGGGTTGCTCGCCTGACAAGTGTAAATCGGATATCAGCAGGGTGCTCAACGGACGGTCCTATGCTCCGTCACCGACGCTGGTGCGGCCGATGCGCCACATCGAGAGCGTTCGGGTTCATAACCCGGCCGGGAAAACTCCATTGGATACAGCGGCTTGCATTGAATCCTAGCGGTTGGCGTAGGCAGCGGAAATAGTGGTGCCTTCAATGATGACCGTTTCGATGGGTACATCCTGGTGGTGGCCTTCATTGCCGGTCGCCACAGCCTTGATTCGGTTGACCACTTCCATGCCGCCCACGACTTTACCGAACACTGCGTATCCCCAGCCCTGTGGAGTTTTGCCGGTGTGGTTAAGAAAGTGATTGTCGGCAACGTTAATAAAAAACTGTGAGCTGGCGGAGTCTGGCACCATGGTGCGCGCCATGGCCACGGTGCCGGTGTCATTGCCGAGACCGTTGTCGGCTTCGTTGACAATGCTGGGTCGAGTGGCTTTTTCCTTCATGTTGCTGTCCATACCGCCGCCCTGAATCATAAAACCGTTGATCACGCGGTGAAAAATGGTGCCATTGTAAAAATCATCGCGACAATACTGCAGGAAATTGTTGGCCGTGATCGGCGCTTTGTCGAAGCTCAGTTCGATGGCGATATCGCCAAAGTTGGTATGTAACGTAATCATGGTTGCTCGTGTTTGCTCGGTGTTGTGGATCGAGCCGGGGATCATAAGGATTTTGGCCGCTGATTGAAACAAGCCGCTTATAAAGGCCCGCCGGGCCCGGTATAATTTGTGGCTCGATGGGTCAGCGCTTATCCTTGCGAGCAAGCCGTCCACCCATTCGTGACAGGGCTTTTGGTAAGGAATTTGATGGATAAGTCCAGCTCCGGCAATTTTATCGAGCAGATCATAGAAGATGACCTTCGGCAACAACGGGTCGATCGGGTGGTGACCCGTTTTCCGCCAGAACCCAACGGCTATCTGCATATCGGTCATGCGAAATCGATCTGCCTGAATTTCGGCCTGGCGCAAAAATTCGGTGGTGCCTGCAACCTCCGATTTGATGATACCAACCCGGAAAAGGAGAGCGACGAATTTGTCCGCTCGATCATCGAGGATGTGCGCTGGCTCGGCTTTAAATGGGACGGTGAAATACGCTATGCCTCCGACTACTTCGAACAGCTTTATCAATGGGCCGAATATCTGGTGGCGCAGGGTAAGGCCTATGTTTGTGAGTTGAGCCCGGAACAGACACGACAATACCGCGGCACCTTGACCGCGGCGGGTAAGGATAGCCCCTACAGGGATCGTCCCGCGACCGAAAGCCTCGGCCTCCTGCGGCGGATGCGTGCCGGAGAAATCGAGGAAGGACGCATGGTGTTGCGCGCCCGCATTGATATGGCCGCGGCCAATATGAATCTGCGTGATCCGGTGTTATATCGTGTCAAGCATGCCGCCCATCATCGCACCGGAGATGCCTGGACCATCTACCCCTCCTATGATTTCGCCCACGGCCAGGAAGACGCCATAGAAGGCGTCAGCCATTCCATTTGCACCCTGGAGTTTGCCGATCACCGACCGCTTTACGATTGGTTCATTAAAAACCTGCCGGTCCCTTCACACCCTCGCCAGTTCGAGTTTGGCCGACTCAACCTTAATTACACCGTGACCAGCAAGCGTAAACTCAAGCAGCTGGTCGATGACGGTCATGTGGACGGTTGGGATGATCCCCGTCTGCCGACATTGTCAGGCTTGCGTCGACGTGGTGTCAGTGCCGCCGCGGTCCGCGATTTTTGCGATAGTCTGGCGGTCGCGAAAACCGATGGCACGGTCGATATGGCTCAACTCGATCACTTCATCCGCCAGGATCTCAACGACAATGCCCCTCGGGCCATGTGTGTACTGCGACCGCTTAAACTGACACTGAGTAACTGGCCTGAAAATGAAAACATTGCGCTGACTCTACCCCGACATCCTCAGCGCGCCGATATGGGCGTGCGACAGGTGCCTTTCGGGCGCGTGCTCTACATCGACCATGATGATTTCAACGAAGACAGCGGTTTGTCGCGCAAAAAGTTCAAGCGCCTCGTGCTGGGCGACTATATTCGCTTGCGCGGCGCTTATGTGATTCGGGCCGACCAGGTGGTGAGGGACGCAGCAGGACACTTGAGCGAAGTGCTGGCATCCGTGGTGCCCGACACCCTGGGCAAGGATCCACCCGAGGGCATCAGACCCCGAGGGGTGATTCACTGGGTGGCCGCGCATGAAAGTATTGCCTGCGAGGTGAAGCTCTACGAACGCCTGTTTACCGCAGCCGAGCCCGATGCCGGGGGCGCTGATTTTCTCTCGGTCATCAATCCTCAATCGCTGGTGACCCTGCGGGCTTGCAAAGCCGAGGCAAGCCTGGGTAATGCCGAAGTGGGACAGGCCTACCAATTCGAACGGGAGGGGTATTTTTGCCTTGACAGCCGGCGCGCGGCAGGCGGGCTGCTGGTATTCAACCGGACCATTGCACTACGTGATGGCTGGACCGGCGAATGACTCACGCCGATAACGCGCAAGCCCTATTAATCCAATACGTAAGCGGTTAAAGACGCGGAGACAGAATCGAAGGCGATGACCCTGACAATCTACAACACTCTGAAGCGCGGAAAAGAGGTTTTCCGACCCATTCATGCAGGAAAAATCGACCTGTATGTTTGTGGTGTCACCGTTTACGACTATTGCCACATCGGTCATGCCCGCGTCCTGGTGGCCTTTGACGCCATTACCCGTTACCTGCGCAGCCAGGGTTGGCAAGTCACATACGTCCGCAATATCACCGATATCGATGACAAGATCCTGGCGCGCGCCGCGGAACATGGCGAGCCGTTTACCGCCCTGACCGAACGCATGATCGCCGCCATGCACGCGGATGAACAGGCGCTCGGCGTATTGCCGCCCGATCACGAGCCTCGGGCCACGGATCATATGGAAGAGATCATCGCCATGGTGAAAAACCTGGTGAACAATCACTACGCGTATCGGGCGGACAATGGCGATGTCTATTACCGGATCAAGCGCTTTCCGGAATACGGCAAATTGAGTAACAAAAACCCCGAGGAGCTGCTGTCGGGGGCCCGTGTCGAGCCGGGTGAGCTGAAGGAAGACCCGCGCGATTTTGCGCTCTGGAAAACAGCGGCCCCGGGAGATGCGGGCTGGGACTCGCCCTGGGGCCGGGGACGTCCGGGCTGGCATATCGAGTGTTCGGCGATGTCCACTTGCCTGCTGGGGGAAACCTTCGACATCCACGGTGGTGGGCCCGATCTGCCTTTCCCTCATCATGAAAACGAAATTGCCCAGAGTGAAGCGGCCACGGGGAAGACTTTTGTCCACTACTGGATGCACGCCGGCGCGGTGCGCGTGGACGATGAAAAAATGTCCAAATCACTCAATAATTTTTTTACCATCCGTGAGGTGCTGGAAAAATATCACCCGGAAGTGCTGCGCTATTTCCTCCTGTCGAGTCATTACCGGAGCCCGATCAACTATTCCGAGGCGAACCTGATTGAAGCCCGTCAGGGCCTGGAGCGCTTCTATCAAGCGCTGCGCAATTACGCCGAGGTGCCGGCGGCGGCGCTGGAAGACCTGGCGGACAGCACCTACTATCGGCGGTTTGTCGAGGCCATGAATGACGACTTCAACACGCGTGAAGCGTTCTCGGCCATGTATGACCTCGTGCGGGAGCTCAATGCCGGCGGCAGGGAAGAGGGTGGACACACACTGGCGCTGGCGGCCGAACTGAAAGCATTAGGCGCGGTGCTGGGCCTGTTGGCGAGCGACCCGACTGCTTTTTTGCAAAATGGCAGTGCTGAAGAAAGGGTCGGGGAGCAGATAATCAAGGCGCTGATTGCCGAGCGAGATGCGGCCAAGCGGAATAAGGACTACGCCCGCGCCGACGCCAT
Organism: Porticoccaceae bacterium; assembly: GCA_040235495.1. Lineage (GTDB taxonomy): Bacteria > Pseudomonadota > Gammaproteobacteria > Pseudomonadales > Porticoccaceae > HB2-32-21. The sequence continues at coordinate 15,273 of JBECKV010000015.1, forward strand.
CCGTGACCAACTCAAGGCCCAGGGCGTGGTGCTCGAGGATTCCCGCGAGGGTACCCGCTGGCGGCGGGGCTGATTTCCCCATCCTGACCTACCTAGCGGGAAGGGGCGCTGATTTTCGCTACCTTAGGTGCCTCTGCTTGCCCCACCGCGGGGCGGATTCGTGTTACTGCGTGGTAACAAGTCCTTGATTTATGTAAATCGCCTGCGGCAAAATCATACTCCGAATTCTTAGTCTGGTAGCGAAAAATGGCACACATCGATCAATGCGACACTCTCATTAAAAATGCCCTGGTGTTTGACGGCAGTGGTCAATCCCCAGTGGTGGAAGATCTGGCTATCAAGGATGGTAAGGTACTGGCGAGGGGCGCCAATCTGGATGTTGGCAGCGCCGCCGAAAGCGTCGACGCGGACGGTAAGTGGCTGATGCCCGGCATGCTTGACATCCACACGCATCTGGATCTGGAAGTGGAAGTAAACCCGGGTATTCCCGAAGCGGTGCGTCATGGCACTACTACCGTGGTGTTGGGCAACTGCTCACTCGGGGTGGCGTTCGGCGCGCAGTTGAAGGGGGAGGAAAACCCTATTCTCGATTGCTTTACTCGTGTCGAGAACATGCCCAAGAGTGTGTTGTCGAAATGTCTCGACAAGCTCACCTGGGATAGTACGGCGGGCTATCTCGATCACTTCGCCGATCTTCCCCTCGGGCCAAACGTGGCTACTTTTTTGCCCCATTCGATGATGCGCATCGAAGCCATGGGCACTGAATCATCCATCGCACGCGCGCCCACGAAGGAAGAACAGAAGCGGCTGGAACAGATCATGGAAGACGCGATGAAACAGGGCTATATAGGCCTGTCAACGGATCAGATCGTCTTTCATTATCTAGCCAATGATCCCAATAAAAACATCCGTATCCCCAGCCACTTTGCCGAGTGTGAAGAACTGAGGCCCTGTCTCGAAATTGTCCGCAAACACGGGGGTGTCTGGCAGACCAATCCCGATGGCGAGAAAATGCTGCGTACCCTGAAGCGTTACTTCTGGTCGGCCAGCCGTTTCCGGGGCAAGCCACTTCGAATCTCCGCGCTAACGGCCATCGACTTTGTTTCCGTACCGGGCGTCTGGCAGAAAATGCTCAAGCTGGGCAAGGTCATCAACTCCAAACTGCTGGGTGGCAAAATCCACTTTCAGGCCCTGGGTGGCAGCTTTCGTATGTGGTCCGACGGCATGATTTCCCCGGTCTTTGAGGAACTGCCCTCGACCCGCGAAATGATCGCCTGCGAAGCCGACCAGGCGGACAAGCGACTGGCGCTGCTCAACGACCCGGCCTGGCTCGAACGCTTTGCCGCCGACTGGGCGAAAATGACCGTGGTCGATGCCAATATCACCAGGTTGGGCGGTAACAAGGATCAGGCGACTTTCCAGATGAGGTTCGACGAGATGACCTTTGATGATTGCGCGGTGCCCACCTGGGATGGTGATACCCTGCGGCAGGTGCTGGATCGTCTGACGACCTACATCGAGAGTAATGGCGAACAAGGCGCCAAGGACGAAGCCGAGGCGGTGGAGTTCGCCAAATTCCCCAAAGAGTGCACTCATCCGCGGGAATTCTGGCTCCAGTGCCTGCGCCTCTACGACACAGGCTTCCGCTGGTGGTTCGATGTCGCCAACAAGAATGAAGATATCGTCGAGGAAATTCTCTTTGACGAAAACGCCTTGCCCGGCTTTAACGACTCCGGTGCTCATCTCACCAATCTGTCCTTTTATGATGGCAACCTGGGGACTTTACGTATCGCCCAGAAGCGTGGGCTGGATCGTGTCGCTCACGCTGTCCATAGGCTGACCCGCGAGCCTGCCGAGTTTTTTGGTCTGGACGTGGGAACCATCGAGCCGGGCGCACAGGCCGATATCGTGCTGATCAACCCCGAGAACCTGAAAAATCACGATATGAACAAGGGCCGGACAAAGATCTACCACGATATTTTCGAGCATGACGTACTGGTTAACCGCTCGGACGGCGTGGTTGAGCAGGTCTATATCAACGGTACGCGGGTGTGGGAAGATGGTTCTCGTCATACCCCGGCGCTGGGCACGCAGACACTGGGCCGAGCTATTCGCGCCAGGCGTGCCTGACAAGAGTCGCTTCCGACGTGGTGGAGGGCCGGGTCCATTGAGGGCCTGGCCCTTTTTTTTGGGTAATCTGCCGATAAGGGTGATAGGGCATGTCTGATTTAGTCACGGTGATCGATGATTTGCGTGCCGAGGGTGAAGAACTGTACCGATTGCTATGTACGCTTGAGGAGTCGGATTGGACCCGGGTTACCAGTTTTAAAAACTGGACCATAAACGATGTCGTGCAGCACCTCTATTTTGGCGATTTCATGGGGGTGACCTCTCATAAAAACGGCGCTGAATTTTTGGCCTTTATGAAAGAGGTCCAGGGCTCCGGACTGCCCCTGGTTGATTTCACCCGTGGCTGGCTCGATGGCAAGCAAGGAAAAGGCATGCTGGAGCTCTGGCATCGGCATTTCGGCGAAATGTGTGACCGTTTTGCCGCTAGCGATCCCTCCCTGCGCCTTACCTGGGCGGGTCCGGATATGGGCCTGATGATGTTTGCCACCGCGCGGCTCATGGAAACCTGGGCTCACGCCTGGGAAATATATGACCTACTCGGCATCACCCGTAAACACAGCGATCGAATCCGTCATATCGCCACTATTGGCGTGAAAACCTATGGCTGGACTTTTGCCAATCGTAAGCTTGAGGTGCCGGATCCGCCGCCCTACGTGAAGTTGACCGCGCCATCCGGAGCGACGTGGGAATGGCATGTCCCGCAAGGTGATAACGCCGTCACCGGCAGCGCTGTCGAGTTCTGCCAGGTGGTAACCCAGGTAAGAAATATTGCCGATACCGGGTTGCAAGTCCAGGGAGAGCCCGCAAAAGCATGGATGCACATCGCTCAGTGCTTTGCCGGGCCGCCTGAGCAGCCGCCCGCCCCCGGAACCAGGGTTTAAGAAGTGTTCATTGCTATCGGCGGCCTGTTCCCGGCCGTGGACCGAGCCTCATGGTGTCTGTTGTTGTCTGTTATCTGTTGTCGTCTGTTGTCATCTGTTGTTGTCTCTGGGTAAAAAAACTCCCGCGGGCAGGGATACCCCGGGTTTGTGGAGACTGTGCCGGGTCATGTCGATCAATTGATCACGACCGACGATTAAGCTGCCAACGGCGTGCCGCAAACCTCTCGCCAATAGCATGCGCCTTGGTCAGAGCCCTTGAGTGGGCAGCGAATCCGCCCTCGAAAGCAGCCGTGTTGCGCGAGAGCGGTTTGTACGACTTTGGTTTGTACGACTTCGGTTTCGGCGGGTACTGGTAGCTTGCCAAGGCGACGAACCCTCGGGAATTGCTCGAGTATCAATCGAACATATCGGGTTGCTCAGCGACGATAACGTCGTGCAGCGGCTGGAAACTGAACCAGCCGGCATCTTCGGTGCCGACCGAAGCATAGGTTGCTCGCGCGACCTCCGGTCGAATCAATTTCGGTATGCCGGCGGCTTCGGCCATCAGCTGGGCCTGGCAGGTGCGCTCCATGGTGATAAACCACCACACGGCGCTATCAACGCTGGTTCCAACAGTCAGCAGGCCGTGATTTTGCAGGATGCAGGCCTTGTTCATAGCCAGTGCCTGGCCTATGCGTCGGCCCTCGGCCTGGTCGAGCACGACCCCGGTAAAGTCGTCGAAAAGTGCATGATCTTCGTAGAACGCGCAGGAATCCTGCGTCAGAGGATCCAGTTTGCGCCCCAGGGAAGCCCAGCTTTTCCCGTACACTGAATGGGAGTGGGCGGCGGCGATGACATCGGCTCGAGCGGCGTGAATCGCACCGTGGATGGCAAAGGCCGCGCCGTTTAGCAGGCCTTCGCCCTCGACGACATCGCCGTGGTGATTGACCAGCAACAGTTGAGACAGTTTGATTTGCTTAAAGGAAATGCCGAAGGGATTGACCCAGAAGTGATCCGGGTATTCGGGGTCGCGAACCGTGATATGACCGGCTGCGCCTTCGTCGAAGCCAAATTTTCCGAACAGGCGGAAACCGGCCGTCAGCCGTTGTTTGCGATGCGTACGTTCGGCCTCGATGTTGTCGAAGCGGGGCGGCTGGCGGCTTGCACCGCGCTCGGATTTAACGACGCTATAGGCGTGCTCGCTCATGGCTGTGCCTCACAATGAGTTTTGGACGTGTATTAAATGAACATAGTACACCCGGCCATATTTTACCCGGTAGAACCAGCGGGTAGTTCCGCCCCGGCGGACCGGTAACGGGCGAATTCCAGAACCTCGTGGTTTACCTTCCTGAAGCGCAGATTGAAAATGTCGATCAGATAATTCTGGGGCGCCCGCCAGGGGTTTCGATCGCCCTGTTTGGGCAACTTGCCCGCTGAACGTTGAACATAGCCGGAGGACAGATCGAACCAGTTCGAAGGCGTCATCTCCGGTTGATCCAGGCGCGGGGTGCAGCGGGAAGCGCCGGTTTTGGCCATGTGATTCAACAGCCGGCAGACATAGGCGCAGGTGAGATCGGCGCGCAGGGTCCAGGAAGCGTTGGTATAACCAAAGGAGGTGGCCAGGTTGGGGACATCGTTGTACATCAGGCCCCTGTAGGTGAAGCGTGAGCCGGGGTCGACGTGCTGGCCATCGACGGAGACCGAGATGCCGTTGAATACTTCCAGCTGCAAGCCGGTGGCGGTGACCACCAAATCCGCCTCCAGCGTTTGCCCGGACAAAAGTTTGATACCGTTGCCGGTGAAGGTATCAATCTTATCGGTAACAATCCTGGCTTTGCCGCTGTTAATGGCGTCAAAAAGATCGTCATCGGGCACCAGGCAGAGGCGCTGATCCCAGGGACCGTAGCGAGGCGTGAAATGCTGGTCGACGTCGTAGTCGGCGTCCAGGTGTTTGCGCACCTGATTGATCAGGTAGTTTTTCATGGTCTGGGGACGCTTTCGTGAGAACTGGAACAAAAACAGGGTCAGCAGCACATTGCGCCAGCGAACCAGGCCGTAGGACCACTTTGCCGGCAGCAGTTTTTGCAGGCGCAACGCAAAGGCATCCACCGCGGGACGCGATAGCATGTAGGTCGGAGAGCGCTGTAGCATGGTGACCTGTTCGGCCCGTTTGGCCAACTCGGGAAGCAGCGTCACCGCGGTAGCGCCGCTCCCGATGATGACCACCTTGCGTCCTGTGTAATTGGCATCCTCTGGCCACTGTTGCGGATGAATGAGTTCACCCTGAAAGTCTTTCAGGCCGGGGAAATCCGGTGTGTAACCGGCATCATATTTGTAGTAACCGCCGCATAAAAAAAGAAAGTTACAGGTGTATGCAAGCGTTTCCTCACCGCCGTTGATATCGACACTGACCGTCCAGCAGTTCGCCGCCGAGGACCAGTCGGCGCGGGTGATGCGGTGGCGAAAGAAAATCCGGTCCCGCAACTCATTGTCGTCTACTGTCTCGTTAAGATACTTGAGAATCGACGGGCCATCGGCGATGGCCTTGCGCTCGGTCCAGGGTTTGAAGGCATACCCGAGGGTATACATGTCGGAGTCCGAGCGAATGCCCGGATAGCGAAACAGATACCAGGTGCCGCCCAGGGCCTCACGGCCTTCGAACAGCGCAAAACTGCGGTCGGGGCACAGGCGTTTGATATGGCAAGCGGCGCCAATGCCGGAGATACCGGCACCGACGATCAAAACGTCAAAGTCAGTTTGTTGCACGGATTCCCCCTGAGGCATTAACGGGTGTTGGCGCCCGGCAGTTTGAGGGTGCCGTGGTCTGCTGTCAAAGCTCCGACTTTACTCACCGGCTTGTTTTCAGAGCCGCTTTTTCCTCATTGTGCAGCGCCATCGACAGGCCGCGGGCGGCAATCAAAAATACACTGCTGGCCAGTAAGCAGGTTTCGATGCCGTAGACCTGATAAACAAGGCCCGAGAGGAGGGTGCCACACAGGCGCCCCGCGGCATTGGCCATGTAATAAAAGCCGACATCCAGGGAGACACCGTCGGCCTGGGCGCGGGCGACGATCAGATACGAGTGAATGGCGGAATTGACGGCGAACAAGACTCCGAAAACCAGTAAGCCGGCGACCAGTATCCAGGCAGGATCCCAGGTGGTGCCAAGGAGCAAAACCGCCACTGCAGGGAGGATGAGGCACAATGGCGTCGACCAGCGCAGCAAAGTCCTGGCCGCCGGGGCGCCCTCTGGGCTGCTTTCATCGACGCCCGTAAGCAGCGGGCTGAGTGACTGGATTGCACCATAGCCGATAATCCAGATGCCGAGCAGCGTGCCAACGCTGGTGTGGCTCCAGCCCAGTTCGCTTTGCAGGAATACCGGCAATGCCACGACAAACCAGATGTCCCGCGCGCCGAACAGGAAGAAGCGGGCGGCGGACAGGCGATTGACGGCGCTGCTTTTAGAACACAGGTGCCGAAACCTTGGTTTGAACGTGGCCTTGCCACGCTTCGAGTCGAGCAACAGAAGACTGATGATGCAGATGATCGCAAGCCCGCCCAAAAGCGTGGCCAGCGCGCCGCGGAAGCCAACGCTGGCCAGTAATACACCGCCGAGAAAATAACCCGCGCCCTTGAGGGCGTTTTTGGAGCCCGTGAGTATCGCCACCCAGCGGTATAGCCGGCCTTCCTGACCGTCCGGCAACAGCAACTTGATGCTGCTCTTGGCACTCATCTTGTTGAGGTCCTTGGCGACGCCGGAAATTGCCTGGGCGGCCATGACGTAGGCTACCGAGAGCAAATCGGGGTCGACTAGCAACATGCCCAGGGCCAGGATTTGCAGGCCCAGCCCTATGTGCAGCGTGGTGTTAAGACCGGTGCGCGCGGCCAGCCAGCCACCGACCAAATTGGTGATAATTCCGAACAGTTCGTAGAACAGAAACAGACTGGCGATGGCCAGAGGGCTATAACCAAGCTGGTGGAAATACAGCACCACCAACATGCGCAGTGCGCCGTCGGTGAGGGTGAAACCCCAGTAGCTGGCGGTGACGATACCGTATTGTTGCAGGGCCCGATGCATCCTGGATTTAGCAACCGTCAAAGCCCTGGGCGACTTTGCGCGCCAGCTCCATTAAACGGTGCACATAGCCGATTTCGTTGTCGTACCAGACCAGTAGTTTTACCTGGGTGCCGTTTATTACCATGGTTGAGAGGGCATCGACCACGCCGGAACGGGTGTCGTCGGTGTAATCCACGGAGACCAGGGGCTTGTCCTCATAGCCGAGAATGCCCTTGAGGTAGCCTGTTGATGCGTGTTTGAGGGCTGCGTTGACGGCTGCGGTGGTGGTCGCTTGTTCGACCTCAAACACGCAATCGGTAAGCGAGGCGTTGGCCAGCGGCACTCGAACCGCCAGGCCATTGAGCCGACCTTCGAGGGCCGGGAAAATTTCGGCGATTGCTGTTGCCGAGCCGGTGCTGGTAGGGATCAGTGACAGGCCACTGGCGCGGGCGCGCCTCGGATCCTTGTGGTAGCCATCGAGGACGCTCTGGCTATTGGTGATGTCGTGGATGGTGGTGATCGAGCCGTGACGGATATTGAAATTCTTGTGGATGACGTCGAGCACCGGGGCGATGCAGTTGGTGGTGCAGGATGCGGCGCTGACGATGTCGTCGCGGTCCGGCTGATACAGCTGGTCATTAACACCCATAACGACGTTGAGTGTGCCGTCTTTTACCGGTGCCGAGACCACGACTTTCTTTGCTCCCTGATCAAGAAACGCCCGAAGCGCCGGGGCGGATTTGAATTGACCCGAGCATTCGATAATCAGGTCGATGTTCTTTTCCCGCCAGGGCGTCTTTTCGATTTCCCTATCGCGAGACCACGAGAGCACGTGTCCATCGATAAGTAGCGTTTCATCGTTCGCGTGCACTTCCGGAGGCCAGATGCCGTGCACGGAATCATATTTCAGGAGGTGGGCGCCCGCCGCTGCAGCGCCGCTCGGCTCATTGATATGGACGAACTCGAACTCCGGCCATTTCCAGGCGGCGCGCAGGGCAAGTCGGCCAATGCGACCAAAGCCGTTGATTCCGATTCTTAGCGCCATGGTGGGGTAGCCCTCCTGATTAAAAACGTATAAGCGTATAAACAAATATATAGGGGTTAAAAAATTCCTAGCAGCAGGAACGATTGCTCAGGGATCGGTAGTTTTCCTGGTCTTTTTGAATGATGCCTGCCTCCAGGCCGTTTTGGTGGAACAGCTCCAGCAGCCTAGCGGTGAAGTTTGACGCTTCCGTGAAACGGTAATACACCCAGACCCCCTCGCGGCGGGTAGTCAGCAGGCCGCTATTGCGCAGGTAGGCGAGATGCCTGGAAATCACGCTTTGGGACAGGCCCAGGCAGTCAACGATGTCGCAGACGCAGAGTTCACCCTTGTCCAGCAGGAGGTGAACAATGCGCAGCCGCACCGGCTCCGAGAGCGCCTTGAAGACTTTGGCGTAGTCCGAAATATCCATGAGCGGAATTATATTCGCCTATCCAAATATGGACAAGACAAAATTAAGCCCGATGTTGGCTTGGTCAGGAGCGGCTAATCTTCCGGCAGTAGCGCGTTAAGCCGCTCATGGGTGTCAAGATAGCCGGTGACCAGTTCCATCAATTGATCACGGGCGCTCAGGGTTCTGTTCATGCTGCCGACGATCTGGCCGACCGGGTTAAAGAAAAAATCCTGGGATTTATCGGGGTGGCGATGCATACGGACAATTGACTCTCCGGCCATCATCATCTGCATGGGCGCGCCCAGGGATTCGGGATTCCCCGGCGCGTCCCAGGCGTCCGTCCATTTGTTGCGCAGCATGCGGACGTGTTTGCCGGTAAAGGATTTGGAGCGTACGGTATCGCTGGATGTCGCCTTCAGCATCGCTTCCCTGGAGGCTTGGGATGTTTCCGCTTCGACGGTAGTCAACCAGATCGAGCCACACCACACGCCCTGGGCGCCGCAGGCCAGCGCGGCATACATTTGTCGGCCAGAGCCGATACCGCCGGCGGCAATCACGGGAATGTCGCCGGCGATATCGACGACCTCGGGCCACAGGACGACGCTGCCGATGGTGCCGGTATGACCGCCGCCTTCACCGCCCTGGGCAATGATGAAATCCAGGCCGGCATCAACGTGATACCGGGCGTGTTTGGCGGAGCCGCACAGAGCGCCAATGAGCACACCGGCATCCTGAACCTGCTTGATGACATCCGCGGGCGGCGTGCCGAGGGCATTGGCGATCAGCCGGCAATTGCGATGGCTGAGGGCAACGTCCACCAGGGGCGCCGATACGGCATCGGTCATGGACAGACGATCCTCGAGTTTTTTGCCCGGTGGCAGGGGAGGAACGCCACCTTCGTCCAGGAGTTTGCGGGCAAAATCATAATAATGATCGGGGATGGCCGCTCGGACCTGGCGACGTTGTTTTTCAAGATTTTTTTCACCACGTCCCTCAAAACGCCTGGGAATAATCACGTCGACACCATAGGGGCGGTCGCCGACCTTATCGTCAATCCAGTCGAGCTCGATCTGGAGTTTTTCGGGTGTGAATCCCGTTGCCCCCAGCACGCCGATACCGCCGGCATTGGTCACCGCGGCGACCACGTCCCGGCAGTGTGTGAAAGCGAATATGGGAAATTCGAGGCCGAGTTTTTTAGCCAGTTCGGTTTGCATGAGACTTGATTCCTCCGGTCCCGGAAGTGGTTTGTATTTGCAGGGACTTTCTACAATACAATGGCAGGCCACAAAAAGGCCAGTCCTGGCCTGACTCCAGGATTTGGTGCTGGAGGCAGCGACTCGAAGATCGAGAGTCTGGCCTGTCGATTGAGAACATTGACACTCTCAACGAAGTAGAATCCATCCAATCACGCAAAGGGGTATCTTAAATGGAGCGCAATGTTTTCACCGAAGAACAGGAAATGTTCCGGGACGCCTACCGGAAGTTTCTCATCAAGGAGGTAGAACCTCACAGGGAGAGCTGGCGGCAAGCGGGCATCGTGCCCCGCGAGATGTTCGAAAAGATGGGCGCGCAGGGCTTTTTGCTCACCTGGGCCGACGAAAAGTACGGTGGTCTGGGGATCCGGGATTTTCGCTACCAGCAGATCATGATGGAGGAGGATGCCACCTACGGTGACGCCGGGTTTTTCCACACCCTGCACAGCCGTCTGGTTGGCCCGTATCTGATCCGTGGCGATGATGAAGCCCAGCGTGCGCGTTTTATTCCCGGTGCGGTGTCCGGTAAGTGCATTCTGGCGGTGGCCATGACCGAGCCTGATGTGGGTAGCGATTTGGCGGGCATTAAAACCCATGCCCAGGACAAGGGCGATCACTGGCTGTTGAATGGCTCGAAGACCTATATTTCCAACGGCATCAACGCCGATTTGGTGATCGTTGCGGCCAAAAGCAACCCGGATAATCCCCGACAGATAGGGCTGTTCCTCGTGGAGCGGGGCATGGCGGGCTTCGAGCGAGGCAGAAATCTAAAAAAAATGGGCTTGAAAGCCCAGGACACCGCCGAGCTGTTTTTCAACGATGTAAAGGTACCCAGGGAGAATGTCCTCGGTGACGCTCACAAGGGCTTCCACTATCTCATGCATGGCCTGGCGGAGGAACGGCTGATCAGCGCCACCGGCTCCCTGGCCTGCGCCCAGCGAGCTTTTGACCTGACGCGCGATTTCGTCATTCAACGCAAGGCCTTTGGCCAGCGCATTGCCGACTTTCAGAACACCCGCTTCAAGCTCGCCGAGTTGCGCGCGGAGCTGGATATGTGCCAGGTGTTTATCGACAAATGTGTCGAGGTGCATAACCAGGGCAAGCTGAGTTCGGAGATGGCGGCGAAAGCCAAGTTGTACGCCACCGAGTTGGAGGGGCGCGTAACCGATGAATGCGTCCAGCTTCACGGCGGCGCTGGTTACATGGACGAGTACGAAATTTCCCGTCTGTACACCAATGCGCGGATATCCCGCATTTATGCCGGCAGTTCCGAGATTATGAAGGAGATTATCGCCCGTTCAGTACTGGACGACTGAACGGGCGACGGGGTCGAAAATAACCGGGACTTCCGGGGCCAGCGTGCCGCCCCGGCGCCGCGCCTGGCAGTGTCCGGCGGAGCTGGCCCGAATATCGCGACTGCTGGATTGAAATAATATTTAGTTTTGTATGGCTAATCCGGCGTCTTCTTTTTCCAGTTGGCGCGCTCCCTTGAGCATGCCGGGCATGGCATAGTTGCCTTCGTGGCAGGCGTACTCGAACATCTGGCTATCCGAAGCCTTCATGGGGATGGCGACAGTAAAGGGATCGGCAAAGGTGTATGGGTCGGTAAGGGTGTATTCGTACATCACGGTGTTGTCGCTGACCCGGGTGAATTTTTCAATCAGGTGCATGTTTTTGCCCGAGCCGACCACGCCGTTGCGATCCAGATTGTTAAGGTCAAGGGGTAGTTGAAAGGTGGGTGTCTTGTCGGTGAAATTTTTCGTTTCCACGACGAGAGTGTCACCTTCCCAGTGGCCGCGCGAATCGCCCGACCAGCGCAGCATGTCCTCGGGCAGGTGAGAACCGCCATCCAGGGGTACGATGCGGGCGTCGTGGATCATCTCGGTTAACAGCACCACGTGATCAGGGGTCTGGATGATGCGCAGGTTATTGTTATAGGCGCTTGGAATCAAAGGCGGACCGGCGTTGAAACCGAGCAGGCAACGCTCGGACAGGCCCAGAACTTCCGGACCTTCCGGGCGCCAGACGCGATTGTCCATTTCCAGTGATACCACTACCCGGGTCGGCGGAATACGCTGGAGGTCGCGCTTCATACCGGCCAGGGCTTCGGCGGTGAGTTCCGGCAGTCGGCCATTGGCGGGGGAGGTGATCAGTGAGGTACGCAGATCCCCGCCCAACTCGGTGCCGTAATCCATCCACCAGGCGTTATAGGCGCCTTCCACGTCGAATTCACCCATGGCGTCGCGATTGTGGTCGACATCGTTGCTTTCGATGGCCTTCTTGCGGAAGGCTTCGGCTTCTTCCCGGGTAAACGTGGCTTTATCTCCGAGCGCCGCCGGCCTTTCCAGGGGTGTCAGTGTACGGAAGTCCCAGATGCCCTGGAGGTCCGGTTGGCCGTGGGAGTTGCGCGGAGCCTGATAGCTGGTACCGGTAGTTGAAGCGTGTGGTGAATCCGCGTTATCGCCGCACGCGCTCAGCAGGGACACACTGACCAGAACGGCCGACAGGCTTATACCTCGGATAAATGGACTGGACTTGATCATAATTAACTCCTTGCACGGTAACCGTGTTTTATCGTTATGGCGTTTCGGGTTTTTCGGGCTAAAGATCGATGTTTTTGTTTGCTCGCGCGAACCTGAATTTGTGTCGGGTTAGTAAGAGTTTAATAGTTTTGACTGTCTAATTTATACACAGTCATGATAACCAAGCCTGCTCGCGATTTTGTATTACGATTACTGACCCAATCATTGCACAGGGTTTTGACAAATTTTGGCGCGTATAAGCGGCTTAAAGCAAGACAGTCCGGCGAAGGGTGGTTTTACGTTTAATCCAGGTGGTTTGTCCGATCGCGAGTGATGGGGTTTAATAGCGGCCCCGACAAGGTCCGTCGGACCAGAATGATGCCAGTAATACAGACCGCTGGTACCGACATTAAACCACGTGTTTTTACAGGAGAATCAGCCATGGCTGAAGCATATATCGTTGGTGCGCTGCGCACCGCCACCGGAAAGAACAGGGGTCGCTTGAGCCGTATTCACCCCGTTGACCTGGGCGCCATGCTGGTCGATGGTTTGCTTGACCAGGTAGGAATTGACCCGGAAAAGGTCGATGATCTGGTCTTCGGTTGTGTCTCACAGAATAGCGAGCAGGCGGGGAACGTGGGTCGTAATGTGGCGCTGGCTTCCAGATTGGGTGAGTCCGTTCCCGGTGTTTCCGTGGATCGTCAATGCGGCTCTGCTCAGCAGGCCATCCATTTTGCGGCGCAGGCGGTGATGTCTGGCACCCAGGATGTGGTGATCGCGGGTGGTGTCGAATCCATGAGCCGGGTACCCATGTTTTCCAACATCGAGGACAGCGAGGCAAAGGGGCGCGGCAAGCCGAAGAGCGAGCGTCTCGAAGAACGTTATCCCGGCGTTGAGTTCAGTCAATTCATGGGCGCTGAATTGCTGGCAAAAAAATACGACATTAAACGGCAAGAGTTGGATGAATTCGCCTACCAGAGCCACATGAGGGCCACTGCCGCGACCGAATCCGGCAAATTCCGCCAGGAAATCCTGCCCATCGAGCTGGTCCTGGAAAACGGTGAAACATTTATTCACGACGCTGACGAAGGCATTCGCCCCAACGCCAGTGTCGAGGCGATTTCAGAACTCGAACCTCTGGCCCCCGGCGGCGTGGTGACCGCGGGTTCGGCCAGTCAGATCAGTGACGGCGCGGCAGCTGTCATGCTGGCCAACGAAGAGGCAGTGAAGAAATATGGCCTGAAACCCCGCGCGCGTATACACGCGCTCGCGGTGGTCGGTTCAGACCCCGTGATCATGCTCGAAGGGCCGATCCCCGCGACCAAGAAGGCTCTGGAACGCGCCGGTCTGACGATAGAGGATATCGATGTCTACGAGGTCAATGAAGCCTTTGGCCCGGTGCCCCTGGCCTGGCTTAAAGGCGTGGGGGCGGATATGGCCAAGCTTAACGTCAACGGTGGTGCTCAGGCCAACGGCCACCCCCTTGGCTGTACTGGCGCCAAGCTCATGACCACCTTGCTTAACGAGTTGGAGCGCCGCAACGGTCGCTATGGCCTGTTGGCCATTTGCGAGGGTGGCGGTACCGCCAACGCAACCATTATCGAGCGTCTCGATTCCTGAAGCGTCTGTCTCTGTTTGGCATTCAATTGGCCATTTATGAAAGCCCCGGCACTACCGGGGCTTTTTTTATAGTACCTGGCGCTGTTGTCTTTAATTAATTCGCCGAGGAAGGGCGGTAGACCTTAATGGGGTGATAGGTCTTCTGATAAGCGGGTTGTTTGGCCCAGCGTAAACCAGCCGCGGTGCCACCGTCGACGGCGATGGCCTGGCCGGTGACGAAGGTGGAACGGTCCCCAGCTAGCCAGCAGGCCATCTGGGCAATGTCGTCCGGCTTGCCAGCCCTTGGAATCGGCTGAATGATCTTGACATTAAGCGCGCCCAGATCCGTGTCCTTGCCCACCGTGTTGGTGGACAGTGGCGTGACGATAAAACCCGGACAAATAGCATTGACCCGGATATTGTTCTCGCCCACTTCGAGCGCTACGGATTTGGTCATATGTATGACCGCGGCCTTGGCCACCGAATATAGATGCGGCGTGTGCCCGGCGATCAGGCCAGCGACGCTGGAGGTGTTGATCAAGCTGCCGCCACCCTGTTTTTTCATTACCGGGATGGCGTGTTTCATGCCCAGGAATACCCCCTTAACCAGTACATTCATGGTGATGTCGTAATCTTCCACCGGGGTATCTTCCAAAGGGCCGATGGCGCCGCCAAATCCGGCGTTGTTGAATACACAATCCAGCCGGCCCCACTGGCTTCCGGCTTTATCGATGGCGGCTTTGACCTGCTCCTCTACGGTGACATCGGTGTTGATGAAAACAGCCGAGCCAGCAAGTGAGTCAGCCAGTGCCCGACCTTTATCCTCCTGCATGTCGGCTATGACTACCCGTGCGCCTTCTTCCACGAAGCGTTTGACAGTGCCCTCGCCGATACCGCTGGCACCGCCAGTAATCACCGCTACTTTTCCGTCCAGTTCTCCCATGCTTCTCTCCTGTGCTAATGTCTACGAATCAGGGCGTGTAAGTTAAAGTAATGTTTCCAATTTTGCCCAACGATAAGAACAGTTACCAAAACCCAGGTCAATGGATCAATACAAACAATCGATCAATACAAACAATCGATCAGTACAAACAACGCTAGAAGCAGGTTGGCTCGCGCCTATCGACATCTTGTGGGAGAGGACACGTGATTCCAGAGGAATATCAACAGAAACTGAATCAACTGCAGGTGCGTCTACTGGGCTGGTTGCGCGCTTATGAATGCGAAAACGAGGTACTTGAGTTCGGGGCGGTTGGCGAGTCCCAACAGCGGCTGGCGGCTGCCGCGGGTGACCTGTTTGCGGTCGTGACCGTTGACTATGCGGAACTGACACCGCCGCATGCCTGCGCGGATTTGCACCTGAGCCTGAGCACGGCGCTAAACTATTTTAAAGAGGCCCACGAAGCCTATCAGAGCGGTGGCGGACCCACCTTCAGCAACTCCTTTTTGAGTAGCCGGGTTCTGTTTGGCAAGGGCCTGGAGCGACTTTATAAGGTGCGCATGGAGTTGCCCCTGCTGGAAAGCTTCTGGTTCACCGAAGCGGCACTACCCAATAAGGACAAACTCGACCCGCTGTTTCCGCGAGCTGAGCAGGCCGTGGGTATCATTCGCAAACCGGCGACACAAGATCATGCCCGCTATTCCCTGTATGTGCCGGAAAGCTACGATCATGGGCGAGGTTGGCCCCTGATCGTCGCCTTGCACGGTGGTTATGGCAGCGGCGAGGATTACCTGTGGGCCTGGCTGAGGCCGGCGCGCAGCAGCGGTTATATCGTCCTGGCACCCAAATCGCAGGGGGTCACCTGGTCGGTACTCAATCCGCCTTTGGACAGTGCATCGATCAAGGCCTGCATCGATGAGGTAAGCGCTGAATACCATATCGATCAAAGCCGTATCTTTCTGACAGGGCTTTCCGACGGCGGCACTTTCAGCTACCTGGCGGCGTTCACCATGCCCGATTTATTTGCCGCTGTAGCACCCATAGCGGGAGAGTTGAGTCAGGTTGCGGACCCGATGTTGCGCAAAAAAGCCGCCAATCACGTACCTTTTTACGTGATCCACGGAACCCACGACCACATCTTCAATATCATCACCATCCGCAGCACCTGCGGCCTGCTGGAGCACCTCAATTACAATTTGAAGTTTGACGAGTTGGAGGATTGGGGCCACGCCTACCCCTATAAAATCAACGAGGAGCGGGTGCTGCCCTGGTTTGAATCGCTGGGGCGATAACGTCGTCCGGACATTTCATTAAGCGCGGGGATAATCAAGCATGAACCTGTCTGAACTGGCCAACCTGGCGGAAATTCTCGGCGCAATCACGATTGTCAGTGGCTTGATTTTTGGCCTGTATCAGCTGTCCGAGTACCGCAAGCAGCGCCGGGATCTTATCGCTTCGGATCTGATGAAGACGTTTTACAGCCCCGAATTATCGCGCGCCGTCGCC
Organism: Porticoccaceae bacterium; assembly: GCA_040235495.1. GTDB lineage: Bacteria > Pseudomonadota > Gammaproteobacteria > Pseudomonadales > Porticoccaceae > HB2-32-21. The sequence goes on from JBECKV010000015.1 coordinate 31,576, forward strand.
TTGATTCGTACCCTGCCTGATCAGGCCAGCGCCGAGGAGCTAAGGGCACTGGGGCCAAAAGCGGAAGAGGCCGCTGTGCAGTTGAGTACCATTTTCGAGACCATGGGCGTTTTGGTATACAAACGTATCGCGCCCTACGAACTGGTGGAGGAACTGGCCGGCGGTATGATCAGCGTGATGTATCGTAAGCTCGCGGTGTGGCTGGAGGTGGTCCGCCGTGAACAGAATCAGCCTTCATGGGCCGAGTGGTTTCAATGGTTGGCCGAGCGCCTGGTGGTCAGTAAAACCACGGTTGAGCCCGCGCATATCCGTTTTCGGAGCTGGCGGCCCTGAGTCGGAAGATCTATCCATGCTACGATCCCCCGGGTTTGATGCCGACCGCGATTATGGCATTCCAAGACAGGGCGTTATCACCCTCGAGCAGGGCCGCAACGCCGTCGCTGATATGCTGGTGAATAGCAGCGATAGTGCTGTAATCCTGGCGCTCCAGTTGCCGGGCCGTTGTCACTGTACTTTTGTAGATCAGATCCAGTAACTGGCGCGGATGCTCAACGGTCCAGCCAAGACTGGCTTGCTCAACGCTAATCAGCTCGAATCCATGGTTTTCCAGCAGACTTTGTGCGCTCTCGGGTTCACTAAAGCGGAACAGGGGTGGGACGATTTCGGCCCGGTCACTGGCATTGTCGTGGGTGTCGATAGCGTTCAAGACCAGTTCAATCACCGGATTGGAAGTTGGTGAATCCCAGACGCTGAACCCGTATTTGCCGCCTGGACAGAGGACGCGGTGAGCATGCTCGATGGCTTTTCCCGGCTGTTCCAGATAATCGAGACCGAAGGGGCAGAGCACGGCTTCGAAAAACCGGTCGGGAAAAATCAGCGATTCAGCATCGCCCTCATAGAACAGGGCGTCCGGATAACGGTGCCGAGCCTGGGCGATCATGGCCCCGGAAATATCGATGCCCGTGGCAATGGCGCCGCGCGCGTGGGCGCCGCCGGCCACGTAACCCGGTCCGGTGGCGACATCCAGCACCTGCATGCCTTCGCTTATGTCAGCTGCATCGAGCAGGCGATCAGCAAACCCTGCGGTGATTTTGCCAAGGTGCAAATCGTAGGCCGAAGCCTTTTCATTCCAGGCGGTTTGCTGTTGTTGCTTGAAAGTTTCGCTCATTAAAAATCCTGTCCATGCCGTGCTGATCTACCTTGGTGACGCGCCATCACGGTGTCTGGTGTTAAAGGGGTTTTTGACTTGGAGTCATGCCGGAGGTCCTCGGAAGACGATGTCGCCGGCTGCCAGGGTCAGCGCCGGGACACTGAGCATGATTGTCAGAACGTTGATGAGGATTCATTTCCGCATATGTTTCTCGTATGCAAGCTTGTATTGCGGTTATTGCTATTTTCCCCACGCGATGATGGCGCCGGCGGCTTCAGCGGGTCGCGCGCTCCCGCGGTAACACCCGCCAGCGGGTGATCATGCCCGCTTTGACGTGATCCGCGACGTGGCAGTGATAGAGCCAGGTACCTGGATTATCGGCATTCATGGTCACCGAGGTCATGGTGGCTGGCATCAGGTTAATGACATCGGTGCGCCGACCGCCATTGAGGACGGTTTTGCCATGCCAGTGGGCAGTGTGCAGATCAACTTCCGAACCCATGCCGATCAGGTGCCAGCGGATAGTTTCACCATCACGGGCTTCGAGCCCCTTGAGGTGCCCAAAAATATAACCGTTCATGGCGTGCATCAGGCCACCTTCCTCGCCATCGTCCTCATCAAACACCATAAACATCGTGGTAAAGCTCCTGTCGACGTCTTTCGGCCGCGGGTCTTCCGAAGAGCGCGCCATGCCTTTGGCGGTGACCACGATACTGCCGATCAGGCCGGCGTAGATTTCTTCCACCGGTTTTACATGGGAGTGGTACACCCAGACTATGGAGGAAGGGTCGGCTGGGCCGGGACCGGCTTCTTCATCCAGCTCCCAGATGTAGGTGTGGGACTTACCGGGTGCCACGATGCCGCCGGCACCGCGCATGTCGGCGCCATCGTTATCCTCGTCGTAACGGACACCATGAGCGTGCATCGAGAGGGGACGGTCCGTCATGTTTTTGAAATGAACCCTGAGCGTGTCACCCACCTCGCCGATCAGTTGTGGCCCCAGGATGCCCATCCATTCCGGCTGTTCGACCCTGGCCGTGTAGCTGTCGTCGGTGTAGGCGTAATAACGCATTTTGGCGTAGCGAGTCGTTTCGCCCCAGGGACCGAGGCCATGTTCGGGCCTGATCAGGTTCTTGCCACCAGGCGCGTAGTCCCATTCAGTGTTTTCCGCGCTGACCCAGTATTCCCGAATCTGGCCCGCCTGGGCAGAGGCGCTCAGTAGCAAGGGAAGTAACAGGGCGATAAGACTGCGCAAAGTATTTCTAGCCGGTATCACGTAATAAGACTCCTGATCAGATTGGTTCAAATAGCCTTGTATTGAAAATGCTGGTCATTATAAATTTGATACAGATCAAATGCGAATGAGAATTAGTTGCATTTAGGTTTTAGTGCCCTTATCATCGCTGCCCGGCGGGGGACGTCAGGGGATGCAGCGCGTCGCCGTCGATCAAAGGCGCGCCTCGGCAGGCTCGAATAGCGGCGCAGCCAGGGTAGCCAATAAACACGATTATCAATCAACTCACTGATGAAAGAGGTGGAATTATCCATGAAAAATCAACTACTAACCATGAGCGCTACCCTGGCTGCGTTGGCTTTGTCAGCCGTGAGTAGTCACGCCGCCAATCAGGACATCAGCACAGCTGAAATCATGGCGCTGCTGAAAGCCCAGCAGGCGGAAATCGAGCAGCTGAAAAGCCAGCTGGCGAACACCAACCAAAAAGTCGACGCCACGGCTGGTGCCGTCGAAAGCGTCGCTTCCAGCGCCGAGAGCATCGCCAAGGTCGCTGACTGGGCGGATCGCACTCACATCGGTGGCTATGGTGAGATCCATTACAACGACAAGCGCAACGGCAAGCGGGACGAAGTCGACAACCACCGCTTCGTGTTATTTCTCGAGCACGAATTCAATGACAAGGTCCGCCTCATGTCCGAGGTGGAGCTCGAGCATTCCCTGGCGGGGGATGAAAAAAATGGCGAAGTCGAGGTTGAGCAGGCCTTCATCGAATGGGACTACGCGCAAAACCACAGCGCCACGATCGGCCAGTTTTTACTACCCGTGGGGATTATCAACGAAACCCATGAGCCCGATACCTTTTACGGCGTTGAGCGCAATGCCGTGGAGTCAAACATCATACCGGCCACCTGGTGGGAAGCGGGGGTCAAACTCCACGGTGAAATTATGCCTGCTCTCAGTTATGACCTGGCGGTGCACAGCGGGTTGAATACCGACTTCAGTGGTAGCAAAGCCTTTGACATCCGTAGTGGCCGGGAAAAAGTCAGTCAGGCTTCCGCCGAGGAGTTCGCGTACACCGGGCGGTTAAAATATACCGGCTTGCCCGGCCTGGAACTGGCCCTGTCGGTCCAGTATCAGGAAGATCTGACACAGGGTCTCGGCGCCGACAAGGCGGACGCCTTGCTCTATGAAGGCCATTTCTGGTATCAGGCCGATCGTTTTGGTTTGCGCGGCCTGTATGCCGCCTGGGATATTGACGGCGCCGAAGCCGAGGTCTTTGGCCGCGATGAACAGGAGGGCTGGTATCTGGAGCCGTCCTGGCGGTTTACTCCGCAATTGGGTGTATTTGCCCGCTACAGCGAATGGGATAAAACCGCCGGCAATAATGCCGACACCGAAGTGGAACAAATCGACCTTGGCTTCAATTACTGGTTGGTTGAAAATGTGGTTCTCAAGATGGACTGGGCCGATCAGAGCAATGGTGACGGCGACAGTTTAAACCTGGGTGTCGGCTGGAGTTTCTAGTCCAGGAAAGCGAGACTTTTAGCAAAACCTGTTATGTTCATGCGCATGACCAGAATCCTCCTTGGCGCCATGCTGGTGTTCACGTGTTTGAGCAGTGGCGCCAAGGGCGTATACATGGAGCCGAAAGCGTTCCTGGAGGAGGCTTTCGGCGCTGAGCCTTTTGCCATGCAAACCCTCTGGCTCAATACCGAGGACAAGCAGCGGGGCAGGGAGATATTTAACCGGGATTATCAGGGCTTTCGCCTGCGCTACTGGCAGGGAGGCGAAAAGACCGCCTGGATAATGGATGAGGTAGGTAAAACCAGGCCCATTACCTTCGGCGTGCTGATCGAGGATGGACGGATTGAAAAGTTAGACGTGCTCGAATTTCGCGAGAGTCGTGGCTGGGAAATCCGGCACCCGTTTTTTACCCGCCAGTTTGTCGGCCTTAGTCTGCAAGATGGCGATTTAAGCGCACAGGTAGACGGTATTACCGGTGCCACGTTATCGGTGGCAGCGGCAAAGCGCATCGCCCGTTTCGCCCTTTACCTGCACGGTCGAACGGACCTTGCCAGTCAGCCCCGTTCAGTTCCAGTGAATGAATAAAAATCACTCCGGCCCGGGCCGTCAGTTAAAGCTCTGGCACCGGCGCCTGGGCCTGTGCGCTGCCTTGTTTGTGCTGGTGCTGGCCGCGAGTGGCCTGCTATTGAACCATACCAGTGAACTTCATCTCGACAGCAAGCAGTTAAATGGGTCGCTACTCCTGGCCTGGTATGGTATCGAGGCCGACCATGAGCCCCTCAGTTATCCCCTGGATCAGCACATGGTCACTGTGGTTGACGAGGAGCTGTTTATTGGCACGCGGGAAATTGCTCATTGCGCGGGTCAACTCAGCGGCGCCCTGCGTCTGCCGGCTTCTGGACTGGTGGTGCTGGCCTGCAATGATGAACTGTTTGTGCTCACCCCAGAGCTGGAGCTGATGGAGCGGCTTGGTTCCGCCCATGGCGTACCGGCGCCCATACGCCGTGCCGGTGTCATGCAACAAAAGCTGGTCATCTCGGACGGCGCCCGGTTTTTCTGGGCCGATATCGAGGCACTCAGTTGGCGGCCCGTCGAAGATGCCGGTGCTGCAGTCCAGGACGCGACGCAGTGGTCCACGCCCGTTGCCACGCCTCCCGATCTCAGAGAGGCACTGGGCAAGCACTTTGTCGGGGAAGGGTTATCCCTGGAGCGGGTTCTGCTGGATATTCATAGCGGCCGGATAATGGGAGTCTGGGGAGTCTACCTGATGGACGCCATGGCCATTATCTTCGTGGTGCTGGCAATAAGCGGGTTTCTCATGTGGCGGCGGGAAACAAAAATGCGTGAATAAATGCCCGGACGGCCTTCAACGCTATAGCCCGGTTTATAGCTCTTTGCACATTTAAACATAACAAATCATGTGAGGCCGCGTAGGGAGCACATTCCCGGCGGCGACAAGATTCTTGATTTCACGCACTTTCTCGCTGGCCCCACCACGACCCGACTGATGGCGGATGCCGAGGGCCGAGGTCATCGGGGTTGAACTGTTCCCCGGTGGTGACACCTCGCGCGGACTGGTCTTTATGGTAAATGGGCACAGTGCTTATTACGTGTAGCAAAACAGCGACAAAAGGAGTTTGTGCATCGATATAAAAACTGGGGGACCAGCCGGAATCAAGGAACTGCACGATGTCGTCTATGACGTCACGGAGAATTTTTCTGTCGGCGTTATGGCGCGCATCGCTTGGGATGGCGGCAGATACGGGCCATCAATTCACGAATAGTCGTGAGTTCCATCACAGCTTTCGGCCAGGCTGGCCCGCTGACCCGTCTTTCCGGGTTCGACGCCATCGGCCAGGCCTATGTCGGTGTCACCGACTTGAGGTGACACCAATGGCGCGGCATGTATTCCCATGCTCGGCATCGGCGATGTGATGACCGACGCGCGCGCTCCCGGGGATTTGCTAATCCTGCTTCCGGCCTTGCTCCAACCACCTGGCGAGGTCGGGTTCCAGTCGTTCGCTCATCACTTGACGATATAAATCCAGTGCCTTGGGGTCAAGGATATCTTGCCACTGGCCGCTACTCCCCTTGTTGAAAAAACGACCGCTGTCTTTCCAGACATTATCCGTCACTTGGGGGGCCAGCAGGTCGGCCTTGCTCTTCATGTTTTCAAAGGAGGCGGCCTGAACCAGCTCTGGCCACAGCGCTTCCGGCACCTGGATATGCAGAAAATCGGCCACGCGACGCATTTCACCTTCCAGATCGGCTTTCAGATCGCTGAAGTGAAGCATCAGAATATTTGGCAGGTGGCGGTACTGCCAGAAGGTGTTGACGTAGTTGAGCACGTCCGCGTGTCCGGCATGATCCCGGGCAGTACTACAGGCGGAACCAATCCACTTGCAAAACCATTCGTTAAGATTTTCCGGCGAGCGCCGGGGTGGCGTCCAGGGCTGCGTGGCGTTCTCGCGACAGATTTCCAGTGCATCCGGCTTCATGTTTTCCAGATGGTTTTTGAGCGACAGGAACACGTCCCGCGGATCGCGGCCAACGCAGATATATTTCACGCTTTCGGAGTAGGGCAGACCATCCAGTGGTGTGTGGGTTTTAATGAAACGCCGGTGGGTCTGTGCTTGCAGCTGCCGATGCACCTTGTCAACAGGCGCGAGCAATACATCCATCCAGGGGGAGTATTCCGTCAACGGCCTTGCCAATTCAGTTTTCTGAAAAATCAGCAGCGCGCAGATCATCTGGGTCCAGGTGGTGCCGCATTTCGCTGGCGTGCAGATAAGAATGTCATCATCGCGGAATTCAAAGTCATCCCAGCGGCTGCTCTCCATCAGAAATTCATGGTAGTCGCGGGTGCGTTGCGGCGTGATCGGATTACTCATGGGTTCCCCCGGGGTTTTAATTTTGGCGTCTATTGGTGTTTCCCCGTGTTTCAGGCGCTTAATCACCGACATCATCGGCGTCCACCTGGCCGGAAAGTCTGCGCCGTACATGGGACCATGACACGCCGATGGCCAGAATCAGGCAGAGGATGATCTGGATAATGAAGATTACCCCGTCGATGCTGTCCGCCGAGACGATGCCCCAGTCAATAATCATCCAGAACAGGGCACCAAACAACGCTGCTACCAGCACGATCCCAACCGGTCCCAGGGAACGCAGGGTGGCACGGATGAAAACTGCCCAGCCAATCAACAGCAGTAAACCGACAAAAGCCTTGAGCGAATTAAATTCGTTGATGGGCATCAGCCAGTGATAGTAGGACGCGCCAAAAATATTGTAGCTGGCAAAAACCAGTACAAACGCCGCGACGAAACGCCAGACAAACCCTTTGCAGGAAAATTTATGGGACGACAAAACGGGACTCCATTCGAGCCGGCGGCAATTGCGAAGGTTTATATTCTAGTCTAGCGAGAGTGTTACTTACAGCGCGTTGGTATCGGCTAGAATGCCGCGTTCATACAGATGCACACAATTGGCCAGCCGGTGCTGGCTCGGGCGTTCTTTTCACGTTATGGATATTCTGCTTGCGGCGCTGCTGATTTTCGCCGGCGCATTTGTACAAAGCCTTATCGGTTTTGGTCTGGCCATTGTCGCCGCGCCGCTGTTGTTTTTATTGTCGCCCGATTATGTGCCCGGCCCGATAACCCTTGTCGCCCTGATTCTCTCCGTGGCCAACGGACTACGCTATCGTGCCAATGTTTCCCTGCATGGCCTCGGCGCCGCGGTGGCGGGGCGGGTGCCCGGCACACTGGCCGGAGGGGCGTTGTTGGTGTGGATGGACGCTCGTACACTGTCCCTGTGGCTGGGCTTGACGGTAATTATGGCTGTGCTGGTGAGTTTGTTGCCCGTGCGAATCCGGCCTACTCCCGCGCGAATGGGTATTGCCGGCTTCCTTTCAGGGTTTATGGGCACCAGTACGGCCATCGGTGGGCCACCGATGGCGCTTCTGTTACAGCATGAAACCGCCAGCCTGATCCGTGCCAATCTATCAGCGTTTTTCGTCGTTAGTTGCGTGTTGTCCCTGATCGTTCAGGTTCCCACGGGGTACATGACATGGCGCCATCTGGATTTGACGCTGCCCCTGATTCCGGCAACCCTGTTGGGTTTCTGGCTGGCGACTTACTGGGCGAACAAGGTAACGAGTAGGCAGATTCGCGCCGCGTCACTCGTACTCTGTGCTTTGTCCGGGGCGAGTGCTATTGCGCTTTACTGGCGCGCCTAGGCAGTATGGACCTTGGTGCGAGGTGTCAAGGAAAGCCTTAATCGACAGGGACCGGCCGAACTCGCGGCTAACGGGCGCTGACAGCCAATCGCCCGTTAGCGATGGGTTCAGCGGCTTACCTGGTGTAGTCGCCCTCGTTGCAACCCAGGCAACGTACGAAGGCGGCTTTTGCCGGCTCTACGATCAATGCCTGGGCTGACTCATCGATATTGTCGCCAGCGGCCGAGAAAGGCAACCCCACCAGCCAGATAACCGAACCAGCGGCCATGGCCAGTATCGCAACAGGACGAGCGATGAGAAGATCCGCTGTCATTTCGATACCGGTGGGTTCGTGTAAGTCGCTTTCGGCCGCAAAGCCCGGTTGGCAGGCAAACAGTGCCGCCGCCAGGGTGAGGGTCTTTAGTAGCGTTGAATTTCTGAATTTTTCTAACATGCTTGTTTCCTCCTGAATGGGCGGCGCTAACAATTTTGGTCTGAAATGCCAGTAGTCCAGACGGCGCAAACGACAGATACTATGCCACGTCAGCGGTTTAAGTATAGCGTTTAATACACTGAAACCAAAAGAATTCATCGCCGTCGGCCATGGATAACGTGACTTGGCGCTGAATTCCGATATCGGCTGGCTTATGGGTGTGCCCGGTGAGCCGGGTTTTGATGAAAACCGATACTCGGGATTCTGGACAACACCTGGCTCCCTAATGGACGGGGCCTCTAAATTTTGCCCTGATAGAGGTGCCGATAGCGGGAAATGACCCGCTTGATGTAGTCCCTGGTTTCCGGGAACGGGGGAACTCCGCCGTACTTTTCGACATTGCTTTCGCCGGCATTGTAGGCCGCCAGGGCCAGCTCAATCCGGTCATAACGATCCAGCAGATACCTCAGGTGTTTGGTGCCGGCACTTACGTTTTGCGAGGGGTCAAAAGGGTCGGCTACGCCATATTGCTCGGCGGTCGCTGGCATGAGCTGCATCAGGCCCTGGGCGCCCGGTTTCGACAAGGCCCTGGGGTTGAAACCCGATTCCGTGTGAATCACGGCTTTGACCAGGCCGCGATCAACCTGGTAAAGGTCGGCCTCCCTGACGATCAATCGATCAAAGGCATTGCGCAGTTTACTGAATGAAGGTAGCACCGCCGATTCGTCGCTGCCCCAGTTGCCGTAATTGTGCACATTGGTGTCCGGATACCAGGTAACATGCTCCAGCGTCCTGAAATGGCCGAGATCGACGCCTACCGGGAGTTGATGTGAGTTCACGACATTCGTGAACAGCACATTGCCCTTGTCATCGCTGAATTTGTAAACATTGCCGGCAGCGACGGGGCTCGCCAGGAGTAGCGACAACACGATAAGGCTCAGGTATCTGGTGAGATTGCATTGGCCGATCATGGGGAAAGCGCTTCCGATTGCTTGCTTCCTATTAGTCTCCGAAGCGGATAATAAGAAAAAACAAACTAAAAACAAGCTCTTGAGCACAGTTTAACTCAATAGTGCGAACTGTTGACGGTGCGGTTTCAAGCGCTGCCCAGGGCTTTGACAATGACCTTACGGGTATCCGCCGGGTCAATCACTGCGTCAAACTCCAGATAACTGGCCGCGGTTGTGGCCTTGCCCCGTTCATACATGGCGAGCAGAAGTTTATTGAACAGGCGGTCCTTTTCTTCTGGGGTCCCGGTGGCTGCCAATTCTTTTTTGAAACCCAGATGAACGGCGCCCTCTAGCCCCATGGCGCCGAATTCACCGCTGGGCCAGGCGGCGCTATAAACGGGGCGACTGAAACTGCCGCCGGTCATGGCGATGGCACCGAGACCGTAACCCTTGCGCAGGAAAATCGCTACCATGGGTGACTTCAGCCGGGCGCCGGCAACCATCAGATCCGACATTTTGCGCACCGCGCCTTCGGTTTCGCTGTCAGGTCCCACCATATAGCCCGGCGTGTCCACAAGGCACAGTACCGGCAGAGCAAAATTGTTACAGAGATCGAGAAAGCGCGCGGCGCTGACCGATGCATCGGCATCAATCGCGCCGCCCAGATATTGGCAATCATTGCAGATCAGGCCAAAAGCCTTACCTTCGATACGCAAAAATCCGGTGATAATGGCGCGGCCAAAATTTGGTCTTATCTCAATAAACGAATGGGTATCGGCCAGGGTGTCGATAATACGCCTGACCTTGTAGGTATAGCGCCGATCGGCGGGCATCAGCTCCCAGAGTTTGCTTTGATCGGCACAACTCCAGTGGCTAAGGTCACCCTGAAAATAAGACAGCACCTGGCGGGCCAGGCGTGTGGCTTCGGCCTCGTTATCCGCGACGATATCAACGACACCGTTTTGACTCTGGACTTCCATGGGCCCGATGTCGGTCGGCTTGACCACACCCATGCCACCACCTTCGATCATGGCCGGACCAGCCATGCCAATCCAGGAGGTTTTCGTCGCGATGGCGACATCAGCGCAACCGAACAAAGCGGCATTACCCGCGAAACAATAGCCGTTATTGACCGCGATGGTGGGTACACGACCGACCAGGCCGGCCCAGGCGGCAAAGGAGTTCAGATTCAGGCTCAGTTCATAATCGGTATCGCCGGGGCGGCCACCGCCGCCTTCCGTGTACATGATTACCGGCAGATGTAATTGCTCGGCAAGTTCAATGGCGCGATCCAGTTTTTTGTGGTGAAAGACGCCCTGGGTGCCGGCGAGCACGGTGTAATCATTGATAATGACCACGGCGCGGCTGGCATCGGCGCCAAACAGTTCCGCGTTGATGGTCGCCTGGCCGGTAATAATGCCGTCGGCGGCGGTATTGATCTTCAGGTCGTCGAAATCCCGGCGCCGGCGCTGGGCGGCAACCGCCAGCTGGCCGTATTCGAGAAAGGAATCCGGATCACACAGATCCTCGAGGTTCTCGCGGGCGCTACGATAGCCCCTGGCATGGTGCCTTGCTATGGGTTCCGGGCGGCCCTCATCCAGGGTACAGCGAACCAGTTCCTTAAATTCCCCCATCACCGCGGCTTTGTCAGTGTTAATACTGGGTTGGGGTTGGGTTTTTATTTTGCTCACGTTTTCTGGGTCCCAGGTTTCAGGCAGGGGTCATTGGCTAATTACACTTGCCCGGCCATCTTAGCTGAAAAATGTTCCGACGCTCTATCCGTTCAGGTGCTCCGAGGGGCCTGCGACTCATCATTTAGAAGTCCCCGACCGAGCCGACGACAACTATTGCTTATTGCTCACCATGACAGCTAGCGCTCAAAAATCGGTGGCAAGCCCGATACTAACTGACCAAATATCCCCAAGATTATCGTTCCCTGTATCCTCCGCGCCCGAGCGTGGGCGGCCGTGGCTACAAGCCGGATGTTCTCGCGGAGCACATAAGCCGGATCGACGCCGACTTGAAAGTGGCTTTTACCACCATGCCCGGAACTGGCCTTACCGCAATCCAGTCGCTCACGGATATAGGACTTGAGGTTCCGCCTGTCATTGCAATAACCGGGCGCCGAGGCGAGGGGGCCTGCGACACATGCCGCAATCAGTGCCGCGGGTAATATTTAGTCCAACGCCAGAGTACACGTGGCAGCGGCAAGACTACTCAAGGATAGGGAAACATTGCGATGTGAAAACACTGCGACATGAAATAGATACCCGCGGCGTGGATATTCTCAATGGCCCGTCCAATTCCCTCTGACTACCGGGACTGGCTACTGGGACTGACTACCGGGCATAGTTGGCGCTCAGAAAGTCCTGCCATTGCCGCCAGCGGTCGGGGGTATATTTGAACTTCTCATGATCGTAGGCGGCAGCGTGAAAGGTTTTACCGTTCAGGGATGCAGCCAGCGCGCCGATAAACTGCATTTGCTCGGCATACATGGGTTTGTGGTCCTCGGCGACTTTTTTGGCGGCATCTGTTGACCAGAGCCCGGCGTCGCGCATTGACTGAATGACCGTCTCTATTTCGGAATCCGAAAAACTGCCGTCAGTACACAGGTAGAGGCTGGCGTTGGTCATATCGCCGCCGTCAAAGTGCATGTCAAAATTGTTGATGTAATCCGTGCCTGTCAATGCCATGTTGGTGTTCCCCTCGATTGAGTAGCGGATGGGTATGCCTGGCGGGCGAGTGCTGCCAGCGAATTTTAGCATTCACATCCTGATCAATGAACGCTTTCACAAGTGACAAAACTCAATCGGGCCAGGTTCCGCGGCGAGTTCCCTGGAGGAGAATGTTGTCAGCAGGAACGCTGTCCACGCTGTCGCTGAACTCTCTTTGGGCCAGTTGCCGATAGAGGGCACAGGACTGTATCAGCTCGGCGTGGCTACCCCGGGCGACGACTCTGCCCCGGTCGAGTACGATGATCTGATCGGCGTGCAGAACTGTCGATAGGCGGTGGGCGATAATCAGGGTGGTCCGGTTTGCCATCAGTGTGTCCAGGGCTAACTGAATCTGACGCTCACTCTGGGTGTCCAAGGCGCTGGTGGCTTCGTCGAGGAGCAACACACGGGGGTCCTTTAGCAGAGCGCGGGCGATGGCGATGCGTTGCTGCTGGCCGCCGCTAAGGCGCACGCCCTGTTCACCCAGGTAACTGTGATAACCCTCGGGCAACTGTTCGATAAACTCCTTGGCGTAAGCGGCGCTGGCGGCGGCCTCAATTTCCTCCATATCGGCTGCGGGTTTGCCGTAAGCGATATTGTGGACAACACTGGCGCTAAACAGGGACGGGTGCTGGGATACTACACCGAATTGTTCCCTGAGATCCTTGGGGTCGAGTTGGCGGATGTCTTTGTCACCAAGGAAGATCGCCCCCGACTCGGGGTCATAGAAACGCTGCAATAGTTCGAATATGGTGGATTTGCCCGCGCCGGAAGGTCCGACCAGGGCGGTAATTTTGCCCGCGGGGATCGTTATTGAGACCTGGTCGAGTGCTAATTCTTGCGGGCGGGAAGGGTAGCTGAAGCAAACATCCCTGAGAATCAACTGGGCCGGCAGATCCCGACAGGACACTGCCTCGGGGAGTGCTTTAAAGGCTGGCTCCTGATTCATTAATTCGACCAGGCGCTCGGTAGCGCCTATAGCTCTCTGCAGGTCGCCGTAAACCTCGGCTATGGTCGCCACAGCCGCTGCCGCGAGGAGGGCATAGAACACGAATGCGCCTAATTCGCCAGCCGTCATTCTGCCGGCCATGACGTCGCTGCCACCGATCCAGAGCATGGCGCCGAGCGACATAAATATCAGGACGATAACGCTGGCGGTGAGAATTGCGCGCTGGGTGATTCGGCTTCTGGCGATAACGAAAGCGTTTTCGACATCCTGGGCAAAAGCGCCTTTTTCTTCCTCTTCGCGGGTGTAACTCTGCACGGTTTTAATATGCTGGATAATTTCTCCGGCGCGGCTGCCGACCTCGGCGATGGAATCCTGACTGCGGCGGGACAGGCCGCGCACCCTACGTCCAAAGATCAGCAGTGGTAATAGCACCAGGGGTACGCTGGATAAAAGCAAGAGCGTCAGTTTGAGGTTGCTGACCAGCAACAGGATGAGCGCTCCAGTCAGGGAAATGCTGCTGCGTAGCGCCAGGGAAAAAGAACTGCCGACAATGGTTTGCAGCAGCGTAGTATCCGTGGTCAGGCGCGAGGTAATTTCGCCGCTGCGGGCGTCATCAAAGTACGCGGGACTGAGTTCGATGACATTATTAAATACCGCTCGACGAATATCCGCGCTGACCCGCTCTCCCAGCCATGAGACAAGGTAAAAGCGGGCGTAGGTGCCGCCCGCCATCAGGACCGCTAGCAACATTAATATAAGGACACTGTGATTCAGCTGTTCCGTGGAGCCGGCGACAAAACCTTCATCGATAACAAGCCGCACGCCCTGGCCTAGACTCAGAGTGATTCCGGCAGTGAATAGCAAAGCTGTAGTGGCACCTATCCAGCGCCATCGATAAGGTGCGACAAAACCCAGGATAAACCTGATGGATGACTGCATGTCGGGCGCTTTCATTGTGTATCGTAATTCCGCGAGACGCGGCGTTGTTATGGGCGCTCACCGCCGGGCAGCTAATCTTGCCCGGCGGCAAGCGCCATAACAGTCAGGCTGCGTGAGCGCCTGGGGGCTAGCACTGAAAAACACCCGGTTTAGCATGTCGGTCGTGCCTTTGGTGGATTTCCCCAAATACGTTTTTCCGCCACGGCAATCATCGCGAACGATCCACCCTTTGCTCTCGTGGTGATAGGGTCATCCAGATCAAATGCTCTCAAGTCGGCGCTAGTTGCTAAAAATATGCCCTTGCCGTACCTGTCTTTTCGTTCCGGTCGCTCAAGAGCCGCGCGAGTGCTCAGGACGATGCGGGTAAACATTGCGCCGATAGCGGGGGTCCGGTTTTTTAACAAAGCGTTATCCGCCATGATAAGAGCGACCCCGATTGAACACTTCCACGCCTTGCCTGGTTTTATGCGGCGGCCATGCCGCCATCAACGGGGAAGGCGACTCCGGTAACGTAGGATGCCTGGTCGGAACATAACCAGACCGCGGCGTTGGCGATCTCGCTCGGCTCGCCAAAACGGCGCAGCAAGGTCATTTTTTCCATATGTGCTCGAGCGGCCGGATCCTCGCCGATGGCCGAGGCCAGCAGCGCGGTGCCAATGGGGCCCGGACACACCGCATTGACGCGAATTTTTTTCGAAGCCAGTTCGATGGCGCCGGTCTTGGTTAGCCCAATAACGCCGTGCTTCGCAGCCACATAGGCGCCACTGTTACGCACGCCCTCAAGGCCGGCAAAAGAGGACGTAGTGACGATCGCGCCGCCTTCGCCCTGTTTAACAAGCTGGCGCGCCACGTGTTTCATCGACAGCCATGCCCCTTTCAGGTTGACGGCGTAGTTAAAATCAAAGTTATCAACGGTATCATCGACGATGGCGGCTCCCTTTCCGGGGGCGCCGGCGTTGTTATGAGCACAGTCCAGACGGCCAAAACTGCTAACGGCTTTTGCCACCAGAGCTACCACCTGAGCTTCGTCGGTAATGTCACAGTGCTGAAAGACGGCTTCGCCGCCGGCCGCGATAATCAGCGTTACTGTCTCATTGCCGGCGGTGTCATTAACGTCCGACACCACGACTTTGGCGCCCTCTCGGGAGAAGGCCAGCGCCGACGCTCGGCCGATGCCCGATCCGGCTCCCGTGACGATGGCCACTTTGCCCTCGACTAATCCGCTCATAATTATGTCCTCGTTAGGTCTTCGATCAATCCGTTTCGTCCGGCCATCGCTTTGAATTAGCGGCCTCTGTGGTCGGGTCCCTGGCCCGGGGTTTTGGGATGGGCGTAGGAGTGGTAATACCTCTGTTCCTCGAAAGGCACATCTTCGCGCAGCTTGGTCATCGCCTGTTGGTAGGCAAGCATCAATCGATCCTCGGCCGCGTAATCAAAGGTATCGGGATAGTTCGGATACTCATCGGCGGTAACCGGATTGGCTAGGTACCACTCGACATTTTCTTTTAGCGCGTCCGCCGCGGTGATCAGGTCGCGGTAACCCAGTTCCTCACGCGCTTTACTGCCATCGAGAAAGCAGTGGTTTCGGACATCCATCATGCGGGTCAGCATCCGGGCAGGGGCGCCCACTTCCTTGGGGACGGAAAACATTTCCAGTTTTCCGCCGGCGAAAGCAGAAATCAATTCCATCCATTGACGCAGTGTGTACTGATCCTCGTCGACACAGTTATAGACCTGGTTTTTGCTCGCCTCGGGCTGATCGACGGCGAGCAACAGGTAGTGAGCGGCATTGCGGGCCGCGCAGCGGGTCGTAATCATCAAACCGCCCTCGGGTAGGATCATGTGCGTGCGTCCATCGATGACACGCTTGATTACCGACCAGTCCATTGGGTTTGGCTGGCGTGGTCCATAGATCGCGGGGTAACGAAAATAACTACTGTTGAAAGCGCCTTTTTCGCCAAGGTCCAGCACGTGTCTCTCGGTTTGATAAATCAGGTGACCAAAGCCCGCCGCTTTCGATTCGGACGGCTCGGACATCAGCGGCGCGGTTTCCGCCGTCGGCACCTTGAGACCGAAGGGGTGGTTGTCCTCCGGCGCCATCAGGCCCCTATAGACGGGGATGCCACCCACTGCCAGAAAACGCTCGCAGCGTTGTACGAAGTAGTCGGCGATGTGCCGAATACGGCCATACATGGCTATCACGAGATCGAATTGACGACCGTCGAGGGACTCGGCGATTGTCTCCTCGAAGTGAGGGTCGCCGTGAATATGTTCGACCTCCGGCAAGCCCGGGGGCTCGTGTGTTCCGCGATGGAAAATACAGGTTTCGTAACCGCGATCCAGTAGTCCCTGCAGGACGTGGGGGCCGGTGGGGCCAGTCCCGCCAATGACCAATGCACGTTTCATGTTTACCCCCGACCGGTACTTGCGGATTTAAGCGGGAAAAATAAAAACAGTGGACGTTTTAACTTTCGAATTTATAGCCACCGCCGTCACTGACAATTTTGCCAGCCGTCGGCGTCGCAAAGTGAGTGCCCAAAACCGTGGCGGCGCGGTCGCCAAAACGCCGCATGAATTCAATACGGGTTTTTTCCGCGAGTTTGCTATCGACATCACCCATGTCGATCCAGCCGGGCTTGGCCATCTGCAGCGGATGGTGGAACATATCGCCGGTGATGACCGCTTCCTGGCCTTTCGATTGAATCAGGACACTGGCGTGACCGGGAGTATGCCCCGGTGTTGGAATCAGGCTGATTTCATCGTTGACGCGATGATTGGGATCAATCAGCTCGACCAGCCCGGCGTCAAATATAGGCAGCAGGGCGTGCTCAAGTGCGCCACTTCCATAGGGATCTTCGTGGTCCTTCCAGTAGCCCCATTCGGCACGATTAAACAGGTAGCGTGCGTTCGGGAAGGTCGGTACCCATTTGCCGGCGACCTTGTGAGTATTCCAGCCGACATGGTCAAAATGCAGGTGGGTGCACATGACCCGATCGATACTCTCGGGGGCAAAACCGAGCTTGGTCATGTTCTCGAGAAAGGGCGTGTCCAGGTTCTTCCATTCTTCGAACAGCGGCAGGTTTTTGCCGTTGCCCGCGCAGGTGTCGACAATCATTTTCAGCCCGCCAGCGGCAATCAGAAAGGCGTGAATACTCAGCACCATGGTCTTGTCGTCGAGCAGGAAATTGGGCTTCAGCCAGGCATGGAAAGGTTGTAGTTCTTGCGGGTTTTCGTCAGGAAAAATCGAATTGATCGGCGCTTTTAGCACGACCTCGACCAGGCGGGTAATGGATACGTCACCAATTTGCCAGTGCAGGGTTTCGTAAAGTTTGGCGTCATTCATTATTGTTTTCCTCTTCAATGCTTGGGTTGGTTTTGACTCGCCGGGCTTATTGACTCGTCGGGCTTAGATGGGATTGCGTTCAATCAACTGCCTGGCAATGATGATACGCTGCATTTCATTGGTGCCCTCACCGATGATCATCAGTGGTGCGTCACGGTAGAGACGCTCGACATCAAATTCACAGGAATAGCCGTAGGCGCCGTGAATCCGCATATTTTCGTCGGCATTTTTAGCGGCGGCCTCGGTGGCGAAATATTTCGCCATGCCGGCTTCCATGTCACAGCGTTCGCCCCGGTCGAAAGCCTGGGCGGCTTGCTCCAGCAACAAGCGCGCGGCTTCGGTGCGGGTGGCCATTTCCCCGAGTTTGAGTTGAATCGCCTGGTGTTCACATATCGGCTTGCCGAAGGTTTTACGCTGCTGGCTGTAGGCGGTGGCCTGCTTTAGCGCGGCCGTGGCTACCCCTACACCCCTGGCGGCGACATTTATGCGGCCCAGTTCCAGGCCGCCGACAGCGTTGTAGAAGCCTTGCCCCTCGACGCCGCCGATGAGGCAGTCCTTGTGGACGCGATAATCCTCAAAGCTGATCTCCGCGGTGTCGATACCCTTGTAACCCAGCTTTTTCAGTTTTCGGGTGACATTAAAGCCCGGGCCCTTCATGGCGATAAACATGCTCATGCCCCGACGAGGTGGACTGGCATCGGGATCGGTTTTCACCAGCAAGCCGATAACATCACCCTCAAGGGAATTAGTGATCCAGGCTTTATTGCCGTTGACCACGTAGTAGTCACCGTCCTTGCGGGCAACACAACGGATGCCCTGGAGGTCGGTGCCCGCGTCGGGTTCGGTCAGACCGATGCCGCCACGTAGCTCGCCGCTAGCGAAACGCGGCAGCCATTTTTCCTTTTGCGCCTCCGTGCCGTAGCTCT
>JBECKV010000128.1:0-6896 GCA_040235495.1 Porticoccaceae bacterium
ATCGATGCGGCGGTGATGGCGGCGCGCAATGCTTTTGACAGCTGGTCTCAAACGGAACCTTCGGTGCGCGCCGATTATCTCGACAAGATTGTGGCCGGGCTCGAAGCGCGCGGCGATGACTTGGCCGCGGCGATTACCGCTGAAATGGGCATGCCGGTAATGTTGTGCAAGGGCGCGCAAATCGGCAATCCGGTTTTCACCTTCAAGGAGGCGGCTCAGCTATGCCGGGACTATCCCTTCGAAACCGATAACGGCTCCACTCGCGTGGTCAAGGAAGCCGCCGGTGTTTGCGGCATGATCACGCCCTGGAACTTCCCCCTCAACCAGATCGGTGGCAAGGTCGCCCCGGCGTTGGCGGCGGGTTGCACGCTGGTGCTCAAGCCGAGTGAGCTGGCGCCGCTGGATGCGTTTATTCTGGCGGAAATCATTGACGAGGCCGGTCTGCCGCCCGGGGTATTCAACCTGGTGGTGGGCCAGGGTCCGGTGGTGGGGGAAGCCCTGGCCAGGCATCCGGAGGTGGACGTGGTGTCAATTACCGGGTCTACCCGTGCCGGTGCCGCCGTAGCCGTTGCCGCGGCGCCTACCATTAAACGGGTCTGCCAGGAGTTGGGTGGCAAGTCGGCCAATATTGTTCTGAAAGGTGCCGATTATTCGCGGGCCATCAAGGGTGGGGTTCGCCTGGCGATGTTTAATACCGGCCAGGCCTGTAACGGCCCCATGCGCATGCTGGTGCCCCGAGAGGACCTCAAGGAAATTGAAAGAATTGCGCTGGACACCCTTGCCGGTATCAAGGTCGGCAACCCGCTTGAAGATGACACGTACATGGGACCTATAGCAAATCGGGCTCAGTATGAGCGGGTACTGGCATTTATCGAGCGCGGGATCGCCGAGGGCGTCACCGTGCTGGCAGGTGGCGCCGGGAAGCCGGAGGGATGCGATAAAGGCTATTTCGTGAAGCCCACCATTTTCACCAATGTCAGTAATGACATGGCGAGCGCGCGGGAAGAAGCCTTTGGCCCCATATTGTGCCTGATCCCCTATGATACCGAGGAGGAGGCGATTCGACTGGCTAACGATAATCCCTATGGCCTATCCAGTTATGTCCAGGCCGGCACCATCGAAGACGCCCGAAGAGTGGGTAGAAAAATTCGGGCGGGGCACGTGGAACTCAATGGCGCCCGTTTTGACCAGGGTGCGCCGTTTGGCGGCTACAAGATGTCCGGTAATGGTCGAGAGCATGGTGTCTGGGGCCTGGAGGAGTACCTGGAGACCAAGGCTATGATCGGTTATGTGCCGCGGTCCCCGAAACAGTAAGCGCTCGAATAATCGGATTCGATAACGGTGAACGTGTTAACAAAATTTGCCTCAACAAGTCTGTTGAGCCTCCGGAAAACTTAAACTAATTTCTCTAATTGCGTGATAAACTATAACGCCTGCAATAACTTGCAGGCGTTTTTTTAGGTGATCTAGAGGAAGCTATGGTTGAATGCGCTGCGGCAGATTCGGCGAAGGAGGGCGATCTTTTCTCGCAATCCGCCGAACACTTCGTCGGTTTGATGGAATGTCTGTTACTGGTATCACGGCTCGAAGGCCGACCGGCATCCATTGCAGCTGCTTCCGCCGGCCTGCCTCTCGAAGACGGCCGGTTGAAACCCGAACACCTGGTGCGCGCCGCGAACCGTATCGGTCTTGCGGCAATGCCCATGCAGCGACAGCTGGCCGATATTCCCCAGGGTGTCCTGCCAGCAATCATTGCCCTGGCGGGTGATCGCTACGCCGTGTTGACTGATATAGACGCAGTTGCCGGCTATGCGGTGCTGATGGCGCCCGAGACTCTCGGCTTGTTTCAGGTGAATCTGGAACTCCTGTCAGGTGATTACGAAGGGCGGGTATTTTATCTGCGTCCGACCCAGCAGTTTGATGCCCGCACACCGAAAATTCACCACAAGGCAGGTGAGCACTGGTTTTGGGGGGTGTTGAAAAGTTCCAGAAATATCTATCGCGATGTCCTGATGGCGTCGTTTTTCATCAACCTGTTTGTTCTGGCACAGCCCCTGTTCGTCATGAATGTTTACGATCGCGTGGTCCCGAACAATGCGATTGAGACTTTGTGGGCACTGGCTATTGGCGTCGCTCTTGTCTACGGCTTCGACTGGGGGTTGAAAATATTGCGTGGCTATATGGTGGAGCTGGCGGCAAAGCGAACCGATGTGATCGTCTCGGCACGCCTGTTTGAACGTGTGTTAAGTATCAAAATGAGCAGTCGACCGGTGTCGGTAGGGGCCTTCGCCAATCGGCTGCATGAGTTTGACTCGATCAGAAATTTCATCACATCGACCACGATTCTGACCCTGATTGACCTGCCCTTCGTGGCGATATTTCTCGGGTTTATCGCTTATCTGGGTGGCTGGCTGGTGGTGGTGCCCCTGGTCGTCATACCGCTCGCACTGTTGCTTGCGTACCAGGCCCAGGTGCGCCTGAAACCGACCATTGAGAACGTGATGCGAGGGTCGGCCAAGAAAAACGCCCTGCTGGTGGAAAGCCTGGTGGGTATTGAAACCATCAAGACCTCGGGGGGTGAAAGCGGCGTTCAGCGGAACTGGGAGCAGAGCGTTGGTTATGTATCGCAGTGGAGTTTGCAGGCGCGTCTACTCTCCAATTCAGCGCTTCAGAGTGTCCAGTTCCTCCAGCAGATGGCCATGGTGGCTATCGTCGTCTGGGGGGTTTACCTGATTGCCGACCTCGAGCTGACACTGGGTGGATTGATAGCCTGCGTGATTCTCAATGGTCGAGCTCTGGCGCCCCTGGGTCAGATGGCCTCGCTGATGGCCAATTACGACCATGCGGAGGGAACCCTGAAATCGCTCGACGAGATCATGTCACTGCCGGTGGAACGCTGCGAGGAAGACCGATTTCTCCACCGCCATAAGCTCGAAGGCGCCGTGGAATTCAGGCAGGTCGTTTTCTCCTATCCGGAGCAACCCCGCCCGGCCCTGAACGAATTTTCCCTGCGTATAGAGCCCGGGGAAAAAGTAGGCGTCATCGGTCGTATTGGCTCGGGTAAATCGACATTCTCCAAGCTCATTCTGGGTTTGTACGAGGCGGATCGCGGCTCGGTTCTTATCGATGGCTTTGATATCAAACAGCTGGATCCCGCGGACTTGCGCGGCAACGTGGGTTATGTATCCCAGGACGTTACCCTGTTTTTCGGAACGCTGAGAGAGAACCTTTCCCTCGGGCAATTCGGCGTTGAGGATGCCGAAATCGTAGAGGCTGCCGAGCGGGTGGGTATCGACAAGTTCGTGAACAGGCACCCACTGGGTTACGAAATGCCCGTCGGAGAACGCGGCTCAACCCTGTCCGGCGGCCAGCGTCAGGCCGTCGGCCTGGCGCGTATGTTCCTGGCTGATCCGGCAATAGTATTGCTTGACGAACCCACGGCGGCGATGGACCAGGGCAGCGAAAATCTGATCAAGGCCAGCTTGACGGAGTTTTGCAGGGATAAAACGCTGGTTTTAATCACTCACAAAATGCAGATGCTCGATATCGTGGAGCGCCTGGTAGTCCTCGATGAGGGGCGAGTCGTCGCTGACGGACCCAAAAGCGACGTAATTGAAGCGTTGAAAGCCGGGAAAGTACGAGGTGTCGGGAGCTGATGGCAGACCATATCTCCAAGAATAAACCTGGGTCCAGGGGTTTGGCGGCGCGTGTTCGCTCCGGGCTCGACCTGACGCCGGCTACCGACCTCAAATACATGTCCTATTCGTCCGAGGCCATGTTGCAGAAGGTCCCGGTCATTCAACGCCTGCTGCTCTGGACGATCATTGCCGGCGTCGTGGTGGCCCTGGTCTGGGCCTACTTTGCCGAGGTCGATGAGTTCACTCGGGGGCAGGGCCGTATCGTCCCGTCCGGTGATGTGCAGGTGGTACAAAACCTGGAAGGTGGCATCCTCGCCGAGCTGCTGGTGAGGGAGGGGGATATCGTGCAAAAAGATCAGCCTCTGCTCCTGATCGATGACACTATCTTCGCGTCGACGCTTCGTGAACGCTCTTTGCAGATCGCTCAGTTGCAGGCAAAGGTGGCGCGTCTGCGCGCCGAAGCCGAGGCTACGCATTTCGACCGGGAATGGAGCCGGTTTGGCAAGGATGCGTCGGATCCGATAGCGCAAAATGAGAGGGAATTGTACCTGTCCCGGCAATCGGAATTCGGTTTCCGGCTAACGGCTCTGAATCAACGGGTCGAACAAATAAAGCAGGAGTTATCTTCCGCGCGACTACATAAACAAAGCCTGGCCAGTAGCTATGAACTGCTGAAAAGGGAACTCGATATTACCCGGCCACTGGTGGAAGCCGGAGCCGTTTCTCACGTCGAACTGTTGCGTCTGGAACGCCAGGCCAATGACCTGAAAGGCGAACTCGGTCGGGCCGATTTCGCTATTCCGAAATTGCAGGCCGAGTATCGTGAAGCTAAAACCAATAGCGATACCTACACGCAGAATTATGCCAATGAGGCGCGCCGGGAAATGAATGAAGCAAACGCCGAACTCGAGCGCTTGCTGGAAGGCAACGAGACTTATAGTGACCGGGTAGCGCGCACTACGGTGCGATCTCCGGTTCGTGGCACGATAAAGCAGATCAAGGTGAAAACCCGGGGCGGGGTTATCAAGCCCGGCATGGATCTGGTCGAGATTGTGCCGATCGATGATTCCCTGTTGGTGGATGCCAGGGTGCTGCCATCGGATATCGCGTTCATACACCCCGATCAAAAGGCAATGGTAAAACTTACCGCCTATGACTTCGCCATCCATGGCGGCTTGTCGGCGCGAGTCATTCAGATCAGTCCCGATACGATTGTTGACGACGAGGGTGTCAGCTACTACCAGATTAGCCTGAAAACGGATAGCAGCGAACTCGGTCGAGGCGACGAGGCCTTGCCGATCATCCCCGGCATGACCGTCGAAGTCGATATTCTTACCGGCAAAAAAACCATACTGGATTATCTGCTCAAGCCCATTTTAAAGACCAAACAGCTGGCGTTCAGGGAGCGATAAATGGTTCTTTTGAAAGGATGGCCGGTAGCCGGGGCGATGGTGGTAAGTGAAAGGTAGCGCCGAGCAGATAAGCGGTGAACGCTTCGACGAATCGGTGTGATACAAATCACATCGGAAATGTGAAGTGGTGTCAATTTGCTGTTTGAAGCTAAATTTTATTTCGGCAGCGGCTAGTAGCAGAAAATAGACTGGGGAAACAGCAAAAATCTGTTACTCCGGTCTGCCAGGTTGCCAGGCGTAGCGCCATTTGGGCGCGGGCAACAAAATTCTGTCGTAAGACGATGTCCACACACTTGGAAAGGAAAGGAAAGGAAAACAAAAATGTTTATGAAGAAACCGCGCCTGCAGGTCAAAACACTGGTCGCTTGCATGGCCCTGCCGTTAACGGTGGCGGCTGAGTCGGCCATTGCACTCGATGTGCGTGACGTTATCAAGCAGACCCTTGAAACCAATCCACAGGTGCAGGCCGAGATTCGCCAGGCCAATGCCCGGGAGCGCCAGGTGCGGCAGGCGTTGGCGGGATACTATCCGACGGTGGATCTGGTTGCCGGCTTTGGTTTTCAGGAGCGTGATCCTACTGGCGCTACCTTTGCCAATGCACCGGGCCGCACCCGTAACGAACTGGAACGTCGCGAGGCGCAGATAAATCTGAGACAACTGGTTTTCGACGGATTCAAAACCACCAACGAATATCGCAACCAGCAGGCGCGTGAAGAAAGCGCCCGCCAGCGCGCCATATCGACCGGTGAAGATGTGTCCCTGGAAGTAATGCGGGTTTTCACCGAAGTGATGAAACGAAACGAGGTGTTGGCCTTGGCCGGGGCGACCTTGTCATTCCATGAGGATATCTATGAGCGGATGAAGAAGCGCTACGACTCGGGTGTAGGCAGTCGAGCCGACCTCGATCAAATAGCCGGGCGTCTGGCGCTGGCGAAAACCAATCACGCCGCGGCGACGGCTAATTTGCGTGATGCGCGTATCAACTATCATCGGGTGGTGGGGCTAATGCCCAACGAAGTTGAACTTGCCATGCCCGGTTCCTACAGGAAGTATCTGCCTGAAAACCTGGAGGCCGCCGTGCTGAAAGCAGGCGAGAATCATCCCGTGCTCAAGGTTGCCAAAGCAGACGTCGAGGCGACTTCCTTTCTCTATGAGCAAACCAAAAGTGCCTACTACCCCCATTTTCATGTCGAAGTGGAGCGGGATTTGAACGATAACATCGACGGTATTGAGCAGCAGGTGGATGATCTGCAAGTGATGTTGCGCATGCGTTACAACCTGTTTCGAGGCCGCGCCGACCAGGCCAGAACCCAGGAGTTTGCCTACCTGGTCGAGCAGGCACGGGAGATTCGAAATAACGCCTCGCGGCAAGTCGAACAGGAATTGCAGTTGTCCTGGGTCGCTCACCAAACGCTAGAGACACAAATGCCGACTTTGATGGATCACGTGCGCGATTCACAAGCGACCAAGGACGCCTATCTGG
The DNA here is from genome assembly GCA_040235495.1 of Porticoccaceae bacterium. Lineage (GTDB taxonomy): Bacteria > Pseudomonadota > Gammaproteobacteria > Pseudomonadales > Porticoccaceae > HB2-32-21. Next base: position 6,534 of record JBECKV010000128.1, read on the forward strand.
ATCAATTCGACCTGGGTCGACGCACCCTGCTGGATTTGCTTAATACCGAAACCGAGTCGGTTAACGCGCAGCAATCGCTGATTGCCGCTCGCTACGACCTGCTCTTCAACGAGTATCGGATTTTTCACGGCATGGGTGAGCTGATGTACATGGTGGGTGCGAAGCTCGATCTCGAACCAGCGAAGAAATAAGGTCTAAACGGAAACAAATCGCGACTTGATCCCGGATTCGCGTATAAGCCAGCGGAAGCGCAAGTCAGAAATCAGAGGAACCAGCAATGAACGACGAAATCAAGCAAGGTAGCCAGATCGAAGCCAACGCCAATGACGGTATCGTCGCCGTACTGAAAGCTGCTTCGGGGAC
>JBECKV010000202.1:0-4941 GCA_040235495.1 Porticoccaceae bacterium
GGGATGCGCTCGGCGGCTTTTTTCATTAGTTGCACCATGTGCTCCTGTGTCGGGATGTTGGGCGTGTGGATGTCATACACGCCGGGACCGATCTGGTTCGGATAATTGAAGTCGTCGAAAACGTCGAGCAATTCCATGTCGGAACGCGAGGTCTCGATGGTGATGACGTCGGCGTCCATGTCGGCAATCGACGCGATGATGTCGTTGAACTCCGAGTAGCACATGTGCGTGTGGATCTGGGTTTCGTCCGCGACGCCATTGGCGGCGACGCGGAAGGACTCCACTGCCCAGCCCAGGTATGCCTGCCACTGCGATTTGCGCAGCGGCAGGCCCTCGCGCAGCGCGGCTTCGTCAATCTGGATGATGCGCACGCCGGCCTTTTCCAGATCGAGCACTTCCTCGCGGATCGCCAGTGCCAGTTGGTAGCAAGATGTTGAACGCGGCTGATCATCGCGCACGAATGACCAGTTGAGGATGGTCACCGGGCCGGTCAACATGCCCTTCATCTGTTTCCTGGTCAGCGACTGGGCGTACTTGATCCAGTCGACGGTCATGGCCTTGGGGCGGCTGATATCACCGAACAGGATGGGCGGCTTGACGCAACGCGAGCCGTAGGACTGCACCCAGCCGAACTGGCTGAAAGCGCAGCCATCCAGTTGCTCACCGAAGTATTCGACCATGTCGTTGCGCTCGGCTTCGCCGTGCACGAGCACATCCAGCCCCAGCGCTTCCTGTTCGCGCACGCTGCGTTCGATCTCGGCGCGCATGGCGGCCTGGTATTTCGCTGCATCGATGTTGCCGGCCTTGAACTGCCGGCGTGCCTGACGGATTTCCGCTGTCTGCGGAAAGGAGCCGATGGTGGTCGTCGGATAGCGCGGCAAGTTCAGCAGAGCGGCCTGTTTCCCGGCGCGAACGGGATAGGGGCTCTGGCGCTGACCCATTGCTGGGTTGATGCCGGCAATCGCCGCCTTGACCGCTGGGTTGGTCACGCGCGGCGAAGTGCGGCGGGCGTCGATGGCGGCCTGGTTGGCGGCCAGTTGGTCCGCCACGGCTGCGCGCCCCTGGTTCAGAGCCGTGGCCAGCACCTTCAACTCGTCCAGCTTCTGCAGGGCGTAAGCCAGCCAGGACTTGATCTCGGCGTCCAGGGTTTGCTCGCTGGCGAGGTCTACCGGCACATGCAGCAGTGAGCAGGACGGCGCGATCCACAGGCGATCCCCCAGCCGTTCGGCCAGTGGCTCCAGCCAGTCGAGCGTGGCGGTCAGGTCGGTCTTCCAGATGTTACGGCCATTGATAACCCCCAGCGACAACACCTTGGGCGACGGCAGCAGGTTGAGCAGCGGCTGGATTTCCTCGCGAGCATTGACCGCATCCAGGTGCAGGCCCGCTACTGGCAGATTGCAGGCGAGCCGCAGGTTGTCCTGCAGGGTGCCGAAATAGGTGGCCAGCAGCAGCTTGACGGGACTGCTCTCGAGGTGGTGGTAAGCCAGGTCCACGGCATGTTGCCAGTCGGCATTCAGGTCGGTGACCAGCACCGGCTCATCGATTTGCAGCCACTCCACACCCTGCCCGGCGAGCGTCTCCAGCAGCTCACCATAGACTGGCAGCAGACCTGCCAACAGCGCCAGTTTGTCGGCATCGTCCCTGGCTTTGCCCAGCCACAAGTAGGTGACCGGACCGATGATGACGGGCTTGGCCTTGACGCCCTGCGCCTTGGCCTCGCCCAGTTGTGCCAGTAGGCGCGAGGCATCCAACTTGAACTCGGTGGTGGCGGTGAATTCGGGGACGATGTAATGGTAATTGGTATCAAACCACTTGGTCATCTCGCCCGCGACGATGCCGCCGCGGCAACCCGCGTCTTCCTCCGCGCCCGGGGCGGAGCGCCCGCGTGCCACGCGAAAGTCATTATCCAGCGCATCGCCGTGGAAGACGCGGGCGCGCTCGGGCAGGTTGCCGAGCATGAAGCTCATGTCGAGCACCTGATCGTAGAAGGCGAAATCACCCACCGGCGCGAAGTCCAGTTCCGCCTGATCCTGCCAGTGGCGGCGGCGCAGTTCGGCGCCGAGCGCTTTGAGTTCATCGAGGGACGATTGCCCTTGCCAGTACGCTTCGAGGGCGAACTTCAGTTCGCGCTTGCTGCCGATGCGGGGAAAACCGAGATTGTGTGTAGTCGCCATGCTTGCCTTTTCTTCGAATGATGAGCGCAATGGCGGCATGGTAAGAAAGGTGAAGCAGGAGATAAAATGGTCATTTCTCAACAATCAATTAGTTTTGTTCATGGGTCGGTATGATTGAAAGAAGGCATCTGGCCATCATTCGCGAGGTGGATCGGCAGGGTTCCCTGACCGCGGCCGCTGGCGTGCTGTGTCTGACTCAGTCCGCCTTGAGCCATACGATGACAAAACTGGAGCAGGCCCTGGGTACCGACATCTGGCTGCGCGAAGGGCGCAGCCTGCGCTTGACCCAGGCCGGCGAGTACCTGCTGGGACTTGCGGATCGACTGTTGCCACAACTGGAGCGGGCGGAAGAGCATCTGCGCCAGTATGCCCAGGGGGAGCGCGGTACCCTGCGCATCGGTATGGAATGCCACCCGTGCTACCAGTGGCTGCTGAAAATCGTGGCGCCCTATCTCGCCGCCTGGCCGACGGTGGACGTGGACGTGATTCAGAAATTCCAGTTCGGCGGCATTGGCGCGTTATTCGGCTATGAGATCGACATGCTGGTGACGCCTGACCCGCTCTACAAAGCCGGTTTGCGCTTCGAGCCGGTGTTCGATTATGAGCAGGTGCTGGTGGTCGGTCCGCAACATTCGCTGCGCCACGCAACGCAGGTGCAACCACGGCAACTGGCCGAGGAGACCTTGATCACCTATCCGGTCGCGATCGATCGGCTGGATATCTACACGCAGTTTCTCACGCCGGCCGGCATCAGCCCGAAGCGCCACAAGCCTATCGAGACCACCGATATCATGCTGCAGATGGTCGCCAGCGGGCGGGGTGTCGCCGCCTTGCCGCGCTGGCTGGTTGAGGAAAACGCTGCCAAATTCGAGGTCACACCGGTGAAACTGGGGCAAAAGGGGGTGGCCAAACAGATCTTTCTGGGCTTCCGTGAAGTCGATGCCGACATCGACTATCTGCGCGCCTTTATCAACCTGGCACGGGCGCATCGTAGTGATAATGGCGTGTGACAGCCCTTGACGCCCACCCGGGATTACCCTGTCCCGCGCTTCTGATCCGGTTCGACGACTATAGCTTGTGGTTGTGACAACAGGGCACCCGGTGCGAATCCGGGACTGTCGCGCTGAGCCGCCATGATTCACCTAGCGCAGTGAAATCGTTGTTATGAACACACCATCCAATACGACGATACCGGACGGTGATGCTTAGAGTTTCCATTTGGCTCGCAAGTCAGCGTCGCATCAGAATTTTATGCTGAAATATTTCAATCACATTTACCTTATGGAAATGCCAAGCCATCACTCACCATCCTCGAACTCAGCGTTGCTGAAGCGCAGCACGTTGCAGTTCTCCTTCACGGTGCGCTGCAGCGCCTCATCAAATCCGTCGCGGCTCCTGGCTTCGATTTCGACGGAAATCGAGACGTCGACGCCCAGCTTGGCGGTGAACTGCTGAACCACTTCGTCCATGAGGGTGGCGAAGTCCATCTTCGCCTTTACCGGGTCCAGGTCGATGGTGCCGTAGAACTGCGCTTTAACGGAAGCGCTGGGACCCACCCCCGGTTGTCCGGTTTCACCGGATGTTGGGAGTGTCGTCGTGCCCGTTCCGTCTGTCGCGCCTGGGCTTGCCAGGTCGCCACTTTCACCAAGTGGGGTCGGTTGTGGCCTTTCAAGTCATTCTCAGCGCATCCCAGAACGCCATCATATCGACAAGCATCCACCAGACAATGTCTCAGGCCACACTGGACGCCCCTCCCTACCCTGCGGTAACTTCGCCCCCTCGCCCCGCCGCACGGTGCCGCGGGCCAGCACCGGAGAAGCCGCCATCAGCACGCTCGCCATTGCGCCGTCCCGCTACGATTTCAGCCCCATCCACACGGCCATGCAAAAGTACGTCGATGCCGGCCTGGTCAGCGGCCTCTCGGCGGTGATCCTCAAGGGCACCGAGGTGGTGGATTTCCGCGCCTGGGGCCACGCCGACATCGAGAGCCAGCGGCCATTGGCCGAGGATGCGATCTTCCGCTACTACTCGGGCACCAAGATCATCACCTCGGCGGCGGTGATGATGCTGCACGACGAGGGCGCCTTCCGCTTCGAAGATCCGGTGGCCAAATACATTCCCCAGTTCGCCGGGCTGCGGGTGTTGAAGGCGGGCGCGACGGATGTTGCGGACACCGAGCCGCTCATGCGCGCGCCGACCATCCGCGAGCTGATCAGCCACCAGTCGGGGTTCACCTACGGGCTGTTCCCGGAAACGCCGGTGGACAAGCTCTACACCGAGCAGCGGATCATGGACATGAATTCGTCGCTCGAGGAAATGGTCGACAAGCTGGCCGCGCTGCCGCTGATCTTTCAGCCCGGCGCGCGCTGGAACTACAGCATCGGTATCGACATCCTCGGGCGGCTGATCGAAACCTGGAGCGGCAAATCCTTTCGCGATTTTTTGCACGAGCGGCTGTTCGCGCCGCTGGGCATGGTGGATACCGATTTCCATGTACCGGAAGCCAAGCACGCGCGCCTCACCACCAACTATCAGCCGCTCGATCTGCGCGACAACATGAAGCCCGGCCTGAAGCCCTGCCCGGATCTCTTGATCGGCAGCGTGCTGGCGCCCAAGCGCTTCCACTCCGGCGGCGGCGGGCTGGTGGGCACCATCGGCGACTACACGCGCTTCATCCAGATGATCGCCAACAACGGCACCTGGGAGGGCCGGCGTTACCTGTCGCCCTCGGCGGTGGAACTGATGCACACCAACCTGCTGCCGCCGG
>JBECKV010000004.1:0-14348 GCA_040235495.1 Porticoccaceae bacterium
AAATGTAGCTGCTCGAAGGGTGTTGGGTTGTTAGTCAGCTGAATCGACCTGCATCCGGAAAAATCATTGCAAACGCCAGAAAAAACGAAACCCCGCAAAAGTGCGGGGTTCGTCAGCAGTCTGACCGGGCATTAGCCCGGCTTTTTAAAGTGACTGAGTATTTCACTCGTCCACTGCTTCAAATTCGTCCTCCGAGTCCTCGGCCATAACCCGGCCGACCAGCTCCACGTAGGCCATGGGCGCCTTATCTCCAGTGCGATAACCGCATTTCAGAATCCGGGTATACCCTCCGGGACGCTCCTGATAACGCGGGCCCAGCTCGGAAAACAGCTTGCCCACTGCCGCTTTATCGCGTAACCGGTCAAAGGCCAGGCGCCGGTTGGCGACGCTGTCGGCTTTGGCCAGTGCAATCAGCGGTTCGGCATAGCGGCGCAACTCCTTGGCTTTGGGCAAGGTGGTTTTAATCACCTCGTGCTCCACCAATGACGTGGTCATATTGCGAAACATCGCTTTGCGGTGCGAGCTATTTCGGTTTAATTGACGGCCACTCAGACGATGACGCATAACTAAAACTTCCTTTCAAGCGGCGATGGCGATTACGGCCCCATCACCGCGGATATTAATGGCTTTCGCTCTCCTGACGCAGGCTGGCTGGAGGCCAGTTTTCCAGACGCATGCCCAACGACAGGCCTCTGGATGCGAGAACGTCCTTGATTTCGGTAAGGGATTTCTTCCCCAGATTCGGCGTCTTCAGCAGCTCCACTTCAGTGCGCTGAATCAGATCACCGATAAAATAAATACTTTCGGCCTTGAGGCAATTAGCGGAGCGTACCGTCAATTCCAGGTCATCTACCGGACGCACCAGTATGGGGTCAATCTGCTCCTCCGCCTGCTCCGGCTCCGCCAGGCTCTCACTTTCGAGATCGACGAACACCGCCAGCTGCTGCTGAAGAATGGTTGCCGCTCGGCGAATCGCTTCCTCCGGATCAATGGTGCCATTGGTCTCGATGTCAAGCACCAGTTTGTCCAGGTCCGTACGCTGTTCAACGCGGGCGCTTTCTACCGAATAAGCCACGCGACGTACGGGGCTATAGGATGCATCTAGCCGCAAACGACCGATGGCACGCGTCTCCTCGTCGTCATTATCGCGCATGTCTACCGGCTGATAGCCACGACCACGAGCGACTCGCAATCTCATATTTAGACTGGTATTGCCAGTGATATTGGCGATCACGTGATCGGGGTTCCTGATCTCGACGCTGGCATCAGCCTGAATATCGCCCGCCTTGACAGGCCCTTGCCCGGTACGACTCAAGGTCAACTCGGTCTCGTCACGTCCATGCAAAATTATGGCGACATTCTTCAGATTCAGAAGAATTTCGATCACGTCTTCCTGAACACCTTCTATGGCGCTGTACTCGTGCAACACGCCATCGATCTCTACCTCGACGATGGCGCTGCCGACCATTGACGACAGCAGGATACGTCGCAGGGCATTTCCCAGCGTATGACCAAAACCCCGCTCCAGAGGCTCCAGCACGACACGCGCGTTTGTGCTGTCAAACTCAGTAACATCAATGGTGCGCGGGGTCAGTAATTCCGTGGATGAATGTTGCATAGACAAAGGTTTCCTGGGACTATCCGGCGTATTAACGCTTACTTTGAATAAAGCTCGACGATGAGGTTTTCGTTGATTTCGCGGGGTAGATCACCGCGATCCGGCATGCGCTTGAAGACACCTTCCATCTTGTTGGCATCGACCTCGATCCACTCCACCTCGCCTCGCTGCGCCGCCAGCTGGATGGCTGACTGAATACGTAACTGCTTTTTTGATTTTTCGCGGATACTGATGACGTCGTTGGCGGCAATCTGATAGGAGGGAATATTGACCCGCTTGCCGTTGACTAATACGCCATTGTGCGATACCAGCTGCCGTGCTTCGGCGCGCGTGGAGCCGAAACCCATTCGGTAGACGACGTTATCCAGCCTGCACTCCAGCAAGCCCAGGAGGTTTTCACCGGTGTTACCACGGCTGCTGGCGGCTTTTTTGTAGTAATTGCGAAATTGTTTTTCCAACACGCCATACAAACGGCGGACTTTCTGCTTTTCGCGCAGTTGCACTCCATAATCCGACAAGCGGCTACGGCGCGCGCCGTGCTGGCCGGGGATGCTTTCTGCTCGGCATTTGGATTCGAGAGGGCGGATTCCACTCTTGAGAAGCAGGTCCGTACCTTCTCGCCGGCTCAGTTTGCAGGTCGGGCCAAGATATCTTGCCATTGCTATCGTTCCTCTTAAACGCGACGTTTCTTGGGCGGCCGACAGCCATTGTGGGGTATCGGGGTCACGTCGGTGATATTGGTGATTTTCAGACCGGCGTTGTTCAACGCGCGCACGGCTGATTCCCGACCCGGTCCGGGCCCCTTGACTTCAACATCGACATTTTGCAGGCCATATTCCTTGGCCGCCGTGGCCGCCCGCTCGGAAGCCACCTGGGCCGCGAACGGCGTGCTTTTACGTGATCCGCGAAAGCCAGAGCCACCGGATGTCGCCCAGGACAGGACATTGCCCTGACGGTCCGTAATCGTGATGATGGTGTTGTTGAAAGACGCGTGAATGTGCGCTACCCCATCCACTACGGTACGAGTAACTTTTTTCCGCGCTGATTTCGTCGGAGTCTTGGCCATATTTCAATGTATTCCAATAAAGCTGTGAAATCTCTAGTGAAGCGCCGGGAATCGCCTAACGCTTGATCGGCTTGCGCGGCCCCTTACGGGTGCGCGCGTTGGTCTTGGTCCTCTGGCCACGCAGAGGCAGGCCGCGGCGATGGCGAATACCCCGATAACAGCCAAGATCCATCAGCCGTTTGATATTCATATTCACTTCCCGGCGCAGGTCACCTTCTACCAGCCGTTGGGATACCAGGTTGCGCAGGGTGTCCAGTTGAACATCGTCGAGCTCGGCGACTTTGACCGACTCGGCGATTCCGGCTTTGGCACAAATATCCCGCGCGCTAGTGCGTCCAATGCCATAAACATAGGTCAACGAGATAACAGCGTGTTTGTTGTCAGGTATATTGACACCGGCGATACGGGCCATCCAAATTACTCCATCTTTCCGCTATTTAAGCTACCGGGTGTTATTGCCAACGATGCCCGCGCACCGCCGTCGCGCAAAAAGGCGCGAGAGAATAGCGCCTTACACCCGCTAAATCAATCAGTATGTAACCCAGGGATCAACCCTGACGCTGCTTGTGTCTTGGTTCGACGCTGCAAATCACCCGCAAAACACCCTTGCGCTTGATCATTTTGCAATTGCGGCAGACCTTTTTTACAGATGCTCTGACTTTCATAATTTTTCACCTCACCGGGTTACCGACCACTACGACTGTAACCCTTCATATTTGCCTTTTTAAGCACTGAATCATACTGATGCGTCATCAAATGTGACTGCACCTGGGACATAAAATCCATGGTCACGACGACCGCAATCAGCAGGGACGTGCCGCCCAGATAAAAAGGTACGTTGAAATACACATTTAAAAACTGGGGCAACAGACAGACCCCGGCAATATAGATTCCGCCGATCAGTGTCAGGCGCGTCACTACCGTATCTATATATTTGGCGGTCTGATCACCGGGCCGAATACCAGGCAGATAGGCACCGCCTTTTTTCAGGTTGTCCGCGACTTCCCTCGGATTGAAAGTCAGCGCGGTATAGAAGAAACAGAAAAAAATAATCAGACCGGCGAACAACAGAATGTGCAAAGGCTGGCCAGGACCTAGAAACAGCGAAACATCCTGCAGCCAGTCGGGCGCGCCGGCCCCCTGACCGAACATCGCGGCAACGGTCGAGGGGAACAGTAAAATGCTGCTGGCGAAGATTGCCGGAATCACCCCCGCCATGTTGACTTTGAGGGGCAGATGGCTGCTCTGGGGGTTATAGGCCCGGCGACCCTGCTGGCGCTGAGCATAATTGACCGTAATGCGGCGCTGGCCACGTTCGATGAAAACCACGAAATAAACTACAGCCACGGCCAGGGTACCCACCAACAACAACGCTATGATATTGAGGTCACCTTGGCGCGCGGATTCGAAAGCCTGGCCTAACGCCCTGGGCAGCCCCGCGACGATACCGGCGAAAATCAGCATTGAGATGCCATTACCGATACCCCGTTCGGTAATCTGCTCACCCAGCCACATCATAAATACCGCACCGGTAACCAGCGAGGTGATGGCGATCAGAAAGAAGGTGAAGCCGGGATAATAAGCCTGACTCGCCAGTCCGTAGGCCATCCCGGTACCCTGAATGATAGCCAGGCCGACAGTCGCATAGCGGGTAATTTGGGTGATTTTGCGGCGGCCCGCCTCACCCTCTTTCTTCATCTGTTCAAGCGAGGGCGTTACCGCGGTCAGGAGTTGCATGATTATCGACGCGGAAATATAGGGCATGATGCCGAGTGCGAGGATACTCATGCGCTCCAGCGCGCCGCCCGAGAACATGTTGAACATGCCCAGTATCGTGCCCTGGTTCTGGGTAAACAGCTCCGCGATTCGATCAGGGTCGATCCCCGGCACGGGAATATGGGTCCCGATCCGGTAGATAATGATGGCCAGCAACAAAAAGCGAAGGCGAGCCCAAAGCTCGCCCAAACCTTTTTCACTGCCGGCAGGCAAACCCGCTGCTTTTACCATTTAAATTAGTTCTCTGACCTTGAAGCAGCCGCGCTAATTGAACGTCGGCCTGGTTCAATTCCGAAACTCCCCTCTATTCCAGTACCTGGCCGCCCGCGGCTTCCAGCGCTGCACGCGCGCCGGCGGTAACGCCCAGACCCTGAATTTTGACCGGCTTGTTGAGTTCACCGGAAAGAAACACCTTGGCGCGTTTGGTGCCGCTGTCAATCAAGCCGGCCTCTCGCAGGGCATCGAGATCTATCACCTCTGCCACAACCTTATTCAGTTCACCCAGACGCACCTGCGCGCTGACCTGGGAAATGCGCGAGCTGAAACCGTACTTGGGCAGGCGCCGTTGCAAGGGCATCTGACCACCCTCGAAACCGGGCTTGACGCGGCCGCCCGAGCGCGCCTTTAGGCCCTTGTGACCTCGGCCACAGGTTTTTCCAAGACCGCTGCCAATACCCCGGCCAACCCGCTTGCCACTTGACCGACTGCCTGGAGCCGGAGTCAACGTATTCAGCCGCATGTCAGTTTTCCTCTATCTTTAGCATGTAGCTAACTTTGTTGATCAAACCGCGCACGGCCGGTGTGTCCGCAACCGTTACCGTGTGACCGATACGGCGCAGACCCAGCCCCTTCAGGCAGGCCTTATGCGAGCTATGACGTCCGATATCGCTACGCGTCTGAGTAACTGTTAATTTATCCGCACTGCTCATGATTTCTTTCCGCCTGATCCTGGAAAATCCTAGCCGAGAATGTCCTCTACGGTTTTACCCCGCTTGGCAGCTACCTGTTCGGGCGCGCGCATGCTTTCGAGTCCGGCAAATGTCGCTCTGACCACGTTGACCGGGTTGGTTGAACCGTAACACTTGGCCAGAACGTTATGCACGCCGGCCAGCTCCAGGACCGCGCGCATGGCGCCGCCGGCAATGATGCCGGTACCTTCGGAAGCCGGTTGCATATAGACCTTGGACGCACCGTGCCGCGAGCGAATCGGGTACTGCAGGGTGCTGTCCTTCAGCTCAACCTGAATCATATTTCTACGCGCCGACTCCATGGCTTTTTGAATCGCCAGGGGGACTTCCCGGGCCTTGCCCCGACCAAAGCCGACGCGCCCGTTGCCATCTCCGACCACCGTCAACGCGGTAAATGCGAAGATACGGCCTCCTTTGACGGTTTTAGCGACCCGGTTCACCTGAACCAGTTTTTCCATCAGCCCTTCGTTGGGATCGACTTCCCGAGGGTTATTCTTTGCCATGATCTACCTATGATCTACTTTTATATCGTCAGCTTTTATATGGTCAACGTTGTTGAGCGCCTAGCAGAGCCAAGGGCGCCTGCTAGAATTCCACGCCGCCTGCGCGCACCGCCTCGGCCAGGGCCTTTACCCGGCCGTGGTATTTGAAGCCACCGCGGTCAAAGGCGACGCGCGTAACACCAGCCGCCTTGGCGCGTTCGGCCAGCAGTGTGCCCACCGACTCGGCAGCGGTGCAGTTGCCGGTATTGCCCTTGCCGCGAAGCTCGCCATCGAGCGATGAAGCGCTAGCAAGCACACGATCGCCGCCCTGAGCGGGTTGAATCACCTGGGCGTAAATATGTCGTGGGGTCCGGAAAACACACAGCCGGGTGACGTCCAATTCACGAATTTTGCTGCGGGCGCGACGCGCTCGGCGCAACCTGGACTGCTTTTTGTCTTTCATCGCTTATTTAAACCCGTTATTTCTTCTTGGCTTCTTTACGCCGCACATACTCATCCGCATAACGCACACCCTTGCCTTTGTAGGGCTCGGGCGGTCGAAAAGCTCGAATTTCCGCGGCCACCTGACCGAGCAATTGCTTGTCGGCGGACTTCAATATAATTTCGGTCTGGCTAGGCGTGTCGGCACTGACACCCTCGGGGAGTTCATACACCACCGGGTGTGAAAGCCCCAGGGTCAGGTTTATGTTTTTTCCCTGCACCTGGGCCCGATAACCGACACCTATCAACTGCAGTTTTTTTTCAAAGCCCGCACTGACGCCAATAAGCATGTTGTTGACCAGTGCCCGTGTAGTGCCCGCCATGGCCTTACTTTTAACACCCGCCCGCGCGCTGAAACGCAAGACATTATCCTGCTGGGCGATTTCCACATCATCATGGCGCGCCATGGAGAGCTGGCCCTTGCCACCCTTCACGGATACCTCGTTGTCCTTGAGCACCACTTCGACACCCTCGGGTATTTGAAGCGGGTTATTTGCGATTCTGGACATCTGTTTTTCCTGTATTCCCGTTCCCGTATCCGGGCGCCATCAGAAGACGGTGCAGAGTACTTCACCACCAATACCGGCCGCCTTCGCCGCCGCGCCAGTCATCACACCCTGGCTGGTCGAAACTATTGCCGTGCCCAGACCGCCGCGCACGCGGGGCATGTTGTTGACGCTGATATAGTGACGCAGACCGGGCCGGCTGGTCCGGTCCAGTTCCTCAATCACGGGCTTGCCTTCGAAATATTTGAGTTCGATGGTCAGCTCGGGCTTGTCACCAGCTACGACCGAAAAATCGGTGATATACCCTTCTTCCTTCAGGACCCGCGCCACTGCCACCTTGAGCTTTGCCGAAGGCATGGTCACGGACTCCTTTGAGCGGCTCAGGCCATTACGAATCCTGGTCAGCATATCTGCCAGGGGATCCTGCATACTCATTACATTTTGCTCCTCGTTGCTCCTCGGGACCTGACTACCAACTGGCCTTGACCAGACCCGGGACGTCACCCCGCATTGCCGCTTCGCGCAGCTTGTTGCGACAAAGTCCAAATTTACGATAAACGCCATGGGGTCGTCCGGTGACACGGCAGCGACGACGCTGGCGCGTGGGACTGGCGTCACGCGGCAATTTCTGCAACTTTGACTGTGCCTCCCAGCGCGCTTCATCACTGGCATTGACATCAACCACTATGGCCTTCAACGCCGCGCGTTTGGCAGCGTATTTGGCAACCGTACGGGCTCGCCTCTTTTCCCGTTCAATCATTGATGTTTTAGCCATGATATTTTCTTAACCTCTCAGGGGAAAATTGAAAGCACGCAACAAGGCTCGACCTTCGTCATCGGTTCTTGCGGTGGTCGTGATGGTGATGTCAAGACCGCGCAGCTTGTCAATTTTGTCGTAATCGATTTCCGGAAAAATGATCTGTTCGCTCACGCCCATGGCAAAATTGCCGCGCCCATCAAAGGACTTTGGACTGATACCGCGAAAATCCCTGATCCTGGGTATCGCAATGGTGACCAGGCGCTCGATAAAATCATACATCCGCTCGCGCCGCAGGGTCACCTTACAACCTATGGGCCAGCCTTCGCGCACCTTGAAACCGGCAATGGATTTGCGCGCCAGGGTGATTACCGGTTTCTGCCCGGCAATGACCTGTAGATCATTGACCGCGTTTTCCAGCACTTTCTTGTCCGCCAGGCCTTCACCAACTCCCATATTCAGAGTTATTTTGGTGATTCTTGGCACCTCGCTGACATTCGCGAGTCCCAGCTCCTGCTTCAGTTGAGGGACCAGCTCATTGGTGTAATGGTCCTTGAGACTTGCCATTGCTGTAATCCTCTAGCCTTTTACCGGCTCGCCACTGGACTTGAACACCCGCACTTTGCGGCCATCGTCGAGCACTTTGAAGCCGACGCGATCCGCCTTGCCCGACTCGGCATTAAATAACCCGACATTGGAAGCGTTTATAGGTGCCTCGCGCTCGACAATGCCGCCAGGCACGCCCATCTGGGGATTGGGTTTTTGATGCTTTTTAACCATCTGTACCCCGGACACCAACAGACGTCCGTCGCCGAGCACCTTGAGCACCTTGCCGCGCTTGCCTTTATCACGCCCCGCCAGGACGACGACGTCGTCGTTGCGGATAATTTTTCTCTTCGCCATCGTTAAACCTACCTGCAAAACGCGTCTCTTCGCTAGCCAGGAGCTAGAGCACCTCTGGAGCCAGTGAAATAATTCTCATAAAGCGCTCGCCACGCAATTCACGGGTCACCGGTCCAAATATACGCGTGCCGATCGGCGCCAGCTGCGGGTTGAGCAATACCGCGGCGTTATCATCAAACTTGATCAGGCTGCCATCCTGGCGCCGGACACCATGCTTGGTCCGCACCACCACCGCATTCATCACCTGCCCTTTTTTCACCTTGCCACGCGGAATAGCTTCCTTGACTGTCACCTTGATAATGTCACCGACAGCGGCGTAGCGGCGGTGAGAACCGCCGAGCACCTTGATACACATGACACGGCGCGCGCCACTGTTGTCCGCTACGTCAAGATAGCTCTGTGTCTGAATCATGTTCCTGTATTCCCTCTAAACCTGGTTAGTACTCAAAAATGCACGGGTCTAGGCAACCGAAGCACGACTGATGACTTCCACCAGCTTCCACGATTTGGATTTGGAGATCGGCCGGGTTTCAGTGATCGTCACCACGTCCCCAATGGCGCACTGATTGTCTTCATCGTGAGCCTTGATTTTGCTGGAACGGTTGATCACCTTGCCATACAAGGGGTGCTTAACCCGACGTTCTATCAAAACCGTGATGGTTTTATCCATTTTGTCGCTGACCACTCTGCCGGTGAGCGTGCGCGCCTTGTTTTCAGCCATATCAGCTTCCCGCATTTTCGTTTAGTACGGTTTTGATGCGTGCTATCCGACGACGCACCTGTTTCAATTCATGCGTTTTTTCCAGCTGACCCGTGGCTCGCCTCATACGCATCCTGAACTGTTTTTGCAGCTCACTTTCGAGACTGGCCCGCAGCTCTTCGCGCGACTTGTTACGCAGTTCGTTCACCTTCATCACATCACCGATCGCTTGACAAAAGCAGTGCCAATGGGCAGTTTCGCCGCCGCCAGGGTAAACGCTTCCCTGGCCAGGGTTTCGGACACTCCTTCCATTTCATAGAGTACTTTTCCAGGCTGAATCCGCGCCACCCAGTATTCAACGTTGCCCTTGCCCTTCCCCATCCGCACTTCCAGCGGTTTCTGAGTTACAGGCTTGTCGGGAAATACGCGAATCCAGATTTTGCCGCCGCGCTTGACATGGCGCGTCATCGCCCGTCGCGCCGCCTCTATCTGACGGGCGGTCAGACGACCCCGCCCGGTCGCTTTAAGTCCGTATTCACCGAAGCTGACTTTACTACCCCTCTGAGCCAGGCCACGGTTTCGACCTTTGTGCTGTTTGCGGAATTTGGTTCGTTTTGGTTGCAGCATTTCACTCTGCCCTGTTTACCCGATCTTCTTGTGCCCGATTACTTCTTGCCCGTCGCCGCTTCAGGCGCGGCGTCTCCCAGCACCTCGCCCTTGAACACCCAGACCTTGACACCGATGATGCCGTAGGTGGTGGCAGCTTCGGCAGTCGCATAGTCGATGTCAGCACGCAGGGTATGCAAGGGTACTCGGCCTTCCCGGTACCATTCGGTGCGCGCGATTTCCGCGCCGCCCAAACGGCCACCGACCTGAATCTTGACGCCCAGCGCACCTTGACGCATGGCATTTTGCACGGCTCGTTTCATCGCCCGGCGGAACATGACCCGCCGCTCCAGCTGTTGGGCGACACTTTCCGCCACCAGGGCGGCATCGAGATCCGGCTTGCGAACTTCCTCGATATTGATATGCACGGGAATGCCCATTTTTTGGGCCACCATGGTACGCAGTTTCTCGACATCCTCGCCTTTCTTGCCGATTACGATACCGGGTCGCGCAGTATGAATAGTGATACGCGCGGTCTCGGCTGGACGCTCTATGTCGATGCGGCTGACCGAGGCGTGCGCCAAGGACTTCCTGATGTAATCCCGCACCTCCAGGTCCGCATTGAGCTTGTCGGCATAGTCACTGCCACCGGCGTACCAAGTGGACGTATGCTTTTTGACAATCCCGAGGCGAATCCCGGTTGGATGTACTTTCTGACCCATGTCAGCTCCTGCTACCTTGGATTTGATCCGCGACCTTGACGGTGATGTGACAGTATCGCTTGAAAATTCTGTCGGCTCGCCCCTTGGCCCGCGGTCGCAGACGCTTGAGCGTCGTACCCTCATCGACAAAAATAGTCGACACGACCAGCTCGTCCACATCTGCGCCCTCATTATGTTCGGCATTGGCTATCGCCGACTCCAGGAGCTTTTTGATTAATACCGCGCCTTTTTTGTTGCTGTACTCGAGAATATCGAGCGCGTCTTCCACGCGCTTGCCACGCACCTGGTCCGCAACCAGGCGAGCTTTCTGAGCGGACAGGTGCGCCCGGCTGAGTTTTGCTGATACTTCCATCACCTTCGCTCCGCTTACCTGGCTTTCTTGTCGGCAACGTGGCCCTTGTAGGTGCGTGTGGGCGCAAATTCACCCAACTTATGCCCTACCATATCTTCGCTAACCGCGACCGGGACATGCTGTCTACCGTTGTGTACGGCCAAGGTCAGGCCAACCATGCGCGGCACGATCATTGAGCGCCGGGACCAGGTTTTGATGGGTCGCCGATCGTTTTTTTCCGCGGCCTCATCCACCTTTTTCATCAGGTGTATATCGATATAAGGGCCCTTTTTGAGTGAACGTGGCACTGTTTAATCTCCTCGGTTCCGCCGCCGCTATTTCTTATCTCGACGACGCACGATCATATTGTTCGTACGCTTGTTCTTGCGCGTCTTATAGCCCTTGGTCGGGGTGCCCCAGGGCGACACCGGGTGCCGACCTCCGGAGGTTTTACCCTCACCGCCGCCGTGGGGATGGTCTACCGGGTTCATCGCCACACCGCGAACGGTCGGCCTGATGCCTCGCCAGCGCTTGGCGCCGGCCTTGCCCAGGGAACGAAGATTGTGTTCACTGTTGCCGACTTCGCCAATGGTTGCGCGGCAGTCCGATAACACTTTCCGCATCTCGCCACTACGCAGACGCAGAGTGGCGTGCCGCCCCTCGCGAGCAACCAGCTGCACCGATGCGCCGGCACTGCGGGCCAGTTGCGCGCCCTTGCCAGGCTTTAGCTCGACACAATGGATCACACTGCCCACCGGGATGGTTCTCAGGGGCAGACAGTTTCCAGCCTTGATCGCCGCCATCTGGCCCGACTGCACCGAATCACCAGCGCTCAAGCCCTTGGGCGCGATAATGTAGCGCCGCTCGCCATCGGCATAACATAGCAGCGCTATGTTTGCCGTGCGGTTGGGGTCGTACTCAAGGCGCTCGACCTTTGCCGGCACCTCGTCCTTATCACGCTTGAAATCGATCACCCGATAATGTTGCTTGTGACCACCGCCGACGTGGCGAACGGTGACACGACCGCCGTTATTGCGCCCGCCACCCTTGTTTTGCCGTTCCAGCAGAGGGCCGTGGGGCGCGCCCTTGTGCAAATCGGGATGAACGACACTGACTACGAATCTGCGACCCGGCGAGGTGGGTTTTCTTTTGACTACGGGCATGACCGCTCTCCCTACACCGTGGTGAAATCGATATCCTGGCCAGGCACCAGGCGGACATAGGCTTTTTTCCAGTCCGAACATTTGCCAAGCCCGGTACGCGTACGCCGCGTTTTGCCCTTGACATTAACAATATGCACGCCCAGCACCTGCACGCCAAAAAGCGTCTCCACCGCCGCTTTTATCTCTCGCTTTTCCGCGCTTGGCACCACCTTGAACACAACCTGGTTGCTGCTTTCACCAAGACCCGCGGTCTTTTCCGTGATCACCGGTTGCAACAGGATTTTGAGAAGCCGCTCGTTGTTCATACCAGCATCTCCTCTATTTTGCGCAGGGCCGGCACCGTCACCAACACCTTTTCAAAACGAATCAGGCTGACCGGGTCCAGGCCAGCAGCGTCGCGCACGTCCACCTTGTGCAGGTTGCGCGCGGACAAATAGAGGTTCTCGTTGACCTCTTCGGTCAAAATAAGCACATCGCTGAGACCCAACTCGTTGAGCCTCGCTACCAGGGCCTTGGTCTTTGGGGACTCCATGTCAAAGCTCTCGACCACCACCAGGCGTTCCTGACGGGCCAGCTCCGAGAATATCGAACGCAGGGCGCCACGATACATCTTGCGATTGAGTTTCTGGCTGTGATCCTGCGGCCGCGCGGCAAAGGTGACCCCACCGGAACGCCAGATCGGACTGCTCGATGTGCCCGCGCGGGCTCGCCCAGTGCCTTTCTGCCGCCATGGTTTCCTGCCGCCACCGGCTACCGCCGCGCGATTCTTCTGCGCGCGCGTACCCTGCCGCGCGCCTGCAAGAGCGGCGGTTACCGCCTGGTGCACCAGACTTTGATTGAATTCACTGGCAAAGGCCGCGTCAGACACGGTAAGCGTTCCGCCACTGCCGCCAGGTGTAGCTATGCTCAGCTCCATCGTCTTTTACCCCCTAGGCCTTGACCGCTGGGCGGATAATCACGTTGCCACCCGGGGCTCCAGGGACCGCGCCCTTGACCAGCAACAGGTTGCGCCGCGCGTCAACACGCACAATTTCGAGGTTTTGCACCGTTACGTTGCGAGCGCCCATGTGGCCAGCCATCTTCTTGCCTTTAAATACTCGACCCGGACTCTGGTTTTGACCGATTGATCCTGGCGCGCGATGAGACAGGGAGTTGCCGTGAGTGGCATCCTGCATGCTGAAATTCCAGCGCTTGATAACACCGGCAAAGCCTTTGCCCTTGGAAATGCCGGATATGTCGACTACTTGACCGACCTCGAACTGCTCAACGGTGAATCCGGCTCCCGGCGCCAAGAGCGGCTCAAGCTCGGTCGCACTGGCACGCAACTCTCGAACGCAGCTGCCGGCCTCGGAGCCTGCTTTGGCATAGTGGCCCGCCTGAGCCTTGGTGACACGAGAAACGCGCCGGGAACCGACGGCCACCTGGACCGCTGAATATCCGTCGCGCTCCAGCGTTTTAACCTGGGTAACGCGGTTCGGTTCGACTTCGATTACAGTCACCGGAATGGATTGCCCATCCTCGCCGAACACGCGACTCATGCCGCACTTGCGGCCTACAACTCCAACGCTCATGTCTAACCTCTTGGTGTACGGGGCTTTTACCCGCTATGGCCGCCCATTTCAGAGCGTTACACTCGCCGGCCGAAGCCAGCTGAGAATTTAATTTATCAACCCAGGCTAATCTGCACGTCAACGCCGGCCGCCAGATCAAGCTTGGTCAGGGCGTCCACGGTTTTCTCCGTGGGCTCTATAATTTCCAGCAAGCGTTTATGCGTGCGGATTTCATATTGATCTCGCGCATCCTTGTTTACATGCGGCGAAATCAGGATCGTGTAGCGCTCCTTGCGCGTCGGCAGGGGAATAGGGCCGCGTATCTGGGCGCCCGTACGCTTGACTGTTTCAACAATCTCCTGTGTGGAAATATCGATCAGCTTATGGTCGAACGCCTTCAGTCGTATTCTGATCCGTTGATCTTGCATTCGGTCTCTCGTCTGGATAGTTGGCCGCGATCACTGGAAATGCGCCGGGACCGCCGAAAAAAGAGGCGGAATTTTAATTACACCCCCTATCACTGTCAAGCGAAATAAGGCCGCGAAAAGACTTTCGCGGCGCACTACTACTCAATAATTTTCGCCACCACGCCGGCGCCCACCGTACGACCGCCTTCCCGAATCGCAAAGCGCAGCCCTTCTTCCATGGCTATCGGTGCAATCAACGCCACCGTCATCTGGATGTTGTCTCCAGGCATCA